>MFHJ01000001.1 GCA_001778545.1 Candidatus Giovannonibacteria bacterium RIFCSPHIGHO2_02_43_16
ATTGGGAAGTTCCCAAGCGCAAAACACCGGCTCGCTCACGAAAGGTTTGGTTGGTTATTGGTCATTTGACGAATCCAATTGGGAAGTTCCCAAGCGCAAAACACCGGCTCGCTCACGAAAGGTTTGGTTGGTTATTGGTCATTTGACGAATCCACCCATGGCACAACTTCGGTGGCGGATCTTTCCGGCAACAATAATCGGGGATTTATGATAAACGGTCCGCAAAAAGCCATCGGCAAAATCGGCCAGGGGTTGAGTTTTGATGGGAGTAATGATTATGTGAATGCAGGGAGAAATCCTTCTTTAGATATGGGGGCTAATAATTTTAGCGTTGGCGGATGGATAAAAACGTCTGGGAATCCGTCGGCGCAAGCTGGTAATCCTGGGTATGGACTCCTTGCTGCTAAAGGTTCTTCTGGTGCTGGAGGAAAAAGATATGGTTTGTGGGCTTATCGGCAAACTACCGGCGTCGCCGCACTTAATTTGGATGATAACGCTGCCGAGGCTTATTTTGAGGGGACTACCAATGTTGATGATGGAAATTGGCATATGGTTTATGGCGTGCGTGATGGAAACACCGCCAAAATTTATGTTGATGGAATCCAAGAAAACACTGCAGATATTACTGGACTTGGCAGTCTTGATGATATTAACAAGGATTTTATGATTAGCGTCGACAGCCACGCCCCAACCAATTATTTTGTTCGTGGCCTCATTGACGACGTGCGCATCTACAACCGCGCGCTGACGCCTGCCGAGATACAACGCCTCTATAACCTTGGCAGGTAATTGCTCACTAAACTTTTGGACATCCGATGTCCCAAAGTTTAAGAAAAGATTATATGATTTGGGAAGATAGAAATTTTTGTATTTGATTTTTTAAATTATACTGCTATAGTAGTATTATGAAAAAATACAAAGAAAATATACTTCAATATGATGCTGTTTTTGAGCCAAACGGAGCCGGATATACGGTTACCGTACCTAAACTTCCAGGACTTGTTACTGAGGGAAACAATTTAAAAGAAGCGCGGGCAATGGGGAAAGACGCGATCAAATGTTATTTAGAGGCCATGCTTAAAGACAGTTTATCCACTGCAATCGGTATTCCTAAACGAGAAAGAATTACAGTTGGAGTTTAACTGTTTTGCCAAAATTACCACGTATTCCTTCGGCATTAGTTATCAGAGTTCTAAAAAGAGCTGGTTTTTATGAATATCATCAAAGCGGAAGTCATGTTCAGCTTAGGCATTCGATTAAAAAAGAATTGAGGGTTACAATTCCTTTCCATAGAAAAGAATTAACTCCGAAAACCTTAAAATCTATAATCAAACAAGCCGATCTAACTGTTGATAAATTTATAGAGCTTTTGTAGTGGCCTCATCGATTTACCCCGCATCGAACTTGTTCTGGTGCTGGGACGACATCCGCGTCTACAATCGCGCGCCCTGCCTGCCGGCAGGCAGGTTTCGGCGGATGAGATTAAGAGATTATATAATTTAGACCGTTGACCGATTTTTACAATCTGCTACAATACGAGTATGACTACATTGTTAGAAAAAGCGGTAAAAAAACTTGAAGACTTGCCGAAAAAACTCCAGAATAACTATGCGTCAATAATTTTTGAGGAATTGGACAATGAGGCACGCTGGGACAAGCTTTTTTCCGGCACTTCTGGCAAGAAAATAAAAAAAATGGAAAAAATTGGGCGCTCTGAAATTAAGAAAAAAACAAACCCTCTCGGTCAGTTTCTAAAGATTTAATGATCTCCAGTACAACTGAAAAGTTTGAGTTGTTGTTTTCGAAATTGCCTCCGCACGTGCAAAAAAGTGCACGGAGGAATTTATTTATGTGGATGAATAATCCGTCACATCCCAGTCTTCTTTTCAAAAAACCTTTCGCTGGCAAACCATTTTGGTCAATTCGCATCACGAAAGGATATAGAGCAATCGGTTATTTAAAAAGTGATCAAATGTTCTGGTTTTGGATCGGTAATCACGATGACTATGAGCGATTTCTAGCAAAATTGTAATTTCCACAGGGCCTCATCGACCCCGATACCACAAATCCTGCTGGATTTGGCTACGGGGCAAGCCGCGCGCTAAGCGCTAGCGAAATACACTGTTTATATAATCTCGTGAGATGATAATTACTCAGACGCCAACTTGCAACTTGGACACCGCAACTTGGACACCGAGTGTCCAAGTGCTATGATCAGAACATGAGAAAGGAAATGTTTGCCGGTGGGGAATTTTATCACATTTATAATCGCGGAGTTGATAAACGGGCAATATTCTTGGATAAGTTTGATTATGAGCGTTTCCTTCAGGGGATGAGGGAGTTCAATTCAGTAGATCCGATCGGAAGCATCTATGAAAATTCATTTCTAAAGGATAAGCCAAAAAGAAAAGAAAAACCTTTGGTTAGTTTTGTTGCTTATTGCATTAATCCAAACCACTTCCACTTTATTTTAGAGCAGGTTTCTCCAAAAGGCATTGAAAAATTTATGCAGAGATTGGGCATGGGTTATGCAAAATACTTTAACAACAAGAATAAAAGAAGCGGCACTTTATTCCAAGGCAAATTTAAAGCAAAGCACATAGATTCAAACGAATATCTTTTGCATTTGAGCGTATATGTCAACTTAAACTTCAAAGTCCACAAACTTGGACACTCGGTGTCCAAGTCGAGCTGGGGAAAATATAAAAATGGAAAGTTTGAGAACAATGTCTCGATCAATGATAGAGCTGTTCTTGACCAGTTTGATAATTTTGACGACTATAAGAAATTTGCTGAATCTTCGCTGACGGATATTTTAGAAAGGAAGGAAATGTATAAAAAATTAGAAGAGGTATTGATTGATGATTGATTACTCTGGCACTTGGACACCGAGTGTCCAAGTGCCAAGCGGGTCCAAGTTGGAAAGAAATTATTTTAATACTGCGCCGATTATCTCGCGGTGGCCGCGCAGGAACGCTTCGGGCGTTGTTTCTCTTTTGCCTTCAAGCTTGATTATGGGCGGTTTTATGAAGCCATTCTGGCAGGCGATTTTGAATCCGGTATCGCTTTTTGCAACCTCTCCAGGATTGAGATTGTGTTTTGCTGTTTCGGTCGAGGCCTTAAGAATTAGCAATCTTTTTCCGTTAAAAAAAGTGAATGTTCCGGGATTTGGGGACAGCGCTCGGATCTGCCGCGAAATTTCTTCAGGAGTTTTTTCCCAGTCAATATGTCCGTCTTCGGTTTTGATAAGTTTGGAATAAGTTGCGCTTGATTCATCTTGTTTCCAGGGAATTATTTTTCCGCTTGTCCACTCAGGAATTGATTTTACGAGCAAGGCTTGACCGATATCGTCCAGCTTTCTTTCGATTTCAAAATATGTTTCATTTTTCAAAATTGACGCTTCTTCTTGCGCGATGATTCCTCCTACGTCAGCTTTTGGAGCGACTTTACTTATAGTCACTCCAGTTTTTAAATCACCAGCGAGTATCGCGGCCTGAATCGGCGATGGGCCGCGCCACCTTGGGAGAAGGGAATAGTGAACATTTATAAAACCCATTTTAGGGATATCTAAAATTTTTTTAGGTAAAATTTTCCCGTAATAGGCGATAACTCCTAAATCCGGAGAATCTTCCATTTTGACAATTTCATAGCCGGCCCGAACAATTGCGTCCCGGTATATTTTTGAAAATTTTGAAGTTCCTAGAAAAACTATTTTCATTTTTTTTCTTTTTCTGAATCTTCCAGTTTTTTTAAATTTATGGCCGTATCAATAAAAAGCACCCCGCTCAGGTGATCGGTTTCATGTTGCATTGCCTGCGCGAAAAGGCCAGACGCGGAACGTCTGAATTTTCTTCCGTATTCGTTGTATGCTTCAATAACAGCGCGTTTGGATCTACTTATCTCTCCAAAGATTTTATCCACGGAAAGACAGCCTTCCGAAACTAGATTTTTTTCTTTAGAAACTCTAATGAGCTTGGGGTTGATAAAAACGAAATGCTTCCATTTCTTTCCGGCTTTATGTTTTCTATATTGTTCCCGATCGACTTTCCCTTTGCTTCTTCTCGCGACTTCAGCTTCTTCGGAGATGATAAAAATCCGCAAAGATTCTCCGATTTGCGGCGCCGCAATGCCTATCCCGATATCAATTGAGTGAAGAGTATCGGACATATCGTGAATAAGCCACTGTATTCTATCCGATTTGATTTCTTCTATCGGAACTTCTTTTGTTGCTTGCCTTAAGATCTTTTCCGGCTCTTGAAGGACACGAAGTATCGCCATCGCTATATTATATTATTGACTCAGGATCTACGCTAACTTGCCATATTCCAGAGAGATTTTCAAGAAGTGGCTGAAGTTTATCGTCTCGCCGCCAGCCGTTTGGCATTTTAAGCAATATATTCCGGCGGTAGAGTCCATTGATCTTTTCATGAAACGCAGGGAAGGATATCGGGTTATAATCTTTTAAAACTGATAGCGCTTTTTCTCCCTCCTTCTTCAGCGAGCCTAAATCCTTGCTTCCATATGAAAGCTTTATGACTGCCGCGAATGGCGGATAGCCGAAGTTTTTTCGCGCTTCGATTTCATCTTGGTAGAATCCTGAAATATTTCCAGAAACAGCGTCTTTGATAAGTTTATTATCGTTGAGCCGAGTCTGGAGAATGAATTTTTTTTTCGCGCGTTGTTTAAGCTCAATTATAAGGCGGAATATAGTTTCATTGATGCGGAAATCGGGGATGGTAAAAAGATTGTCGATGGAAATAACGGCAACGAGGTCAAAAGATGTCTCTGGATGTGAAAAAATTGCTTCAGTTCCGATGACAACTTTTTCAGAATTATGAGCGGTCCGACCTCTGGGCACTTCGAGGTCGGACCGCTGGCACTCGAACTCTGCTTTCGGAAAAAGTTTTGAAAATTCTTCCGCGACTTTTTCTATCCCCAATCCGTAGTCTTTAAGTCTCCATGATCCGCAGGATTGGCAGGAGGTCGGCACTTCTTGTACTTTAAAGCAATGGTGGCAGATAAATTTTCTCGCATCTCGAATTTTATGCAGTACAAGAGGCACCGAACAATTGGAGCATAGTTGGGGGCGGGAACAATCTTGGCATATAGTGAAGGAGCTATATCCTTTGCGGTTTGCGAATAAAAGAATTTTCTCGCCTCGGCGCAGACTATCTTTGATTTCACGCGAGAGATCATCTGAAATCCAGAAAAAATTTTCTGTCTTGAGCATCTCGATTATCTTAGTTTCGACAGAATCCCGTATTCTGCCAGAAATGGTATTTTTTGCTTCGATAAGGCCCATCTCTGCTTTATATATTGTTTCAATTCTTAAAACTTGATCAGAGAAGAATAGTTTTAATTTTTTCTCTTCTGATACGATTTCGGCGACGCGTCTGAAATCAAGCGAGAAAAATCCGCGATCCCTCCAGAGGCGCGAACTTTCCTCATCGATTACTAAAGTTTCAAGATCCGGACGATCAAGAAATAAAACTTGTGGGGTCCCAATAATCAAAATCGGATGCGCTTCTCTAAGAGCTTTATCGTACTCAAGTAAATACTTTTTTGCCGCAAGTTCAGAGGAGAAGCAAAAAATATAATCATCAATGCCGCGCCCCAAAAGGTTTTTCAATTTTTCAATATTGTCGATTCTCGGAGTTATTACCATCAGGCTTTTTTTTCTCGCGAAGTGTTCCCGGATAATTCCTCGGAAATAATCGACCCGATCTTCGAATGAACCTTTTAACGCGTATTTGCAGTGTTCTCGGAGGTGTTTCCGAAGTCCGACTTCGGTAAGTTTACCGAAGTCGGACTTCGGATTTGCAAGTATTGCTTTTGGCAGAATGGAAGATAGGATGGCGTGCGAAGGAATTAAGAGGGTCCTCGAAAGTTTCTCGAGTATTTTAAACCAGTCATCCGAGAAAAATTTTTCGCAGATAACCGCTTTTATTGGCTTCAGTTTAAACCCGCTTTTCTTGAGCGCCACCTTTTCGTCCGATACATCCGCGACTTTTCCCACAATCGCGGAAGTCTCCTTATTCCGGAGGCTGATTTTAACAAGGTCCCCGCGCGAAACCGGTTTTATGCTAAAATAAGAGAGCGTTCCTGACGCGAAAATACCGCGCGTTATGGGAATTACTTCTAAAACTTTCATAAAATTAGTATAGATGAATTGGCTGAATAAAAAAATTCATTGCGTTGGGATCAAGGGGTCTGGACTTTCTGGGCTTGCGATATTGCTTAAAAACGAAGGGGCTATAATTTCTGGTTCGGATACTGAAGAAGCATTCCCATCGGAAGATGAATTGAAAAAAAACGGCATTGAGATAGAAATCTTTTCCGAGAAAAATATTACAGAGGATATTGATTTGGTAATTTATTCTGGCGCCTGGAAAGATCATTTTGAAATGGAAAATGCCCGAAGGCTGGGAATTGAAGAATTAAGCTACGGCGAAGCGCTTGGAGAATTCGCCAAGGGCAAAAAAACGATTGTAATTACGGGAACGCACGGGAAAACGACAACCACTGCGCTTTTAGGCCAGATTTTTGAAGCGGGCGGACTTGACCCCTGCGTCTTAACCGGCGATATGGTGAAAGCGTGGGAAAGTTCGGTGCGCCTGCCTACCGGACAGGCAGGCGGAGGAAAAGGAGATTACTTCATAGTCGAGGGAGACGAATATCAGGAAAAATTTAAATATTTCTCGCCAGTCGGAATTATCATCCCGTCGCTAGATTACGATCACCCGGATTATTTTAAAGATAAAGAGAGTTACCAGAAAGCGTTTACCGACTGGATTCGCGCGAATCCCCAAGCTATCGTTGTTACCGAGCCAGAAGAAGCTGATGAAAAAATTTTCTCAAAGGCGCGCTTTATTTTTCCCGGGGCTAACTACAAACGAAACGCGCTTCTCGCAATTCGCCTTTCGAGAATCTTTGGACTCGACGACGCGTCAATTATATCCGGCATTAATAATTTTAAGGGGGTTCGGCGGAGGCTTGATTACTATTCGCTGGCGAGCGGAGATTTGATAATTATTTACGATTACGCGCATCACCCTGCCGAAATCAGATCCACGCTTAAAGCTTTGAGAGGCCAATACCCTGAACACAAGATCGTTGCTATTTTTCAACCTCACACATATACGAGAACAAAAGTTTTTTTAGGAGATTTTGCGCGGGCGTTCAGCGACGCCCAAGAAGTATATTTTGAAGAAATCTATGCCTCAGCGCGCGAAAAAAACGAGAGCATTAAGATAGAAGATCTAATTAACTTAGCGAAAGAATATCACCAAAATGCTTTTAACTTTTCCGACTTCGATGCCAAAAAGTTTTTCGGAAAGCTTCTTTTTGTTTTCATGGGCGCGGGAGATATTTGGCGAGCGGCGGAAAAACTTTCCAAATCACTAGTCAAGCGCTAATTTGATGGAAATTAGGTTTCCAGCGTCGAGGGCATATATGCTGTCAAGGCCGTATGGAATTTTGAATTCGGGTTCCCTTCCTTTATATATGGAAAAAATATTTCTGCCGCCGCGCTTGTCGATTTCAAGCGCCCAAATTCCGTTACCATAAGCGGCGATGAGTGCGTCGCTTCTTCCGGGATAAAATTCGAAATCCCTTATTTTTTTATCATGAATCAGTATTTCGCCGAGGTCGGAAAAATAATAGGGATAGATTGTATTTTCAAGCCACGACGCTTTTAATATTCCCTCATTCTCTAGGTATTCAGCTCTGACAAATTTCCTGTCGTCTAAGCGGGCGTTGAGCGCTTCTTTTTCCACGTCATTTTTTGAAGGCAGCTCGTCTCCTAGGGGGATTATCGTTGCAGTTTTTGCGCCCAAGTCGAACGCGATTCTCCGAATCTTTCCATCGAGCGAGAGGACGACTCCGCGAGGCAGCCAGCGGACGAGTTCGAAAGTATCATCGTATTTTACGAGCGGCCCAGTGTCTCTAATAAATTCGCCTTCGACAGGAAGGAACCAGCGAACGATTTTTTTCTCCCCTTTATCCTCGCTGAATAGGAGCAAGGGATTATAAATTGAAGATTCAAGACCGAAGAAATTCCCCTGGGCAATAACTTTTGTGTTATCTTTTTCTGGTATCAATAGGGCTTTGCTTTCTGTTACCAATTGGGAACGGACTTCGAGAGTTTTTTCCCACGATAGGTAATTTTTCTTTAGTACGGTTATTTTATAGCTGCCTGGGGAAAGATTATCGATAAAGGTTCCGCTCTGAAGAAGGTTTGTAGTCTTCATGAGCCTATCGTCTAGGAATATCTCGGATCCCGTTATATCAGATGTTACATAAAGCCCCCCTGTTTTTCTAAGCCGCCACGAGTCGTCAAATCTGTAGCCAAGGGAATACGCGATTACAACAGGCATCAAGGCGAAGAAAGCGATTATAGAAAACCAGAAAAGTATTTTGCGCTTTAGCGTTGTGAGCATTAATAAAATATTAACTCTTATGTTAGAGTATGGAAATGGCGGAGTTTGTTATAAATGGAGGTAGAAAATTGAAAGGGGAGATTAAGATTATGGGAGCGAAAAACTCAGCTCTGAAAATTTTACCCGCTTCTTTGCTTTTCTCTACGCCTGTAAAAATTAAGAATATTCCTTTAATTGAGGATGTTTTCCGCATGAGAGATTTATTAACAGATATAGGAGCAAGTGTCAAAGAAATTGGAGAAAGATCTCTCGAGGTGCGGTTCGGCCGCGAAATTGGAAGTAATTTAAAAAAAGATATCGCTGAAAGATTTCGGGCTTCTATTGTTCTGGCAGGTCCGGTTTTGGCGAGAACCGGAAGAGTATCTTTTCCGTTTCCCGGAGGATGCGTGATCGGCAAGAGGCCTATCGATATCTTTTTGGATGGATGGAAGAAAATGGGGGCAACGGTGCGCGAAAGCGGAAGCGGATTTGATATCGCCGCCAAGCGTCTTTCAGGAAAAGATTTCACCTTCAAAAATATAAGCGTGACTGGAACAGAGACTTTAATGCTATCCGCGGTCCTTGCTCATGGAAAAACAATATTAAGAAATGCCGCTCTTGAACCAGAGATTCCAAGTCTAGCTGAATTTCTTAATAAATCTGGCGCGAAAATTAAAGGAGCGGGCACATCAACAATTGAAATAATTGGAACAGGCGGGAAATTATTGAAAGCCCGCAGAGCGTTCGAAGTTATACCGGATAGAATCGAAACTGGGGATTTTCTGATTTTAGGAGCTATAATTGGAGATAATATCAAAGTCACAGATTGTAATCCGGAACATCTCACAACTCTTATTGCGATGCTAGAATCTTTGGGCGTAAAAATTAAAATGGGGAAAAACTGGGTTTCAGTTTCAAGACCGAAAATACTTTCAAGTTCTGATATTAAAACAAAAGAATATCCAGGTTTTGTTACTGATCTGCAGGCGCCATATACTGTTTTGATGACTCAAGCCCACGGAGAAAGCATAATCTTTGAAACTGTTTTCGATGGCAGGCTCAATTACATTGACGATCTTAACCGTATGGGCGCTAAGATCACGCCGCTGGACACGCACCGTGTTTTGGTTCATGGACCTACTTCGCTTCGCGGACGCGAGATCGAAAGCCCGGACTTAAGAGCGGGCCTTGCTTTTGTGATGGCCGCCTTGATTGCAAAAGGGGAGTCTATCGTTAAAAATATATATCAGATCGATAGAGGATACGAGAAAATAGAGGAGCGCTTGCAAAAAATAGGCGCGGATATTAAAAGGATATAATGGCATTATTCATAAGAAAACTTGGGATAGATTTGGGAACG
>MFHJ01000002.1 GCA_001778545.1 Candidatus Giovannonibacteria bacterium RIFCSPHIGHO2_02_43_16
ATCGATTTCAACAAATTCAGGGAGATCTGCGACGAAGTGGGGGCCGTGCTGATGGTCGATATCGCCCATATCGCCGGCCTGGTGGCGACCGGCCTCCATCCTTCGCCTGTTCCGGTTGCAGAAGTCGTGACTTCAACGACGCACAAGACCCTGCGCGGCCCTCGCTCGGGCTTTATTCTATGTAAAGAACCGTACGCCAAACAGGTCGACAAGGCCGTTTTCCCGGGAACGCAGGGGGGGCCGCTCGAGCATATCATCGCGGCCAAGGCGATCTGCTTCAAAGAAGCGATGACGCCGGAATTTAAGAATTACCAGGCGCAGATCGTCAAGAACGCCAAAGCTCTGGCCGAAGGGCTGATCAAGAACGGCCTGCGGCTTGTTTCGGGCGGCACCGACAACCACCTGGTGCTCGTCGATCTGCGGCCGTACAAAGTGACCGGCAAAGTCGCGGAAACGGTCCTCGACGAGGTCGGCATCACCGTCAACAAAAACACGATCCCAGGCGACCCAAGGGGGCCCCTGGATCCTTCCGGCATCCGCCTCGGCACCCCGGCGGTGACGACGCAAGGCATGAAAGAAAAAGATATGATTAAAATTGCGGAGCGAATTGATAAGATATTGCGCAAGAAATGATTGTAGACGGAAAAGCTATTGCGGAGAGAATAAAATCCTCGCTCGCCGAGGAGATCTCAAAGTCAAAGAAAAAAATTAGATTGGCGGTTTTGAAAGTAGGGAAGGATCCGGTGACGGCGAGATATCTCGAAGTGAAAAGAAAATTCGCGGAGGCGATTGGCGTGGACGTGCGGATTTATGAAGTGCCGACCGACATCTCGAATAATAAATTACGCGAGAAATTGTCCGAGATAGTTCATATTGAAGAAAATACAGGGGTCATTGTTCAGCTTCCTTTGCCGGAAAAAATAAATATGCAGTATATTTTAAACGCGATAATTCCGGGGAAAGATCCAGATATGCTTTCGTCCGGCGCTTGGGGAAAATTTTCAACTGGAAAATCAAAAATTTTGCCGCCGGTTGTCGGGGCTGTTAAAGTCATTTTTGACGAAAATAAAATAGAGCTGAAGGGGAAAAATGCGGTTGTTGTCGGCGCCGGGAGGCTTGTCGGCAAACCGGCCGCATCCTGGCTTATTGGCGAAGGAGCAACCGTTTCAGTTGTCGATGAAAATACTAAAAATCCAGAGGATTATATAAAAAAAGCGGATATAATAATTTCCGGGGTTGGGAAGCCGAAAACAATAGAGGCGGATATGGTTATGGATGGGGTAATCGCGATCGACTGTGGCACATCGGAATCTTCGGGCCAAGTTGCTGGAGACATTGATCTGGAAGTTGTAAAAAAAGCTTCGCTATTCGCTCCGGTTCCGGGCGGCGTCGGCCCGATCACGATTGCGATGCTTTTTAAAAATCTTATTGAGCTTTCGAAATGATTTATAATTATTTAATTTTATTTTTCGGGGAATATCTAGCATGGATTTTGGGCGCAGCTCTCATTTTTTTCGCGTTTTCGCAAAATAGAAAAAATTTCCGCGTTGCCATAGAGGCGCTTTTTGCCGGAATTCTTTCGCGCTTGGTTTTTACGGAGATTATAAGATATTTTTACGACAAGCCAAGGCCTTTTGAAGTTGACGAATCGGTTTCCTTAATTTTGCACGAAATCGGGAGATCATTTCCGTCTGGGCACGCGGCTTTCTTCTTCGCGGTTGCCGCGACGCTTTTTATTTATAACCGCAGATGGGGGATTGTTTTTTTTATCGCGGCGATCGCGATGGGGATCGCGCGCGTTTTAGCCAATATCCACTGGCCTATCGATATTTTAGGCGGTGCTGTCATTGGAATTTTATCCAGCGCCATCGTATGGAAAGTTATGCACAAACGCGGTTTGACGCGACGGGGCGAATCAATTTAGTCTAATAATGTTCCTCAAAAATTAATGCAGATTCTTGATTACGATCGTAGGTTGGGGAAGTAGGTGCGAATCCTACACAGTGCCGCTACGGTAATCCGCCAATAAGGCGGAAAGTCCGATGGCCAACCCTGCATGAATAACAAACATATCCTCGAGCAAGGTCCAAACTTTATCAGATTTATTTCGTGATATCCGCCTCGGGGCGGATTTTCGTTTATGGATGAAAAAATTAAAAATTATGTGATTACCTCCATCCTTTTATCGGCTCTAGTTTTATTGCCGCTATTTCCTGTTCGTGGGGATATTGATCAATCTATTCAGTATCTCAAGACTAAAACCCCGAATCCCTGGGTGACTATGGCGCTTTCTGCGGCGGGCGAAGATTCGGACGCAGATTACTTAAAAATATTTGTCGGAGCTAGCGCTTCCGATTACGAAGCAGCCATTTTAGCCTTGGTAGCGGCGGGCAAAGATCCGAAGTCCTTCCCAAACGAAAACTTTGTTCAGAAACTCAAAAGTTTTTATTCAGGCGGGCAGATCGGGGATCCATCTTTGCTGAACGACGATATTTTCGGTCTTCTCGCTTTGCTGGCCGCAGGGGAGCCGATTGGAGATGAAGTAGTAAGCAGCGCGAAGAATTTCGTTATTCAAAATCAAAACGCGGACGGCGGCTGGGCTTTCGCTATTTTGTCGGGGAGCGATACAAATATGACCGCGATGGCCATCATGGCCCTTCTTGAATCAGGCGTTTCTAAATCAAACGCAAATATATCAAAAGCGATCCAGTATCTTAAAGACGCGCAAAATTCCGACGGCGGCTTCCCCTACGATCCAAAAAGTCTTTTCGGGACTTCGTCCGACGCCTCTTCAGACGCGTGGGTGCTATCAGCGTTGAATAAACTTGGAGAGAATTTAAATGATTGGAAAAAAGATGAGAGGGGTCCCGCGGAGCATTTATCGGGCCTCGAAACATCTGCGGGATATTTCGAATACCAAAAAGGGAACGGGGAGGACGCTTTCAGTCCAATCACGACTTCCTACGCCCTAATCGCGCTTAGAGGTAAATATTATCCCGTTTCAAAAATTTCATCCTCGGCAAATCCTTCGGTCAATTTTAAAATCGAAGGTAAAACCAAAACATATTGCGAGGGCGAGGCGCAGGCTCCCGATGCCTTGGAATTGGTAAAAATTGCGGCTTCTGATTGCAGCTTTACTTATAACATCAAAGACACCTCTTTCGGGCCGTATTTGGAGCAGATCGGGGATGATAAGGCTTCCGGAACCGATGGCTGGCTTTACGCGGTGAATTTTATTTTGCCCAGCGTCGGCGCCGCCGATTACAAACTCAAGGCCGGGGACTATGTTTTATGGCATTACGGCGCATTTGACTGGCAGCCGCAAAGCACCTCAATAACTTTGAAAACCAAAGTCGGAGGCTCTTCGGGAAGCCCCGGAGATAATAATCCAAACCAGCCCGAGGACGAGATTTCTTTGACTGTGTCGATTCCGGGGGCCGGTGGAAGTTTGGATTTCGGGAATATCCTGCCGGGGGAGAGTAGAGCTAAATTTGTTAAAGTCACAAATTCCGGGGACGTTTCGCTTGTTATCGCGGGGATTGTCACAGGTAATGACATATTTAGAGGTTATCTTAAAATAAACGATTTGCCTTGGAGAGATTTTGGGACAAATCTTAGTGCGGGTGCGAGCGAGACCGAGAAGATTGGAATCCAAATTCCAAGTTCGTACACAAATCCCGGCGAGAAAGAAGGCCTTCTTATTTTTTGGGGAACACCGACACAATAATGAAATCCGCCGCGATTATTTTAGTCTCGCTATTTTTGATCGCGGCGAATGCCGAAGCCGTCAGCTTGTCGGTATCGCCGCCGGAGCTGAAAGCATCGGGATCTGTCCTTGAACCCGCATCCGCAAAATTCACTGTTAAAAATTCTTCAGACGGCGTCGCGCTTTTTGAAGTCTATCTTGATGATTTTGAAAGCGCCATAAAACTTTTTCCGGAAAGTTTTATTTTGGAAGCGGGAGAAAAAAAGGAAATTGAGGTAAAGGCCGATTTTGGAAAATCAGGAAAGTATCAAACGGATATTTCGGTTTTGGCGAAACCGGTTGCGAATTCCGCATTCAGAGCCGCGGGGGGATTGAAAATCCCTTTGATTGTTGAAATAAACGAAGGAAAAATTTCGCAACTGGGGTTGATCTTCGCTTCATTCGACCGCAATGCTTTGGTAGTTGCGGTTTTATTGCTTAGTTTTGTTATTTTGGGCTTTGTTTTTAGATATGGTTTTATTAAATTCAAAAAAGTTAAAAACTAGTTTAGGGATCGGGGCGGGAGTTTTATTGCTGATCGGCGGGACGTATTTATATTACCGCGTTGATTCACCGCTGGAAAATTTCGGTTCCGCGACAGCTACGCTTATTTTCGATTTCGGCGACGGCCGCCGCGAGATTTTCGCCAATGAAAAATTTAAGCAGGGCGAAAATTTGTTCGATTTCACGAAAAACGAGCTTGCGCGAAAAAATATAACTTTTGAATATCAAGAATATCCGTCTTTAGGAAGTATGGTAACTAAAATCGGAGATAAAAAAAATAGCTCGAAAGACGGCTATTGGCAGTTTTGGATAAACGGCGAATACGCATCAGTTGGAGCTTCGGATTATTTGCTTAAGCCAGGAGACAAAATCGAGTGGAGATTTTCTAAGTCAGGCTTTTGAACCACAGCGTTTAAATTGACAATCTCTCAAAAAAACAATAAATTTTATACATGGAATTATAAATAAACGCCGCGGTGGCGGAATCGGGAGACGCACAGGACTCAAAATCCTGCGGGCGCAAGCTCATGAGGGTTCGACCCCCTCCCGCGGCACATTATTAAGTTTTTAATGAAAGTATGAGCTTTTTTAAATTCAACAAGGATGTAAAGACCGAAGACCTCAGGCTTTCGGACTATGATCAAATTTGGACTAAGTTTTGTTTCCTTGATGAAACAGGAAATTTAAATAATCCAACAGACCCATTTTTTACTGTTGGTATATTAAAATTGAGTCAACCCTACTACTTATTGAATAAACTTCAATATGAAAGGAATAAGAAAAATTTTTACGACGAGTTAAAATTTAATAAACTTTCAAAGAGGAATATTGATTTTGCAAAGTTCTCGGTTGGCGCACTTTTTGATGCTCGGAGCACTTATTTGTATTCCTATTCAATAGATAAAGATGGCGATTATTTTAAAAGAGAATTTTCTGGTGATCCGTGGCAGGCATACCAAAAAATTACCATTCGATTATTAAAAGACGTTGTTCTTGCACCCAAGGAAATACTAATCCTTTTAGCTGATCACGTCACCGTTCCTAAAAATATTCGCTTTGAAGTAAATGTGAAAAAAGAAGTAAATATGTCTCTTAAAAGATTAGCTCTTGCAGGAGTTTGCCGACTTGATTCGCGCTCGAACGATCTTCTGCAACTAGTCGATCTTATAATCGGCGCCATTAGCTACGACCTAAAACTTACGACCAAGGCAATCAAAGGAAATGATAAAAATAAATTAGATCTACTTAAATATTTAAAACAGAATTTAGGAACAAGTGGATTTATGAATGGTTTCCGGAATAGAAATTTTAATGTTTTTGTAGATAAAGATATGAAATTACGTTTACCAATAGAGACAAATGAAAAAGGGCCATCGTCCTAACGGTCGACGCCCTTTTTCGATACCATAGCCCCAGTGTATATCATAGGTTATCCACAGTCAACCACAGTGTAATTTTTAAAATAATATATAAACTATGCAACTAAAAATTATATCTTGGAATATTTGGATTGATGGATACTTCGACCAGACCGTTGATTTCCTAAAAACTTCAAGCGCAGATATTATCGGCCTGCAAGAAGTGCGAGCAGACGATCCCGGGCGAAATATAATTGGTTACCTTGAGGAATTGGGATATAAGCATGTGTTTGCGCCGGTTAAAAAGACATGGGGAGAAAAAGTATGGAATGATGGGCCGGCAATTTTCAGCAAATATAATATAATTAAATCTGAAAAATTTATACTTTCAAAAACAGATTGCCGAGCCGCAATTATGGCAGATATTCAAATTGGAGGTAAGATATTTCACGTTTTTAACACCCACCTCATTCATACCCATCAGCGGCCATCAAAAATACAGGACGAACAGGCCGCCGCTCTCATTAAGGCGCTTCCACTTGAGCGAGTTATTGTTATGGGAGATTTTAATGCAACCCCCGATAGCACAGCAATAAAAAGTTTGAAAAATACTCTTGTTGATTCCGACCCAACTTCTGCGCCGACATGGAGTTTATATCCCGAGGGATGTCTTGAATGTAATCCGCAAGATGTAAGTACCCGACTTGACTACATATTTACTAGCAAAGACATAAAAACAAACTCATTTAAAGCAGAGAACTCAAAAGGCTCTGATCATTTGCCTATTTCTGTTATTATTGAAATATAGTATACTCCTTTTATTATGACCGATTTTCCTGAACCAAAACGAAGCTCAAGCATATTCTTTTTGGAAATAGATAAAGTAAAGGCGAACCCCCTCCAGCCAAGAAAAGAATTCAACGAGGGCCGCCTTTCCGAATTAGCGGAATCCATCAGGCAGTATGGGATCTTGCAGCCCCTCGTTGTTGCAAGAAAGGAAATCCAAACGCCTTCAGGAGGCGCTACTACCGAATATGAGCTCATCGCGGGAGAGAGGCGCCTTCGCGCTGCCCGCTTGGCAGGATTGCGCGAAGTTCCCGCGCTGATCCGCGAAGAGCCCACAGAGAAAATCAAATTGGAGCTTGCTTTAGTTGAAAACGTCCAGAGGGAGGATCTAAATTCAATTGACCGCGCCGTAGCATTTGATCGCTTAAATAGTGAATTCAATCTTTCTCACCGCGATATCGCTTCCCGTATAGGCAAATCAAGAGAATACGTCGCGAATTCGATACGGCTTTTGGGTCTGCCGGATGAAATCCAAGGAGCGCTTCGTGAAGGTAAAATTACAGAGAGCCACGCGCGTTACTTGTTGACGATTCAAGATAAACCCGTGGAACAAAAAGCCCTCTTGGACGACATAGTTTTTAGAGGCCTTAATGTTAGGGAAACAGATCGCATTTTGAAGGAAATAATTTCTCGCGATAAAAAAAACATCAGCACTCCAGACCCTGGAACTAAAAACATGGAGGAAAAGCTTGCTCAAACATTCGGAGCTAGAGTTTATATATCGAAAAATCCCAATGGAGGGAGAATTTCTTTGGAATTCTTTTCTCCCGAAGAGCTTAATTCTTTTCTTGGGCGCTTTGCCGAGCCGGAGAGGCAAGGAGCAGAAAACAGCCCAGATAATTTTGAAACAATGGATGATGAGATGATCGCCCCGACACTTGTTTCGGCGCCGAGGCAGGACGAATTGGAAGAATTTACTATTTGAATGCGGGGGTAACTTTTTTCACCCCTTCTATTTTCTCCAAGCGCGACACAATATTATCAAGCTCTCTCTTATCTTTGGGCACGCACGTGACTCTTATTGGAACTTCTTCGCTTCCTGATCGAGCGGAGATTAGATTTTGTATATTTATTTTCCGCCTGGCAAAAACTGACGTAATATCTTTGATAAAACCTATTCTATTTTTCCCATAAATTCTTATTTCCACAAGCTTACTATCTGAAGACAAGAAAGATTTTTTCGGATACATTCGTAGAGCCTGGCGTATCTTATTTTTAGCCATAGCTGTCCTGACTAGAGTCAGCCATTCCGGAGAGGGCTTTTTATTTTTTTGAGTTATTATTTCTACCACGTTGCCGGATCTAAGTTCCCACGAAAACGACATCATTCTCCCATTTATTTTTGCTCCGGACGCATGATTTCCAATCTCGGAGTGTATGTGATAAGCAAAATCGAGGGGGGTTGATCCCTTGGGCAGGTCCACAACATCTCCTTTGGGCGTCAAAACAAATATCCTGTCTTTGAAAAAATCAATCTTTAGCGCTTCTAGAAATTCCTCGGAGGAGGCATTTTCTCCTCCAGCCGGCGGATTTAATTCCTTTTGCCATTTTTGCAGCTGCGAGATCCAATTAAATTTTTTGCCGATTGATTTGAATCCCTTTTTCGGTTTTCCAGCCTCGGAATAAGCCCAGTGCGCCGCAATGCCAGACTCCGCCTCGCGATGCATTTCAAGCGTCCTGATCTGGAATTCAACTATAACTCGAGGCTCCGTGAAAACGCTTGTATGGAGGCTTTGGTACCCGTTAGGTTTCGGAAGAGCTATATAATCTTTAAATTTTCCCGGAACAGGCTTCCATAATTTATGTACAACACCCAGCCCTCCGTAGCAGCTTTTAATATCAGGAACTATAATTCGCAAAGCAATCAGATCCGAAATCCTTGACCAATCTCCTTCGTAGCGCTCAAGTTTTCGCCAGGCGGAATATAAGTGTTTTTCCCTATAATTTATTTCAATCGGCTTAATTTCCGCCCTTTTTAACTCTATTTCAAGCTCCTGCAAGATCTTTTTTAGATATTTTTCGCGCTCTGGGGCGAATTTTTTGATTTCACCTGAGATATATTCATACTCCTTTGGGTAGAGATATTTCATTGATAAGTCTTCCAATTGCGCTTTTATGTTCCACATTCCCAGCCGATCGGCAATCGAAGCGTACAGGCTAAGCGTTTCTCTTGCGATTCTTTCCCTTTTTTCTTGCGGAAGCGAGGCGATAGTTTCCATATTATGGAGACGGTCCATCAATTTTATTATCACGACTCTTATGTCTTCAGCGACAGCTAAAAACATTTTTTTAACCGACTCGAGCGCGCGATCAGCGCCCGTGGAGTGAACCCTATCCACTTTAGTCACTCCATCAACAAGAAATGAAAGCTCATCCCCGAAGTTTTTCTTTATAGTTTTGAGAGTTTCAGGAGAGCGCTCCACGGCATCGTGAAGCAGCCCAGCGGCGATCGTATTTGCGTCCATTTTTAATTCAGCGAGCTTGAGCGAGACTGCGATGGGGTGGGTGATATAATCTTCTCCAGAAAGGCGCTTCTCGCCATCATGCACTTTTTTGGCAAGTTCCAGAACTTTTTTTAAAAATTCTTTGTCTTTTTCGACAACATGAAATTTGGATAATTTCTTTTCGTATTCTTCCCAATTCATTCTTTTTTCTCTATTTCTTTCCCTTCAAAAGCGCAGGATTTCGAAGAGCACTTTATGGAATTTTTAGCTTGCACAAGAGGGGATGAGCATTCCGGGCAGAGTTCTCCCGTAGGTTTAAGCCAAGACGCAAAATCGCATTTTGGCCACAGCGAGCATCCGTAGAACATTTTTCCGCGCTTGGTTGATCTCTCGACTATCTCTCCCTCGCGGCATTTCAAGCATTTCATATTCAATGAAACCGGCGGTAGGGGCTTCGCATTTTTGCATTCCGGAAATCCGGAGCAAGCCATGAAGCGGCCAAATCGTCCGCGCTTAATGACCATCGGTTTTCCGCATTTGTCGCACTTCTCGTCGGTCGTTTCCTGAAAATCGCGTTTCTCCACGCTCTCATACTTATCTGAAAGATGTTTAGAGAAAGGTTCGTAGAAATCCTTTATTACGTTTTTCCACTGGATCCCGCCCGCAGCGACCTCGTCGAGCTCCTCTTCCATTTTCGCAGTAAATTGTATATCGACGACTTCCGGAAAATTTTCAACCAGCATGTCGTTGACCAAGAAACCAACCTCGGTTGGCGCCAACCTTTTTTTATCATCCCGCTGGACATAGTTCCTGCTCTGGATAGTCGAGATAATCGGCGCGTATGTCGATGGCCTCCCGATTCCATTTTTTTCCAATATTTTAATGAGGCTTGCTTCTGTATACCTAGGCGGCGGTTCTGTAAAATGCTGAGTGGGGTTGAGTTTCTCGAGGTTTAACTTTTCCCCTTGGGATAGTTCTGGAAGCACTGCCTCCGAAAATTTAATCGGATAAATCTTAAGAAAACCATCGAATTTCATCGTCTGTCCATTAGCCCTGAATGTGTATTCGCCTGCCTTTATATCAATAGAAGTTGAATCAAAAACGGCTTGCGGCATCTGCGAAGCTACGAATCTTCGCCAGATTAATTCGTATAATTTCAATTGGCGCTTGTCGAGAAAGTTTTTTATTGAATCAGGCGAACGCGCGGGATCAGTCGGGCGTATTGCTTCGTGCGCTTCTTGGGCTCCTTTGGACTTAGTCTTAAATCGGCGCGGAGAAGCTAACGCGTAATTTTTACCTATCTCAGTCTCAAGATAAGCTTTTGCATCCGCCAAGGCGCTTTCGGCAACATTAAGTGAATCGGTTCTCATATATGTGATGAGTCCGGAAGCGCCCTTTTCTCCAAGCTCAACTCCTTCATAAAGCTGCTGAGCTAAAAGCATTGTTTGTTTTGCGCTAAAGCCGAGTCTCCTGAATGCTTCTTGCTGGAGGGTGGAAGTCGTAAATGGTGCGGATGGATTTTTTATCGTTTCTTTCTTTTCGATGGATGACGTTACCCATTCTTTACTTTCAAGGTCTTTAGCAATTTTTTCCGCGTCATTCCTATTTTTGATCGCGAATTTATCGAGCGCTTCCCCATCTTTTTTTATTAGGAAAGCTTCAAATTCAGGATTTAGAAGCTTAGCCTCCTCTTGGAGGCTAAGCTTCTTCAAAAAAGCGCCGATTGTCCAATATTCTTCCGGCTTGAACGCTTGGATTTCGCGCTCTCTCTCGACTATCAGCCGTACCGCGACAGATTGGACTCTCCCGGCCGAGAGTCCGCGGTACAATTTTTTCCAGAGAAACGGAGAAAGTTTATACCCGACAAGCCTATCTAAAATGCGCCGAGCCTGCTGGGCATCAACAAGCTTCAGGTCGATATCACGGGGGTTTTTCAGAGCCTCGTCTATCGCGCTTTTTGTTATTTCATGAAAAACTATCCTGTCAACTTTCAAATTTCTTAAGGATAAAGCTTCCGTAAGATGCCACGCTATCGCTTCTCCCTCGCGGTCTTCATCGGTAGCCAGTATTACTCCGTCCATTTTTTCGACTTCCTTTTTCAATACGTTAACTTTTTTTCTGGCTGCTGTCGGTATTACATATTTCGGCTCAAAACTTTCCTCATCTATTCCAAGGGCGGATTTCGGCAGATCTCTGACGTGTCCGTATGATGAAAGCACCTTAAAGCCCTTCGGCACGAAGCCGGAGATGGTTTTTGCTTTTGTCGGCGACTCTACTATTATCAGTTTCATTTTATATGACTCTAAAAATTTCTCCTCCGGAATCCTTTATGATCCCTTTTATTTCAAGAAGGGAGATTGCCGGAATTAATTCTGACGGAGAAAGTCCTAGTTTTCTCATCAGATCGTCTTTTAATATCGGTTCCGAAGCACCATCTAAAATCTTTTTTTCTAAATCTGATAAGTGCTCATAAGATTTGGGAACCGAATCGTCCGATTCTACGCCGAAAATGTTCAAAATGTCAATTGACGAGGTTATCGGGGCCGCGCCTTCTTTTATTAACTTGTTGGTTCCTTTAGCGTTTTCCAGGAATATTGAGCCCGGCAGAGCCATGACCTCGCGGTTGAAATCGAGGGCATAGCGCGCCGTTATGAGAGCGCCGGATTTTTCTCTTGCTTCCACTATCCAA
Source organism: Candidatus Giovannonibacteria bacterium RIFCSPHIGHO2_02_43_16 (assembly GCA_001778545.1). Classification (GTDB taxonomy): domain Bacteria; phylum Patescibacteriota; class Minisyncoccia; order JACPKW01; family UBA11713; genus 2-01-FULL-46-13. The sequence continues at coordinate 11,587 of MFHJ01000002.1, forward strand.
ACTGCTTTGGAAAGGCCCGCTATTATCCGATTTCTTTGGGGGAACGTGTTGATGTTTGCCTTCATTTCATATGGGTATTCGGATATGACCGCTCCTCCGTCTGAAACAATTTTATCCGCGAGCCTCAAGTTTTCTTTCGGGAAAAGAACTTTACTGGAGAGTCCCGAGCCAAGAACCGCGATTGTCTTCAGTTTATTTTTCAATGCGGCTTCGTGAGAGAAAGAATCTATGCCTTTTGCGAGCCCGGACACTATAACAAAATTTCGTCCGGCGAGCTCGCTTATTATGCTGATGCAAGCCTCTTTCCCGTATGTTGAATACCTTCTTGTTCCGACAACCCCCAGAAAATGCGAATCTTCTTCCGGCAGACTTCCTTTTACATAAAGAACCTCCGGCGGAGCCGGGGTTTCTTTGAGCATTTCTGGTAATTCGTCGCGGAGAAGCAGCATAATGCTCTCCTTTTCAAGATTTTTAAATTCTTTTTCCGGATCTTTTTCTTTCTTGATTTTCTCCAAGCTAAATAAAGCTTTTTTCTCAAGCTGCGGAACTTTAAGGAATTCCCTGACCTCTGCTTCCCATGCATTCTTATACGACCCGAAATGATGTCTTATTTTTGCCAGAGTTTTGGGACCGAATTCCGGGACATAATTTAGGACATTAGCGAAAATCTTGTCTTCTGGGTGCATCTCCTTATATTATTTCAATAAGAAAATTACTGCAATTTGGCAGAGATGATCAGTCCTGTAATTCACTTGACGTATTGGGGGGGGCGATATGATGGAGGCATGAGTAACGAAATGCCAACAAACGATGAGGAATTTTTGAGGCAGGAACAGACTGCCGAATCTCAAGAATGGCGCGAGAAACAAGACAGTTATGCTGATTTGGGGACTTATATCAAAATGAATAAACAAACAGTTCTTTCTCAAGAGGATCCAGAAGTATTTGGTCCACATAACCTCAAGAATGATTTACGGGCACAGAGGGGTGAATATTTTGGTGTAAGATTTAATGTCCTCAACCTTAAAGAAGTAGTAGGTTTTCCGGCAAAAGTAGAAATTTCATATATAGATAAAGATGGGAATGTTGCAAAAGTTGATGTTGATCTTTCAAAAATCTTGACTTACAAAGACGTCGCAATATTTGGGTCCATGAGTAGTAACTCTGATAAGAATCAGGAAATGCTTGATCAAAGAGGAATTCCAGATCGAGTAGATGAAGATCTCGCGAAGCTGGGTTTTAGTCATATGAATAGTATGGATATAGAAATCCGAAAGAAAATAGATGCTGCAACTTCAGAAAAACGAGAAAGACTGGGGCGAGAAGCTAGAGAGCAAAAGAAAAAAGAATTTGATTTTTAGAACAGAAAAACCATCATTGACCTAA
>MFHJ01000003.1 GCA_001778545.1 Candidatus Giovannonibacteria bacterium RIFCSPHIGHO2_02_43_16
ATGTCCTGTTTTTAAGTATTCTTCGATTTTCTCCGCAATTCCTCTGCCAACTCCGGGAATATTTTCAAGCGCCTTAATTTCGCCTTTTTTATAAATATCTGCGACATCTTCCCCAAGTGAATCGATCGTCTCCGAAGCACGCAGAAGCGCCCTCGGTTTGAAGGGCACGTTTTTCATCTCGTAGAGTTCCGCAAGCTCGAATAGAATCTTTGATATTTCCTGGTTATGCATATCCACAGTATAACTTGAGTCTTTCTGATATTATATGTGCAGGCTATTTCAAGAAAAGCTTATGCCAAAATATCCTGTGCCAAGAGTCCCGATATTCATCGGGAAAACAATAATTACGCGCAAGAGTTTGGATAAAAAGGTTTTCGCGAAATCTGCCTAATGGTTCTTTATAACAAAATATTCTTCTTCGAATTAGCTCCTGTACCGATTCTTGGCCACTAATAATCTAATGGCCGAAAACTGGTACAGGAGCATTTTTTATACACGCGGATAATCTACAGTATATTCACGATCGTAAACATACTATAAATTAAAATAAGCTCTCTTTATGTCTGCTGGATGAATGCGTGATCTTTCCAAAATCTAGTTTCTTGGGTATTTCCCAATGTACTCGCTTTATAGCTCTCAGAGTTAATCTTTGCTGGGAAAGCAGGGGCATTCTCACCAGGAAAAATTGTCAACACCGTCGGCTTACCTGTGGACTTATCTTTCTGCATGATAACTGTAATTTTATTCGTCTCAGCACTTTTTGAGGGCAAAGATACTATATTGGCATTTGGTTCAAATTTGCCTTTCAAATTTTTTACTTCCCCATTTTCATCTTTCAATACTTCAAATCGTCCCGACTTAGGATCCCTGGCCATTTCCGGGTACCATGCTCCACTTACGTCGTCTTCTTCGGCCTCTATCCCGCCATCAATTCTTGGCCTCGATTCAATTACAGCGTCTGGAAAAGATTTCTTAATTTCCTCAATACTTTTTATACCCGTCCATCCTAATGACTCGGGAGCGCCTGAAACGTCCAACGTAATCTCAGCTCGTCCAAATTGATCATAATGAAGCTCGTCAGGAAGCAATTTATTAATGAGTCCTTGTACGTCCGACGAATTTTCAAAGACTCTCCCATTGAACTGGCTCCCGGCCGTTTTACCTTCGTGATGTATGTTGAGATGTTGTAGACTCGCAGTGAAATCAATGAGATTTTTATTGAATGCTTCGCCGAGTTCCAGTTTCCCATCTCCACGAGTAGTTACTTGATCCAGCTGTCCAGAATAATTTTGAAATTTCTGTTCTGCTTCATTAGATTTAAATTGTTCACTCATATATTAATGGTTTAAATTAATAAATTATTATTTTCTTACTATAATCATCTGATTCATAATTGTTCCTGGTATTTCAACGAGTTCTGCATCCAAATGTAATACATCTCTGATATACCTAATTCTTGCGTTGTTAATTTTTTTTAATGCTTCTTGCACCTTCTCAATCTTACCATGTTCTTCTTCTGTTCCAATATCGGATGAGGCCAAGCAAGACTGGTTCCATTCTTCAGAGCTTATTAAACCGTTCTGATTGTACGAATGCGGACAGTGTCCAACCGACTTATTCGCGCAGCAAGTCAATAGATATAATTGATTTGCAGTTGAATTTTCTGAAAATTTTCGAATGATCTCGTCAGGCAAGGCCATATGCGGCGCGCACGGATGTTTAGCGATCCAGACATCCGCGTCCGGGAGCTCTCCATTTATTACGTCCGCTTCAGATAAATGCCTTTCATTTTCCTGACTGCCAAATTTTTTTTTAAGGATCGTGTCATAAATTCGTCCGACTTTAAGATAGTATTTATTGAGATCTACGCCTTTTATTTGCGGGCCCAGGGTTTTAATTATTGTTGCGATATCGCCAGTGCCAGTGCAAAGATCAAGAAATTTTTCCCCTTCATTGCGGTCTTTGAAAACAACCGACAACATTCCCGCTGTTTCACGCACCTTTCTTTTAGTATATCTTTCCCGATTGGCAACATCCCTTTCAAATCTGCTCTTAAATTGATCTAACAAGACTGGATTCACCCTAACTATTGATAATAATTTCTTTATGTTTATCGACGACTTGCTTTCTTGGTTTTTTTCTAAATAGGCGTCGAGTTCTGCTTGCTGCTTCTTATTTAATTCGGCCTTAGGTAAAGTAGAGAGTATATAAAAACAATATTGATCAATATCGTTTTTGCTTACGATTAAAAAATCCACATCTGTTTTTTCTTTGTTTAGCGGTATTCGAGCCGCCATTTCTCCATTATCTAATTTTTGGAAAAGTGTATTTTTCAATACAGGGTTTGATAATTCAGGAATGCTTTTATCGGTTTTTTCTTTTTTCTCGATTACTCCAGCTATGTCTTTGAAATATTGGTAAACAGCTTTTTTCGCTTCAAGTGGCAAACATCCGCGAATTTGCTTTTCAGCCTTCAATTGATAGAAAAGCTCGATAGCATCGAGAGATTTTTTATCCAATTCCGGCAAGCCTTTTTCTCGAATTTCGTCGTTTGCTTCAAGAAGTTCGCTATGCACACTTTTCAAAAAAGAATCGGCAATCTCTCCGATTCTTTCAGATTGTTCGGGGAAAAGTTCTTGCAACCTTAGCGCAACTGATGATAATTTCCTTTCGGATATATCCTCGATGTCAGACACTGGAAAAGGCTCTTCGCCTTGTTCTTTCGGCTTTGCGATCTCTTCCGGCACAATATTAGGCATCTCCATCGACATATTTTAATTATATTCCCGCATAAAATGAAAAGTCGCACGGATAATCTACAGTATATTCACGATCGTAAACATACTATAAATTAAAATAAGCTCTCTTGCTTATCATTATCTTCCTCTTTTTTCGGAGATTTCTCAAGTTTTGGCACAGGTGGGGTTTTTAGAATCTCGGGAAGTTTTTTGAAGTCGGTCTCGAGATCTTTTAGTACAGCTGTCGCACGGAGGGCGGCGGCGGGGTGGTATAGCGGAATAATTAATTGTTCCCCGGCGTATTGCGCGACGCCGTGATCGCGGGAAATTTTGGCCTCTGGCAGGAAGTAATTCATCGAATATCTCCCCAAGGTCGCAATTATTTTCGGATTGATTATTTTGATTTGTCTTTCGAGATACGGCTTATAGGCATCAATTTCCGACGGCAACGGGTCGCGGTTCCCCGGCGGGCGCCTTTTTACAATATTCGTTATATAAACCGATTCGCGCGGCCAATTTATTTTGAGAAGTAATTTATCTAGAAGTTTTCCCGCCTGCCCGACAAAAGGCCTGGAGAGCCTGTCCTCGTGAAACCCAGGCGCCTCCCCGATAAACAAAACTTCCGCGTCAGCGCTCCCCTCTCCAAAAACCAAATTCGCCTCGCCAGATAGCGGGAGCTCGCGATTTTCCTCGATCTCTTTTTTAAGCAGGAGAAGGGATTCTTCTTTATTCATTGATCCTTAAAAGATAAATCTGGAAAATATGTCTTGGAGAGCGCCTAAAACTAATAGAACGCCGACGGCGAAAAGCCACCAAGCTCTAATTTTGAATCCGAGAAAAGTGGAAATGTCTTTCCTTTTCTCCCAAGCTATTAAAAGTATAAAGACAGCGAAAATTCCCAGACCAACGGAGCCAACAAGGCTCAATATTTTAACTAGGTCGACGAAACCTAAAGAAAAAAGGAGAATGGGGGGGAGGAATGACAAAAGCCATGCCGCGCCGCCACGAATTTCATAGTCGTATTTGTACGTGAGCTTTAAATCTGCTCCCATGCCAACAAAAGCGCGAACAATCGCGAAAAAGCCGATTAAAGATCCTAGAACCAAGATGCCTTTTCCTAAAACTTCTTCGAGCCCCGAAAGCGCGTCCGAAGAAACTGAAGAACCGCTCACCCCAAGAACTACTACGATAAAGATAGCATAAAGTATAGCCGCCGCGAGAAGGCTCAAAAATATTAACTTCTTAGCGAGCGCGTGATTGCGAGTGCCAATCACATCCCGGAGCTCCGCAAGACCGGCATATCCTCCAAAAGCAAAAACTAAAATCCCATACGCCAAAGACCATGAGTGGCCTTGCGTCAACAAATTTTCGAAACGGATTTCCGGAAAAACTCTAAACGCCATCAACAATATGAAACCTACTAGAGGTAGGGTCAGATAGAAATTGATTTTCCCAATCTCATCTATGGAAAGAAAAAAAAGCGCGCCGCCGAGAATAAAAAATATTATGCCTGCAATAAAAAAATCGATGCCGAAAATATTTCCTAGAAAAGTCGCACCAAGGATTCCGTACGCGAGCAAGGCTCCATAAGAGCTTAGAACAGAAAAAATCGTAGCGACGGTTTCCGCTCTAGGCCCAAGATAAATTTGGACATAGCCCGGGAAGCGGTGTTTTCCAGGAGTTGTATAAATGATCCCGGCGAAAAGAAGATGCAAAAAGACGCTTAGGCAAAATACAGCGAGAAAAAGAAATATGTTCCATGAAAGAGGGGCTTTAGAGAAGCTGTACGGCAAGCCAAAAAGCCCCGCGCCGATTATGACTCCGATCAAAATTCCGAATCCCTCGAGGGTTTTTATCATATCTCTATTATTTTCTCCTTTCGGACAAGTTCGATTACTTTCTCAACAAGGGCTTTCGGATCCGAATCATAGATAATTTTTCCGGGGCCACGGTGAGATTTTTCCACGATCTCCTTGAAAAGATTTCCAGTTTCCCAAGAACCCATTAAAACGCCCATCGGCTTATCGTCCTCATACGCAATAGTGAACTCATTTAAAGTTCCCATCCTGCCGCAGCCAAAAATTATCGCGTCGGCGGAGCGGGTTAAAAGAAGATTCCGCCCGGAGTATCCAAATCCCGTGTAGACTATTATATCCATGTAATCCACCGGCAACTTATATTCTTCGACGTGTTCTTTTTCATTTCTGGCCGGCGACAGGCCGATGGAAATTCCGCCTTCTTCTTTCGCTCCTATAGACGCCCAGAAAGGAACGCCAGTCGTCGCTCCTGTCACCAAGACCGCGTTATGCTTGGCAATCTCTTTCCCGACTTCTTTCGCTATATTCAAAGCATCCTCCCCGCAATGTCCCGTCTCGGCAGCTCCGGAAACGCAAATTTTAAATTTCAGATGAGAATGTGCCGAAGGTTTCATAGATAAATTTTAACATACTTCTTCAAATTTCTTTTGTTTCTCCATATCGTGGAGCTTCGGCGGGTATCCCAAAATAATCCCTGACACGCTGGACCAAAAAAAGCGCTGAGGCCGGCTCGCCAGTTATCACAAACACTTTCTCCAGAGTATCCTTGCTTTTTGATATAAACTCCATCAACTGCTCGCGATCCGGGTGCGAAGAATACCCCTGCAAAGTTTCCACTTTTGCGCGAACTAAAATTTTCTCGCCGTGTATAGTAACTTCCTCGGCGCCATCCTGAAGCATTCTTCCTAAAGAACCGGCAGCTTGATAGCCGACTAGAAGCAGCGTTGAATTTGGATCGGGGAGATATCTTTTTTCATGATGCAGAATTCTTCCGCCGTTGGACATGCCCGAACCTGCGATTACGATCTTCGGGGGCCTGATTTCGTTTATGGCTTTGGATTCCTCCGTAGTCATCGTGAGCTTAAGCCCATGGAAACGGAAGATATCATTACCGGACTTTATCTTATTATTCGCCTCCTTATTAAAATAATTTTCATATTTCTTATAAACCGCTGTGGCTTTTATGGCCAATGGGGAATCCAAAAAAATAGGGATCCTTGGTATTCTGCCGGATTCGAGAAGATCATCTATTTCCGCAAGGAGTTCCTGAGTACGCTCAAGCGAGAAAGCAGGAATCATTAAGACTCCTTTCCCCTGCATCGTATTTTCTATAATCCTCTCTAATCTTAATTTCCTCTCTTTCTTATCATTGTGAATGCGGTTTCCGTAAGTTGACTCCACGAGCATTACAACAGCGTCTCGTATCTCTTCCGGATTATTTAACAAAGGCGTCGGCGGATTCCCCAAATCCCCAGTAAAGAGTACTTTCCTTCCTTCTAAAACAATCTCGATCATAGATGACCCTAAAACATGCCCGGAATCGAACAAACGTATTTTCAAATCGCCGATTTCGATTATTTTATGATATTCGACACCCTCCCAAATCTTGAACGCGGAATCTATATCCTCTTCACTAAACATTAAATCTTCTTTATGATGCCTGGCCTCTTTTTCGAGAACCCCCAGACTGTCTTTAAGCATCAGGAATGCGAGTTCCTTGGTCGGCGGGGTTGAATAAATTTTTCCGGAAAACCCCTCCTTAACAAGTTTAGGAATCCTGCCGGTATGATCGATATGCGCGTGCGTCACGAAAAGCGCCTTGATGTCTTTTGGGTTAAACGGGAACGGATCCCTAGATCTCAAATCACAAAACCTCGGACACTGAAAAAGCCCGCAATCGATTAGGATTTTTGTTTTACCCGAATCAAATAAAAAGCAAGACCCCGTAACCTCTTGAGACCCTCCATAAAAAGAAATTTTCATTATTTATTATTATAATTTTTCCGGCGTGTTTGAAAAAGGGAAAATGCAAGTATGCCTCCTATAAGATCGGAAAGAAGGTCGCTTAACGTATCCTCGAGGCCTTGAGATATAAAACCAAACTTACTCACTCCTGCCGGAAGATGAGACATCGCAAATTCGAAAAACTCCAAGAAAAGACCGATGATTGCCGCCGATCCAAAAACAAACCAGAAAACTATAAATGGAGAAAGATTATTATCTCTTATAAAATAGACGGCGATCGTCCCAACCAAAAGCCCGCCCATCACATGCACGACCATATCAAGCCACCGATAATAAAAATAGGCCGCGCTTAGCGTGGCCCATCCATGAACAAGAAAAATCGCCAGAAAAATTATGAGAATTAATTTGCCGGAAACTGTGAAATTCAGCATTCACCTAATTATAATACGAAGATACCGTCCTTGCTAGA
>MFHJ01000004.1 GCA_001778545.1 Candidatus Giovannonibacteria bacterium RIFCSPHIGHO2_02_43_16
GGTCAATATCGGATCCGGCCGCGAAGTCCCGATTAAAGAACTTGCCGAAACTATCTCGCGATTGATGGATTTTAAAGGCGAGCTTCGCTGGGACGCTACGAAACCGGAAGGACAGCCGCGCCGACAACTCGATGTTACGCGCGCGAAGCGGGAATTCGGATTTGAGGCTAAAACAAGTTTTGAGGAAGGACTTAGAAATACGATAGAATGGTATCTTGAATACGAATCAGGAAAATAAAAAATTAGTTTCGATAGGCATGGCGACGCGCAATCACGCGCCGTCGATAAAATACGCGCTTAATTCGCTTCTTAGCCAGACTTATCCGAATTTCGAGCTGATCATTTTAGATGGCGCTTCAACGGACGATACGCAGAAAATTTGTGAGGAATTTGCCGAAAAAGACAACAGAGTCCGCTATATTAGAAAGGAGACAAATGGCGGGTTTATTAATGACTTCGGGAATGTACTTAAGGAAGGCAAGGGAGAATATTTTATGTGGGCCGCGGATGATGATTGGTGGCATCCGACTTTTGTCGAAAAAATGGTCCACGCACTGGAGAATTCGAAAAAACATGACGTCGCTATGAGTCATTTCAGCGAGCGCAGAACATTCGAATATAACCCCGAGTCGGTCACTAATATTTTCGAACACAATTATACAAATGCTAATAATTTTGATGTTTATAAAAAAATGATAAAGGCGAAAGTAAATCCAATTTTTTTCCACGGACTTTATCGCAGGGAAGCTTTAAACAAGCTATACCGAAGAATGATCCCAAACTGCATTGATGGATTTACAATCTTTAATTGCGAGGCCGCGCTTGCGACAAATTTTTATTCAGTTCCGGAAGTTTTATATTCCAAATACAAGAATCCTGAACCGATAACAGCGAGGCACGAGTTTATAAAAAAAACGTACGAAGCAGGATTTCCGCAGACAAAATATCTCCTGACCATGCTTTCTTGGCTCCTGACATCCCCGAATATCCCCATTTACCGAAAGCCTTTTATTATTCCTCCATGGCTCAAGCTCGCTTACAAGAATAAAAGAAAGATAGTCAATGAATTTGTCTAAGACGATTTTATTCGGTGGCTCCGGTTTTCAGGGGCCGATTATATTAGAAAAATATCCCGACATAATTTCCATCGGCCGTTCGCCCTTGCCCAAAGAACTGACAAATAAACATATCCAGATTCCCAACATTGATGATCTCAGCGCGCTCGATAATCTTGATTTTGATAAAGTAATTTTTCTGATCGGCAGTTCGAATCATCATGAAATAAATAAGTCTGTCATGATGGGGATTGAATACAACGTGATACCTATAAAAAAAGTTCTTGCCTATCTGAAATCCAAAAAGAGAAAAATAAAAAAGTTTATTATGTTCACGACTATTCTTCTCTATGATGCAAAGAAAATAAAATTGCCCGTAGATGAATCCCAGCCGATAAACCCGTATTTGAATGATTATGTTTTTAGCAAATATTTGTCCGAGGAAGTCGCGAAGCTTTACCCGGAGATACCAGTAATAGTAGTCAGGATGTCGAATATTTACGGGCCCACCTGGCTGATACGTCCGGATTTGGTCCCAACGTTAATGCAGTCCGTTCTTTCCCGGGATGGAGCCGAGGTCTGGTCAGTTAGACCCGAAAGGGATTTAATTTATGTCAAAGACGCGGCGGATGCGATTGTCAGCCTTTTGGATACAGATCACACGGGTCCGGTTAATCTTGGAACGGGCGAGGCAAATTCCGTAAGCAGTGTGGTAGAGATTATTGAAAAACTTTCCGGCAAAAAAATTAAAGTTCTCGACGTCCCCGTATCCGGTCCGATGAAGTTTATCGCAGACATCTCTCTCTTAAAAAAACTTACTGGATGGAAGCCGAAATATTCTTTGGAAGAGGGTCTCACTGATACCTATAATATTATGAAACAATTGCATTCATTTCCGGGTTAAAACTATGATGACGCCGAAATTCAATTTCGAGAATCTATTTATTTTCGAGATTGCAAATAACCACCAAGGCTCGCTTGAGCACGGGCTTAAAATAGTTCGGGAGATGGCTGAACTCGCGAAAACTTTCGGCGTGCGCGGCGCGGTTAAGCTTCAGTTCAGAAATTTGGATTCGATTATCCATCCGGATTTTAAAAATCTGAAAAATAACCAATATATGGAAAGATTTATTTCAACTAAGCTTGCGGAAGAAGATTTTGAGAAGCTTGTTGACGAGGTTAAGAACGCTGGGCTTATTTCTATGGTGACTCCTTTTGACGAGCCATCCGTTGATTTAATTGACCGGCTCGGCGTTGAAATTATTAAAATCGGCTCGCCTTCCAACCAGGACTGGCCGCTTTTGGAAAGGGTAGCAGAGGCGAATAAGCCTGTTATTTGCTCGACGGGCGGGCTTGCCGTTTCCGATATTGATAAAATTGTCAGTTTTTTCAACAAGCGGGCCGTGGATTTCGCGCTCATGCACTGCGTTTCACTGTACCCGACTCCGAATGATAAATTATATCTGAACCAGATTGAGACGATGAAGAATCGCTATCCCAATGTCACCATTGGTTTTTCGACTCACGAAGACCCTAATAATTTGAACGCTATCCGAGTCGCGTATGCAAAAGGCGCCAGATTTTTTGAAAAGCACGTTGGCATGAAAACTGATGAAATAAAACTTAACGCGTATTCCGCAACTCCCGAACAAGTTCGCGCTTGGCTCGCGGCGTATAAAGAGGCGGTTGAATCAATCGGCGACAATGGAAAGCGCGAAATTTCAGAGAAAGAACAACAGGATTTGAAAACATTTGTCCGCGGGGTATGGGCATGGCGCGAGATAAAAGCAGGCGAAAATATAAGGAAGGAGGATGTCTTTTTTGCAATGCCCTTCCAGGACGGCCAACTCATCTCGGGGAATTTTCATCCGGGACTTGTCGCAAATCGTAACTATTCCGCGAATGAGGCGATAGACGAGGCTATCCGGCCAAATTCTAGGCCCAAAAAAGAAATAGTTTATCATGCAATCCACGCGGTGAAAGGCATGCTCAATGAAGCCAGAGTTCCCCTGGGACACGATTTTCAAGTTGAGCTTTCCCATCATTACGGCATTGACCGCTTTCGCGAGATTGGCTCGACCATAATAACTTGTTTCAATAAAGAATACGCGAAAAAAGTAATCGTAGCGCTTCCCGGACAATGGAATCCCGAACACTATCACAAAAAGAAGGACGAAACCTTCCAAATTTTGAAGGGAATACTGGAAGTTGAAATAAACGGCAGGAAAAAAATTTTGGAGCCGGGAGATTCATTATGGATTCCGCGCGGAGTTTTGCACGGGTTCGGTTCAGGGCAAGGAGCAGTATTTGAGGAAATTTCCACGACCGATTACAATGACGATTCTTTCTATACCGACCGATCCATCGCCGCGATGAATCGCGAAGACCGTAAGACTAAACTTCTAAACTGGGGCCAGCACCAACTGGACGCGTTTGAAGAGGATGAGTTAAGGGCAATATAGTATGGAAATTCTCGGGATTATACCTGCGCGGGGAGGATCAAAATCCGTCCCGAGGAAAAATATTAAAGACTTTTGCGGAAAGCCGTTAATTTATTGGACGATCCGCGAAGCTAAAAAATCAAAGCATATCACGCAGCTTATTGTTTCGACAGATGATGCCCAAATCGCCGAAGTCGCGAAATCTCTCGGAGCCAAAGTGCCGTTTTTGCGTCCCAAAGAAATTTCCGGCGATCTCGCGACGGATGTCGAGTTTATTTTGCACGCCTTGGATTTTTTGAAGGAAAAAGAAAAATATGAGCCGGAGATGGTCTTGCGCCTGCCGCCGACATCGCCCCTGCGAACTGCTGAACAAATTGACGAAGGCATTAAAGTTTTAATTGATACCAAAGGAGCCGATGCGGCGCGCCCGATTTGTGAGGCGCCAAAGCATCCGTATAAGCTTTGGAAAATAGCCAATGATAAAACTTTTTTGGAGCCGTTTTTGCCCAAATCTTTTACCGAATTCGACGAACCGCATAATTTACCCCGCCAGCTTTTTCCGAAAGCGTATATTCATACTGGGGCTATGGATGTCATGTGGACGAAAACCGTCCGAGAACAAAAATCCACTTCCGGGAAACATCTCGCCTATTTTTTCATGGATCCGGCGGATTCCGTCAATATCGACAGCCCCGCGGATTTTGAATACGCGGAATTTTTGATGAATAAGCGATTACAAAAATGATAAAAGTAATCGTTTTTGATTTCGACGGGGTTTTGGTGGACTCCAATCGGTTGAAGCACGAAGCGTGGTTTAAACTTTTCCCGCCTAAGGAAGTTTCAAATGCGCTTATCGCTGACGTGCTCGTCAAAGTTAAAGCGACTCGCTACGACATCCTTCGTGAAATTTTCAGACGTTTGGGCAAGTCTGAAGGTGAAATTGAATCTCTTGTTGCGCGCTACGCGGATAAATATAACGAAATAGTCCAGAGCGGCATTTCTTCGATGGGGTTAAATGCAGGAGCAGAGAAAACACTTTTAGATTTGAAAGCCAAATTTAGTCTTTATTTGAATTCCGCAACGCCAGAGGATGCTTTGGCTCAAACGATTAACAGATTAGAAATCAGAAATTATTTCAAAAAAATCTATGGTCAAAGCGAGCCTCGAAGCAAAGAAATAAACCTTCAAAAGATAATTAATGAAGAAAATGTTTTGCCATCGGAGGTTTTGGTAGTCGGGGACGGGCAGGATGATTTAGGCGCGGCAAAAGCGCTAGGATGCCTTTTTATCGGAGTCACAAACAATTGGAACAAGTGGCATGGAGAAGAATTTTTAACTGTATCAAATTTGCCGGAACTTATGGATTCGATAAAAAAATTATAAATTAGCAACCTTGAAGCGATTTGTAAAGTTATATAGAATATCAAACATATGAAAATGAAAACAAAAGTAAAAGTGATAGGAGCAGGTTCAATTGGGAATCATCTAACCCAAGCATCGAGAAGAATGGGCTGGGATGTTGTTGTGGTAGACGCAGATCCTAAGGCGCTAGAAAGAATGAAGAATGAAATCTATCCCCAACGCTACGGAAAATGGGATGAGTCCATAAAACTTTATACGCCGGATAAAGAACCGAAGGGCGGGTTTGATATCATCATGATCGGCACCCCTCCTGATGTCCGAATGAAGTTAGCCCTCGAAGCTCTCAAAGAAAACCCGAAACTTTTGCATTTAGAGAAACCGTTATGCACGCCGGATATGAAAGGAGTTCTCGAGTTTAATGAGGAACTAAAAAAACATCCGGGGACCATCGTGGTTGTCGGATACGATAACGCCGTTGGGAGCGCCCTCGTGGAATTGGCGGGGATGCTAGAGAAAAAGACTTTCGGCGAGATTTTAACTTTGGACGTGGAATTCCGCGAGCATTGGCGCGGAATTTTTTCCGCCCATTCATGGCTTGCGGGTCCTTGGGAGACCTACCTTGGATATTGGAAGCGCGGCGGCGGCGCGGGCGGGGAACATTCGCACGCGCTTCATCTTTGGAAATATTTGGCTGATGTTTCCGGCTTTGGTGGGATTACAGACGTGAAAAGTTTTTTTGACTTCAAAAAAGAGCGCGATGCGGAATATGATTATCTCGCCACGTTTTTGCTTAAGACTGCTTCCGGCAAAGTCGGGCGCGTTATTCAGGATGTAATAACTTTTCCCGTCAAAAAATGGGCGAGGGCGCAGGGGTCAAATGGATTTATCGAATGGGTCGGGAATGCTTCTCCGGAAGGCGACCTTTTGAGGTATCAGATTGAAGGAAGCGAGATGGTTGAGAAAATGGTGGCCAAAAAGCGTCCCGACGATTTTTACTGCGAGACTCTGCACTATAAAGATCTGCTGGACGGCAAGATAAAATTGGCAGATTCGCCATTATCGCTTGACCGGGGGCTCGAAGTAATGAAGATAATATCGGAAGGATATAAGGCGGCGGGAAAGTAATTTGGGGATGAAAACAATCTTCATAACCAGTTTCGATGGCGTCGAGACCAAAAACGTCCTGCGGTCTTCGATTTTCAGCACGATTTTGGAAGATAAAAATACGCGAGTCGTTGTTTTTGTTAAGAATGAGAAAAGAGCACAGGCTCATAAAGCTGAATTTGGGGATAGCGATAGGATTTTTTACGAAGTTGTCGGGAATATCTCTATAGCCGGTTTGGATCGCCTTTTTCAGTGGCTGAAATTCACGATGTTGAAAACAACTACAACCGACTTGCGCCGCTTCATAAGATATAAAGTTGAAGGAGGGCTTCTCCAATATTGGCTGGGCCTTTTTACTAACCGATTGCTTTCCAATCAGTGGTGTTTGGCCTTGTCTAGGCGATTAGATTTTCTTTTTGTAGTAAACCACACATATGACAAGTTTTTCGAAAAATATAAGCCGGATTTGGTTTTTCTCGCCAATATTTTTTACGAGCCGGAGGTGCATTTTCTGCGCGCCGCAAAAAAACACGGAGTAAAGACGATTGGATTTATAAATTCGTGGGATAAAATTACGGCAAGGTGCGTTCTTAGGCTGATGCCGGATAAATTCGTCGTTTTTAATGACTTGGTTCGAGACGAGTTAAAATATTACGATTTGGCTTCAGACAAGAATATTTTCGTTGGAGGCATTCCGCAATACGATATTTATTTTGACGGCCAAAGTACGGCCCGAGATGAATTTTGCAGGCAAATTGGCTTGGACCCCAATAAAAAATTTATCGTTTATGCTCCGCACGGCAGTTCTTATAGCAATTCCGATTGGGACATGATCGATTTGCTTTATTCTTTAAATGAAAAGGGCAGTCTTGGTGAAAATATAGAAATCTTTGTGCGCTTTCATCCTTATGATTTGGTCAGCGAGGAGGAAGTAAAAAAAAGACCCAATTTAAAATTTGATTTATCC
>MFHJ01000005.1 GCA_001778545.1 Candidatus Giovannonibacteria bacterium RIFCSPHIGHO2_02_43_16
CATCACTATGATCATCCGCAGTAGTACACGAACCAATGGCTACCAAGTTGCCACCAACAACACTCATTTTGTAGTGGAATATATTGCCACTTAGTTCGTCTGGATCTTGCCACCCTACTTCATCTACATGCACCATGCCCACGCTCAAAACTGAAGGACCATCAATAGTAACTTTCCACTGGACTGTTGGAATTGAAGAACCAGAACTTGAAACCGTATCCACTATATAAGTATAGGTTGTGCTTGCCACAACTGTGTTAGGGAGAGGGTTAAAAACAACAGGGTCAGGATTTATACCTCCTCCATCAGTAGAATTTGAGATCCTCACGTCGCGTGGTGTCTCGCTTACCTCTGTCACCTCAACCCACAAATTGCAGCCGAAGATTTTGTGCTCGTTTTCGATTGGTTGAACATAGTCGTCTGGATCAGCTGGGCCTTCCAATTCTGGACCATCATTTTCGTCCACGAACGTTGCCCAATCCTGCGCGCAGAAATTGCCGAAGCACGGCACAGAAAGATCAATTATCCAATTGTCTTCTGTGTCTAGATCAGCTTTAGATAATCTTCCATTCGTATCATTCCAAACCAAAGTTCCAGGGGTTAACGGCGGAATATCTGGACCCGGAGTAAACGGATTATCTGTTGTAGTCGCAATCGCAAACGGCTGGTGGAACGAGAAAGTCGTTTCATCGTTCACGACGTCTGTATCAGCTTCTTTCGAAATATATTCACAGAGCGAAGGGAGAAGATAGAAGTCGAGATCATCTGAATGAGGCGTTACATTACCTGGCCTATCCTGCTCACAATCAATGTAAGAAGTGTACCCTTGGGTATCGCCTATCCCCACAACTACTACGTGACCTGTCCAAGTCGGGCCGACAAGAACCGTTCCGTCGCTCGAAGTGACACCACACTTCGGTTTCTGGCGAATAAAGTACTCGACGTCATCAACGCGATCTTCTGTCAAAAACGAACTCGAAAGAGCCACACGGAGATTTTTTTCCAAGTGTTCCTGCGGAAAGACTGTTCCGAAGTCGAGAGCGGTGGCAGTAACCGCGAGCGCGTTTTCGATCTGCGCCGTCACATTGATCACGTGCGCTTCGAAGGCGGCAAACATCGGGAGCAAGGCAAGAGCGGTCCCCGCGGCCGCGATTCCTAATATAATTTTTTTCTTCATTTTATTTATTATTGTTATTTATAATTTTATCGACCTTGTTTTTATTGGCATTAAAGAGTTGTTGGTGGAGAACTATGCCGACTTGCATAACGCCCCACGCACAACCCTCTTCTGGCCAAGCCGCAATTTCCTTCTTTCGAAACTGCGGTCTGGCCGGAATTTAATCGCATTCCGCGATTTGAACCAGCGCTGCTTCCAAATTTGCGAAGTTCGCAACGGAGAAATAATGCGCGAGATTGGTCGCGATATTATTTTTCAAGAATGTTTCCGTTGAAGCGATCACTCCCACTCCCAAAACGAATACCTCCGTCCCTGCAGCATCAGCGGCATTGGCGGCGGCAGTCGCCTGCGCTTGCGCGTTTGCGGACGGACTTGGAACGTTCGGCGCTCCATCGGTGATAATCACCATCACGTCCGGAGAATCAATATCGGCGCGGTCATGCCCGTCGCCGGGATTGGCCAACTCGCCGTTCGCGAGATTTATGCCGCCGGCAAGATTCGTATTTCCTCCCGCAACCAGCGCATTAATCGCGGCGTGCGCGGCGGCTTCATTATCGGTCAGATGCAAATTAAGCGTGGCATTGGTTGCAAAACTCGTCTGGCCGGTATGCACGCCGTTTAAGGTCGGGGCAAGCGCGGTTATAAACGAATTTGCCGCGTTTTTAAGCTGAGTAAGTTCCGTGGAATTAATCGAGCCCGAGCGGTCGAGGACAAGCATTAAATCAATCTTCCCTTTGCATCTGACGGTTGGGGGCTTGCCCGTGACAAGCACGCGGATATCGCAGCCGAAAAGCTTATGCTCGTTTTCGGCCGGCTGGACGAAATCATCCGGATTCGCCTGTGGGTTTATGATGTGCACGAAACTTTCCCAATCCTGCGCGCATTGGCCGAAAAAGCACGGCACCTTTAGGTCTACGTTCCAAGTATCCAAAAGATCGCCGATAGTATCCTGGAGTTCTCCCTTTACTTCCGTCGAGGATGCCACAGTAGGCGTCCAGGCGTTTACATCTATAACCCCGTGAAACGCGGGAATGCCGGGCTCGTCGTTTTCATTCTGACTGTCGGGATCGTCGGTTATCTCGTTTTTGGAAAGATAGGGGCAGAGAATCGGCAAAAATTGATGCTCCCTGCCGGTGCAGTGATAATTCCCTTCCTCATCTTCAAAAACCTCGCTGAATTCCGGAGTCGTCGTGCTTCCGTTCCAGCATTTTGGCTGTTGTAAAACAGAATATTGAAGCAGGTCGAATTCGGGATTATTAATGAATGACTGCGAAAGGGCGATATCGAATGTCTTATCTAATTTTTCCTGTGGGAAAACCGTGCCGAAATCAATGTCGTCGCCTACGATGATGCATTCAACGCCGTTTTCAATCTGCGCCGTGACGTTGATCACGTGCGCTTCAAAGGCGGAGAGCAGAGGAATTGAAATGAGGGCGATGCCGATGGCGGCTATTCCGGAAAAAAGTTTTTTACCCATGAAGTTTATTAAATAAAAAACCGCCAATAAACTACAGCGATTCCCCAGTCACCGTTAAACTATCTATCCTAAAATTTTACGCCCTTCCCAAAAAGCAGGCAATACGAAACTCTGCGAAAATCTTAGGAAAGTGTGATCTAAGTGTTGATAAGTTGTTAGGATTTGACCGTTTTCTCAAGAAATTTCTCCACTGTCGTTCTGGAAACATCTTGGCCGCCTCTAAAAGCGACATTTTCATCCACGACATCTTTAAAATATACTAGGCTTTTCAGGACAAGATTTTGGTCCAAATCCGGCATTTTTCTGAAAAGACTCGCGAACAAATTTCTTAACGGCTTTTGTCTAATTATAAAATACAAATCTACGTAATCCTTCCACGTCGCTCGAGAAACTATCGCGGAAAATTTCATGCATGCGATATCCTCTATCGAGGCAATTTTTATATTTTCTTCGTCAATTGCCGGATTTAACAGTACGTATGGATATCTTAAAAAGCTAAGTTTTACTTCGCCGTCAATTATCACGGCGAGCGAATCTTTTTCTTCAAGAGTTTTCACGATTTTCAGGCCTTTAAATATATCTAGCAGTTCGCTGTGAAAAGAAGCGGTATCAAAATGATCCGCCGTAAAAAAATCAAAATCTACGCTGTCGCGGTGTCCGATTTGCAGAGCCAATCCGGTTCCGCCCGCTAAATAAAACCGTTCCTTAAATAATTTGAATCGCGGCAAGAGACTAACCCTTTTTTCTCCAAGAATATCGTAATGCATGGTTATAAAACCTGCCGGGTTATATTGCCCTCATTAGCGTCCAAAAATAGCGCCCAAAAATGAAGAGACCTCTTATTCCATTCGCCGGGCAAAGGATTTTCTACTGCCTCGATGATATCTTTTTTTTCAAAAACGGAAAAAAGCCAATCAGTCGCTTCTTTAGTCCCAAGGTTCAAGACATTTGTTATTATTCTTTTTTTATCCTTTTCTAGATCAAGTTTTGAGACGTCGTAGGACCAAAGAAATGGGCGGATCTGCTTTGGAATATCCACTTTCATGTTTAAAGAATAGCATATTTTTGCCTAAAATTCAACCTGTTCCTATCCGTAGAATTTCAAGAACAACGCGGCGAGGACGCCCGCGGCGGTTGTGGCGAGCCATTGCCAAATCCATTTGAAGTTCAGAAACGCGAGCGCCAAGAGATTTTTAAATACCGGCGTCCGAGGAGGTTCTTCGGCAAATTGGGCATCTTCAGTTTTTTTCTCGTTGGGATTCGCGATGTAATCGGAAATCAGGGACGCGGCTTCCGCTATTTCGCGCTCGACGGAGACGGGTTCCTGGCTTGCCGATTCTTCCGCTGGCAGTTCGTACGGTAGTCCTTCGACAAGCTCAGGATCTTCGAGCGGTTCCGCGGGGAATATCTCGAGGAAATTTTCCGCCGAGACAAGATATCTATCAACGCCTAGTTCATCCTTCGCGCTGAACTTCGCGACATTTTTGTAAATTCCCGGCTTGGCGTTCGGGGAAATTTGGAGCGTGTAGGTGATTGTTATCAGCTCCCCGTCCAAAACCGTATCAAGCGGCCATTCGCGCGCGTCAACCGGCTCCGTGCCGGTCGCGTAATAAAGCTTATCGGCAACTTTCGATTCGTATCCGAGCCCCCCTCCGTCGTTTTTCAAAATAATTTTATAGCCGACCGATTCCCCGGCCTTCGCTCTCCCGCTTGTCGCGCCGTTGATTTTTGAGATTTTAAAATCAGGCAGAGCGCTCGCTGAAAAATTCAGCTCGCGCTTGCGGTTGATAAGAATTGTCGTTCTCTCGGTATTGTCCTCGCTCCTGGCGTCCTCCTCGAAGGAGCCCGCGGTCGCGGTGTTTGCGAGAAAAGTCGCGCCCGCCGGCAGATTATCTTTAATTTCCACTTCATACGAAATGACGCGCGCCTCGCCCGGTTTCAAAGTTCCTAAATTCCATTCCGCTCCGTGATCCGTTCTGTTGCCGCCGTTTAAAGAAACTGGATTAAGATGCCTCTCGTCAAAATCGTCGTGCAGAAGAATATTTGTCGCGTCGGTATCGCCGTTATTCAAAACAGTTAAGGTATAAGTAATCCGGTCGCCCGGGACCGCCTCTTTCGGAATTTCCGAAACGCTCTCGCCGACCCAAAGATCCGGCCGCCCAAAGGCGATGTTCCCATTCCAATTTCCAAAAACATTCACGAGCGCCAAAATCCAGTTGCGTCCGAAGATGTTAGTGTTAACAATGTTCACCACGTTCGCCGCGGAATTCGCGTTTCCGGTTGTTATTATCCCGCCCACGCCGTTTCCGCTCGCCCTATTATCTCCTGTCAGCGCCAAGACGCGCACGTTATTGCGGATACCCGCAAGATTTGAATTATTTATATCAGTCGAATTGCCCGCGCTCGAAGATCCTGAGCTTGCCGAAGGACCTCCAAAACCGCCTGCCGAGGAATCCCCCATCAAAACCAGTCCTCCGTCGCTCTCTATCCACGAAAATCCTTCGGGGGCAGAAAAAACGTTCCCGGTCCAGTCACCGAAAAAGCGGAAAGCGATCATCACCGAATCGGAGCCGAAGATATTGGTATTTACCTGATTGAGGGTGTTCGCGACCGCGTTCGCGTTTCCCGTGACGACAAGCCCGTTTGCGTTTCCATTCGCCTCATTCCCGCCAGTCTCGGCCTCGCCCGAGATATTATTTTCTATCGAAGCGTCGCTATTGTTATTAACGCTCACGCTCCCCGCTCCCGAACAGCAATTTGGAAAAAGATATTTAGAAGGCAAAACCAAGTCCCCGTTCCACGACCCGAAATTATTCATTACCAAAAGAAGATAATTCGATCCGACCACGTTGGTATTCACAACGTTGAAAACATTCGCGGCCGCGTTGGCGTCCCCGGTCGCGATGACGCCCGCGCCGGCGTTTCCGGAAGCGGAATTCCCGCCGGTTTGCGCCCGCACGACGGCATCGTTATGTATTGAGGCCGTGTTTTGATTATTCACCGAGAGATCCCCGGAAAAAATATCGCAATCCGGGCAGGTTGAGTTTAAAAATAGCGAATTCCTGAAATCGAGGTCGCCGAATAGAGAAGAAAAGATATTCAAAAAAGCGATAAATCCGTCTGAACCGGTGAAAGTGCTATTGACTATATTTATTATATTCGCCGAGGCGTTGGCGTCCCCAGTCGCGATAACGGCGGAGCCGGAATTGTTGTCCGCGCTGTTTTCCCCGGTGGCCGCGGTTGAAGTTGCCTCCGTTGCTATCTCCGCCGTATTATTATTTTCCACTCCGACCCTTTCGGACGTCGGAGCTGCTTCCTCCGAGGAGGCCGAGCCTCCACTTGGAGGCTCGGCCTCCAAGTTCCCAACGCTTGTCTCGCTCGTATTAACAGTATTTTCCACCGTCACATCAGACTGCGCGTCGCCGGTCGCGATAACAGTTTCCTCAATCTGCGCGAAAGCCGCGTTCAAAAAGAGAACGCCCAAGACCAGCGCTAAGAACGCGATTTTTTTACCAAAACTTAAACCGCTTGAATAACCGCCTGAAAAAGTTTTTGAAAAATTTATTATCTTGATTTTGCTCGACATTTTGTTCTATTTTAATTTCTTTTTTGATTATCACTGGGGTTCCAGTCGAAGTTTCTTTTATATTTATATCCTGAACCGTCTCGCCGTTTATTACTGTTTTAACCTTAATTTCCGCCTCCGCGGCGCCTTGGATTATTTCTCCAGATCCCGCCGAATTCCCGCCGGAATTCGCTTCGACTGAAACGTTATTTTCAACACTCACAGTTCCCGCGAAAGTGTTCGACACCGAGTGTCGAACAATCAGAAAAAATAATAGTAAGATCAGGATTTTTGTCATCGTCTTATATACACTTACCGATGAATTCCCCGCCCCCCGCCTTAGGCGAAGGACGGGAAAATTCATT
>MFHJ01000006.1 GCA_001778545.1 Candidatus Giovannonibacteria bacterium RIFCSPHIGHO2_02_43_16
AGATGAATAAAGTAAATGACGAAAACTTAAAACAGGACCTCGCGCCGCTTTTTACAAATCGCCCGTATATCGAGAACTGGCTTAAAAATTGGCGGGAGAGCTATTTGCGGCTTTTTGATGCGTACAAAATTCGCACTGTAACAGATCTCGAACATGTCAGGGTGCATCACGACCTAATGCCTGATAATTTCCACTTTATTTATACATATAAAACCGAGGATGACCGGCCAATTCGAGTCGTTTACACTCTTAGCGATTATTGGATTATGTTTCGCGAAGGCGATTTAGCAATCAAAGAAGACAAAAAAATAAGCGAGATGATTGAGTTCACAAGCAACGGCTCAACCAGCCATCCACCGTCTCAGGAAAAATTAAAATTGTATGCAACCCTTTTCTATCAGAAAACCGAAAAGTATTTCAAAAAAACAAATAAGGTTATGCTCGGTGATGTTATTGCAACCAAAGTAATCCGTATGACAGCGGATAACTTCAACCCAAACGAGCAGATTGTGCTTAACAAGTCGACTCTGCTTTCTTGTGAGTTAGATGACTTGCTGAAATAATCTATGCCGACAAAAACTAAAACAAAAAAGGAAGTTCACTGGCGATGCAGGAAATGCCTGCCCGCCGTAGCTTTAGCGAAGGAGGGTGGAGATGAGAATGAGTTTTATGCCTGCCCCGTAGTTCCGCCCGAGGCGGATACTATCGGGGTGCGTCTCATTGGCAACGAAGCCGATCGGGAAGAAATTAAAAAGATAAGAGAAAAATGAAAATGAATATGAACTCCGATCTAACATTTATCACACCTGCCCGCCATAGCTTTCTTCGGCCTTCCGTGGCCTCTGGCAAAGGAGGCAGCGACGGCGGGAACGAAAAGAATCAGACCCTGCTGGATAGGTTTAGGGTGCTTATTATCTAAAAATATGATTCCAAAAGAAAACAATTTCGCGTATATAGATGGAGCCAATCTGCACAGAGGTATAGTCGGTTTCGGCTGGGTGCTTGATTATGCGCGATTGAGAATTTGGTTATCTGAAAAATATGGGGTAAAGAAAGCATATATTTTTATTGGGCTGATACCAAAATATAAGGAATTGTATAAATACCTTCAAGAATGTGGTTTTACTCTGGTTTTTAAGGAAGTGATTTACGATGGTGATGGCAAGCCAAAAGGAAACTGCGATGCCGATTTAGTTTTACAGGCGGCGCGCGATACCTATGAAAATAAATTTGACGCCTCGATTATCGTTTCAAGTGACGGCGATTATGCGAGTTTGGTGAAGTTTTTAATGGAGCGTAAGAAATTAAGGACGATATTGTCTCCCCACGCAAAAGACCTTTGTTCGGTTCTTCTGAAAAGGACTCGTGCGCCCATAGCTTACTTAAACGATCAAAAGTCAATTTTACAGGCCCAAAAAGAAAAAGCCCCCGATGAGGACGGAACTTCATAAGGGTCTTTTTCGTAAGTATTAACTGCAGTATAGCAAGCGCTCGCCAAAAGTCAACCCTTATCCACAACCATTAAAATGACAAAAAGTTCTGATCTAACACCTGTCCCGTTAGAGGCCGCGAGGGCCCACAGCGAAGAGCCTCTAATGGGATTTATCACAAACGAAAAGAATCAGACCCTACTGGATAGATTCAGTGTGCTTATTAAAATTAGATTATGAAAATAAAAGATTTACCAAAAGTAGATAGGCCAAGAGAAAAGCTCGAGAAGTATGGACCCGAGCGGCTTTCCTATGAAGGGATAAAAATTTCAGATTGTTTCTAATGTTATATGAAATATAATCTTACAAGAAAAGACTTCCAAACAGCTTTTGAATTTGCCGTAAAATACCATCTTGATCCGACGAAATCCGGCACCACAAGAACAGCGGGCTCAGCTCGTAGTTTGGGTGATGTGCTCGATAGTTTTTTATTAGGAAAGCTGGCCGAAATTGGAGTTGTAAATATCTTACAAAGCCTAAACTCAAGAAAACAATGCGTTTTAGATTTTGACCTTAAACCTATCTATGAAGTAAAAAATGAGCCGGATATAATCGGCGTAATTGAAAATAATTTAAGCAGAAAACCGAATTTATTTACCGAAATCAAAAATACGGGGAGAGGAGACCACTGGCTAGGCCTAACATTAGAGCAATATGAAACAATAAAAAAATCAGCGAAGGATCCAAATAAAATATTTATAGTGGGAGTTTCGATAGGAAACGATGATCCGGATAAAAGTCCAAAAGAAAAAGACCTGCTGGGAGCTTATCTAAAAGAAATAACCAATTCAAAAACTTTTGATAAATTCGCCGATGCCTATAAAACCTTCATTAAAATTGAATACGCCATCTCCGGAGCTGAATTAGAGGGCAATGGAACTGTATTTAAAAAGAATGGCCTTTTTTATAACACTGATTTATTTGTGGATATAGGAAAATTCTTTAAGAGCGCCCTTGAAGCGGGAAAGTTTAAAGATTTAGGCGTACAAAATGGAGGAGAACTGAAGAAATATAGCCAAAACAAAGAACTTCCGCCACCGAATATTTTTGGGGCTATTGAATTGGATGGCAGGATCAGAATATTTGAGAAAGCAAATGATAAATCAATAAGGAGATTTATATATGCAGAGACTGATGCAACGATTACAAATGAAATATTGGGTGAATTTAAATTAGAAAAAGGGAAACACTATCTTTATGATATGAAAACGATAGGAAGAAATCCTGTTTTGGCCAGAAACAACATCTGGATTGCCAAAAGAAGCCTTGGTTATTTGCAAGAACGAGGCCTGATTAAATCCGCCGAAGAAAACCTTAAAAAGATAGCGGAGGACATTTAGTTATTCCATTGCCATCATCATTTGCCTTGCCACAGCTTCAATTACCGGCACGCTTACCGAATTTCCGAGCTGTTTGTACAAAGCAGAATCTGCAATTTGAGGCAATTTATAATTTTTCGGGAAACCCTGAACACGAGCGCATTCTAATGGAGTTAGTTTTCTAATTCCTTTCCTGTCTTTGATAATGGGCACATTATGCCCCCCCATGCCCATGTTTGCTGTAAGCGTTGGACAAACGCCGCTTTTATTTTCGCGGACATATTGCCTGCGCCACTGATATACTTTCCCTTCTTCTTTTACAAAACTTTTCAACTTTTCATACAAAGGTTTCCCGTTGTAGTAATACTTTTCAGGGACGTTTTTTTCTAGCAGGTCATTAATTTTTTTTGATAGTTTTATTGGATTGGGAAAAGAAAACTTGTCGGCATAATCTTTGTTTTTAAAACCTACAATATAAATTCGCTCCCGATTCTGTGGAATATTTCCATATTCCATACTATTTAAGACTTTGGGTTTTATGTGGTAGCCGAGATTTTTTAATGTCTCTTCAATTATTTTGAAGGTTTTTCCGCCATCATGGCTCATTAGGTTTTTTACATTTTCTAGGAGAAAACCCTCGGGCTTGCGCGCATCAATAATCCGTGCAATATCAAAAAATAAATTACCGCGCCCCTTTTCGTCGTTGAATCCTTGTCTATATCCGGCGATGGAAAATGCTTGGCAAGGGAACCCGCCTAATAAAAAATCAAATTCTGGCAAATCGTCTATGCCAATCTTTCTTATGTCCTCAACAACTAATTTTGAATCCTTAAAATTAAGGTCGTATGTTTCTTTACATTGAGGCTCAAAATCGTTTGCGAAAACAGTTTTAAAGCCCGCGTTTTCAAAACCAATTCTTGTTCCGCCAACACCGGCAAACAAATCAATGGTTCTAAATCCATGTTTTGTCTTTTTTTGCGGTTTTTTCTCCTCTTTTGTATCTATGTTCCTAATTATCTGAACGACCACGCCCCGCACTTCAACCTCTTTTCGATAAAAAGGGAGCAGATCTTGATTTCTTGGTTCTAGGCGGAATCTTGTTTTTTCTCGGTACAGCTTTTTAAGCGTTGCTTCGTTATCGTCAATAATCGCGACGACTGTCTGCCCATTTTCTGCTACTGACTGTTTTTTGATTACGACAATATCGCCATCAAAAATACCTTCATCAATCATACTTTCGCCGACAACCCGGAGCGCGTAATAACCCAGTGAGTTTTTGATGCTAGGGTTTATAAGCGAAATCGTATCCTCTATATTTTCTATTGCCTCGATTGGCTCACCGGCAGCAATTCTTCCAACAATTGGAATTTCGATAATGGACTTTATTTCTTTTTTAGGAGAGATGCTTCTTGCTGAATTATTCGACTTTGAAAGATAACCCTTTTCTTTTAGGGTATTTATGTGCTCGTGGATAGTAGAAACTGCTCGGAGTTTTAGTTTTTTTCGTATTTCCTCAATAGTAGGAGAAATACCATTCTCGGAAATATAACTGTTTATGAAATCAAAGACTTGTTTTTGCTTTTTTGTGATATTGGTCATATTGCTATAAAAACCTGTTTGCGCTACAATTTGATTATAACCGAACAGATACCGAAAATCAAAGCGCGGTTATCCACAGGCTAAGAAAATCTATCATGGATGTCTTTACTAAAAAGAAAAGGAGCGAAATAATGTCAAAAATTCATGCCCGAAATACTAAGGCAGAAGTTTTAGTATTTCGAGGACTCCGAAAAAAGGGGGTATATTTCCAAAAGCACTACAAAAAAGCCAAAGGAAGCCCGGATGTTGCTTTGCCCCACAAGAAAAGAGCGGTATTCATTGATGGAGATTTTTGGCACGGCTACAAATTTTTAAAGCAAAAGCAGAGGCTTCCTAAAAAATACTGGATAGCAAAAATTGAAGGGAATATGAAAAGGGATAGAATTGCTACGGCGAAGCTAAAGAAAGAGGGCTGGAAGATTTTAAGAGTTTGGGAACACGAAGTAATTAAGAAGCCGACTATAACAGTTGAAAAAATTAGCAATTTTTTATTAAAAAAATAAATCGAAAGTATAAAAGCCCTAGTTATCCACATATGGGACCAATTCTTATATTCGATAAATCGGTTCTTGAGGCATTAAGTCCGGACGAAGCTGTGTGGCTGGATCAATTTTTTCTCTGCAATATAACACCGCTCTTTTTCGTAGAAACGCTTGCGGATTTGGAAAAGGAAGCGCGCTTCGGCAACAGCCCGCAGGATGTAGTTGGTAGTTTGGCGTACAAAACGCCAGATTTGCACTCAAAAGCGAACCTTCATCACCAAACATTACTCGAAGGCGAATTGTCGGGGCAAGGCGAATTGGATATGGAATACGGCAGACCGCATATCGGAGGCGGGAGATTTGTAGAACTTGGGGGACAAACCGGCGCTTTCTTTGAAGCATCACTAGAGGAAGAAGCTCTCAAAAGATGGCAGGAACATAAGTTTCTTGAACTGGAACGCTCGTTCGCAAAGTTTTGGCGCGTGGGGTTGAGAAACATCAAACTCGAAGATGTTTACTCTCAATACCAAAAAAGTTTTGCTGGCAGACCAAAACCGAAAACGCTTGGAGAGGTAAAAGAGATGACGGATAAAATCATAAGTAGTCCTGACCAAGAACAGGTGTTGATTATGGGACTTTCTTCACTTGGTGTTTCCCCGCGTTTCAAGGACGAAATAATTGCACGATGGAAAAAGGAGGGCTGTCCTCCGATTAAACAATTCGCGCCGTATTTTACGCACGTGATAACTGTTGACCTACTCTTTCAAATAGGAATAGGCGTTGATTTGATTGGACGGGGCAGACCAAGTCACAGAGCCGATATCGCTTACCTCTATTACCTGCCTTTCTGTATGGTTTTTAGTTCAAATGACAAACTTCACAAAGCTGTTGTGCCTTTATTTTTACGTCCGAATCAAAGTTTCATTTCTGGAAGTGATTTGAAAGACGATCTAGGGAGATTGGATGCTCACTATTCTGCCTTACCAGAAGAAACAAAAGCTCGCGGACTTTATTATTTTGCGAACTCGCCTCCGCACGACACATCTTTTTTAACAACTCGTCTTTGGGACAAACATATGTCATCAAGTTGGAGAGAAGGAGGCGGACGAGAACCTCAGCCGCACAGCCCTATCGGGAAAGAACTCCAATCAAAGCTGCGAGAACTGGAGGAAAAAGCAAAAAAGGAGGGATCTACAGCTCCAACATGGAAAGGAGAATCGGACCAAATGGTCATTAAACGAATGGTGAGCGGTAAGAGAGGTAAGTGGAATCGTTTTCCGCCAGAAGTAATGAATAGACGAAAAAATGCCAATGGCGAATGGGAGGACATTCCGACTAAATAACTCCGCCAAAAAATTCGCCAGCCCAAGCGAGGGCGCGGCGGAAGGGGGGTGTGGGGGGAATTCCGCCGCGCCCGAGCGAATACAAACAGAGGCCAGCCCCGCCGCCCTGCTCGTTGAGAGCAGAAGCCAGCAAAAAAGTTTTCTTTTCCTTTTACCTGCCCGCCGAAGCCTCGGCGCAGGCGGGTCTACAAACTCTACGCCCTCCCGCCTTCGTTAAAACTACGGTGGACAGGCGCCCCGGACTTCGACCCTTCAAGATACTTCAGGGCAGGCAGGGCAAAAAATTAATGGAAAGCAACATTCCAACATTCTG
>MFHJ01000007.1 GCA_001778545.1 Candidatus Giovannonibacteria bacterium RIFCSPHIGHO2_02_43_16
CTCAATTATTTAGTTATTTATGATTTGTGGGTTTGCACCCTCGCCTATATTTAGGACGTATAATTTTTCATCCGAAACTCAATCGTTATTCCATTATAGTCCTCCATAAAAATATGTCAAATGCTTGTGGAAAAACAAAAAGGCCGCAGTGATATGGTTAACCACCGCGGCTATTCTACTCCAACAAAATCTTTGATCGAAGTCAAAAACTTTGTTTGAGGCCCGAGAAAATCTCAGGCCGTTAGTTTCCCCGATTTTACGTTACTGGGGTGACAACGGGAGTTTCATCTTCGCTCCTGCCGCGCTTGTGCGTCCCTAGCCTTGGCAAGTTGCTTTCGCAACACGTCTCTTTTCTCCTCAAGTTCCATAAACTTGCGGATGAAGAGGGCGGCAAGGCCGTAGCGGATTTGATCAAGCCCGAACTTCTCCACCGCGTCGTAAGGACAAATCGCTCTGATATCCTCAAAGCGACCTTCCTCATCCAGGGAAAGGAGAACGCGGAGAAGAGTTCCTGATCGAAGGAGTAAAAGCCCAGCACTCCAACGACTAGGCTCAATCACAATGCCATAGGGACTGCGAACGCCGGTATCGGGCGCATAATCTGTCAGATGCACCAACTGATGTTGGAGATCATTCAGATCGCGCACGAGAACCTTGGCTTCTTCCGCGGCAACCAACAGGCGGAGATCATTTATGGCCTGCTTTTGCTCCTCGAAGGAGAAACCTTTCGCAGTCGAGAGCTGACGCGACAGATCCTCAGCTTGGGCCTCTGTGCATACTAACTCGTTCATTTTGACCTCCTTGTGATTGTGCACGACGATAATAAGGACACTTTTAAAAATTATAGTCTTTCTTGGTAAAAATGTCAATAGTACCGGGTAATCTCTAAATAATGACAAAGACTCCGTATTTGCGCGATAGCGTAAATAAGAAATAGTTGAATTGGGCATATGAAAAGTCCCGACCTGTTTCCAAGTCGGGACTTCGTTCCCTGCGAGTTTTATGCCATCAGGGTTTATGGTGTTTTCTTCACCTTTTTTGGTTTGTATCCATGAACCTTGGCCAGAATCACATTCATCGCTCGAGCATGGGCGACTGAATTTGGTGACTCTGCCGAAGACACAACGTGGAACTCCAAACTATTTTTGTACCTGTGCCCCAAAACCATCAAAGATGTTCTGGGATTCGTTAAAAGCGCGGCGGTAGCTTTAGGACCTACCCAGATATAATACTTTTCACTCATAGCCCTCATTGCTGGATTGCCACCACGCGATCGGGCTTTCTCGAAGTCATATAGGTGACTTGGAAGCCAGCTCCAGACTTCCCAATGCTCCTTTTCTTGAAACCCTTCGTCTTCGGGTTTATATAATAAGTAGTCCTTCATCGTTCACTCCTTTTCTGTTTGTGGTAGATATTTCGAACGAACTATCTTTAGTGTTTGGTGTTTCGCCTAGGGAAGATAATGACCTTCCCTTTCTTAACGAGTTCCAGGATTTTTTCCTGAATCCTGTCAGCTGACCCGTCTTTTATAATACTGGGCATGACATAAAGACAGGATAGGGCAGCCGCAAATGCGATTATGCTTGCTAACCAGCGTGGGAGTTCAAGGATATCATTCGCAACAGTACGAATTTGGATGAGCTGAAGATATCCAAAAGCATCCAGAATCCCATCTATCACGAAAATGATACCGAAAAATATGCACAAAACGTACCAAACTTTATTCCCCCTAGATAGGTCGCCGAAAGACACCTTACGGCTTAGTTGAACCATTTTGTTAACCTCCTAAGAATTTAGTTTCAGGAGAATTATATATCGAAATAGTTAATCCGTCAAGATTTCGTAATCAACAACAAAATAGCGTATTTGCGCTATAGCGTAAATAAGAGATAGTTGAAAGTGGAATCTTGTGAATTTATATTTTCTTCTCCCGATAATTATTCCAGGTGACGAGGAGGGGGGAAGCGATGAAAATCGAAGAATATGTTCCCGCAACGATGCCGATGATTAGGGCGAGGGCAAAATATTTTGTCGCCTCGGCGCCGAGGAAAAATAGCGCAGTCAAAACAATAAGAACCGTAAGCGAAGTATTTATGGAACGGGTTATGGTTTGGTTTAAAGATTTTCCTACCGTTTCTTCAAATGTTTCCTTCCTGCCTGCCGGCGAGGCAGGTTTAGCAAGCGTCAGGTTTTCCCGGATCCTGTCGAAAACGACGATCGTGTCGTGGACGGAAAATCCAAGAACGGTTAAAATAGCAGTGACAAAAAGGGTGTCAACCTCGACCCCCTTAAAATGCCCCAAAAGCGAAAAGACTCCAAGCGGAATAAATACGTCATGGAAAAGCGCAACTACGGCAAAAATTCCATAAAACCAAGACGAAATAGGACGGGAAACTTTCCTGAAGGCAAATGCAATATATAAAATAATAGCGATCAGCACCAAGGCCATCGCCCAGATCGAGCGCGAGCGGAGTTCCTGTCCGATCGTCGGCCCGATCGTGTTCGCGCTTACGTCTTTAATTTTCCCCAAGCCCGAAAGTTCCGCCGTTATTTTCTGCCGCTCATCCGTCGAAAGCTCGCGAGTTCTTATCGAAAATCCGACCTCGCCCGCTGGCTGGATAACAACTTGCCCAAAATCCAGCGCTTCCATTTTTTGCCGGACTATGTTTATATCCGGGCGTCCGCCGCCTGTCGGATCAAATTGGGCTTCAATCAGAGATCCGCCCGTAAAATCAATTCCGAATTTCAAGCCGTAAAAAGCAAGCGAAACAATGCTTGCCGCGACTAAGATTATCGAAAATATATAACTGAATTTTCTAATTCTAACTAGCCCCATATAATTTTCGCATTAAACTGTTTTCTTTAAACTCGACCGCGCGCAGAAATGTCCGCGTTATAGTAATCGCGGAGAGCATGCTCAAGACAATGCCCAACCCCAGTGTCAGCGCAAAGCCGGCTACGCTCTGGCTGCCTAGATAGAAAAGTATTATCGAAGTGATTAAGCTTGAGGCGTTGGAATCCCTGATTGAAAGCCAAGCGCGCGAAAATCCTTCCTCAACAGCAATCGCGAGAGATTTTCCTTTTTGCAGTTCCTCCTTCGTCCGTTCGAAAATTAAAATATTCGCGTCAACCGCCATACCAATGGACAAGATAAATCCGGCGATGCCGGCGGAAGTAAGATAAATCGGAATCAATTTAAATAAAGTAAGCGCGAGTGATGTATAAATCAAAAGTGCGACGACAGCGATCAAGCCCGGTAAACGATAGAAAAAAATCAAAAACAGGGCCACTCCGATTAGCCCATAAAGTCCGGCTCTTAGCATGCGGCTCAAGGTATCCGCTCCTAGATACGCGCCGAGGGTTTCTTCTTTAATCAAAGATATCGGGACCGGCAATGCTCCGGAATTAAGGTTTCGGACAAGCTTTTGCGCTTCAGTTCGCGAAAAATTTCCGCTGATGACCGCTTGCCCCTCTTTTATCTCCTCGCGAACGATTGGTATGGAAACCGATACGCCGTCGAGAAAAATCGCAACAGGCTTTCCGATGTTATCTTTTGTTATCTTCGCGAAAAGATCGCGCCCTTCGTTGTTGAAATCAAGGCCGACAGTAGATTCCAAAGTCGTCTGATCATATTCCAATCTTGCTTTCTGTAAAAATCTTCCGGTAAGCTTCGTCGCTTCGAAAGAATTCAGAACTCCCGCCAAATCTTGCGCGTCTTGTTTTTTTTGGAGGTCTTCGATTGTCACACCAGTTTTTAGGGTCTGGAATTCCAAATACGGCGTCTCGCCGATTATTTTTATCGCGTTATCTATGTCAAAAACTCCAGCCAATTCCACAATCAGCCGATCTTCGTCTCCCCTCTTTTTAACCTGAATTATGGGCTCGGACACTCCAAATAAATTAACCCGGTTTTCTATTATGTCGCGAAGTCCCGCCATCGCATCGGATCTTTCTGAATCAGGGATGGAAGAAGTATCGGCTTTATATTCTAAGCTTATCCCTCCCTGCAAATCCGGGCCAAGACTGAATTCCCTTTTTAAAAAATCTGGCGTAAAAGAAAAACTCCCGGCTATATCAAAATACCCCGCCAAAATTCCTAAGATTATAAACAAAACCGCCAGTATCCTCGATTTCCACATATATTGAAAAAGTTTAGCATATCCATTAGGATGGATACAATTTGTATCCTTGAAAGGAAAAAATCACCAATGGCGATAAATCCCAAAGGCTCGATCGCGGCGGCCGTAGACGAAAACAACGTTTTAGGAAGAAAG
Organism: Candidatus Giovannonibacteria bacterium RIFCSPHIGHO2_02_43_16; assembly: GCA_001778545.1. Lineage (GTDB taxonomy): Bacteria > Patescibacteriota > Minisyncoccia > JACPKW01 > UBA11713 > 2-01-FULL-46-13. Next base: position 4,275 of record MFHJ01000007.1, read on the forward strand.
GGGCGTAGCAGTCTTTTGTGGCATCTTAAAAAAGATTTGGAGCATCTCGCGAAACTCGCGGCTGGGAAAATAATTATTTGCGGAAAAGAAACGCTGGCTTCTCTAATCGCAAACGATAGCGGAGTACTTAAAACGGCTGCGAAAGCGGTGTTTCTGTCAAAAAACGCGTCTATTTTTTCAGACTTTTACCGCATCCCAATCGAACAAGCTACCTCCTTTGATCAAGCCTTGTTGCTAGCCGGAGATAGAGAAGTTATAGTGCTCGGCGGTCCACGAGTATACGCTGAGGCGATAAACTATATGAATATACAAACCATTCATCTGACAATCGTACACGTCAAAATTTGGGGAGATTTATACTTTCCAAAAATTAATCGCAGCGAATGGCGGATAATCGCTTCAGTTCAACACAAGAGAAATAGCGAGAATGATTTTAATTTCACTATCCGCACCTTGGTAAGAAGATCGCCATAAGAAAGCGAACAAGAAAGACCCAGTCCTGGAATCGTCCGGGACTGGGTCTTAATAATTTACTTGCTGAATTTTTCTTTGAGCTTCTCTTCTTTTTTTTGAATTTTTTCCTCGAGGCCGCGGCGGGCAAAATCGTATTCGTTCATGTCTGCTTTGATAAAAGAGGCGATTATCGAGTACGCTTTCTGAATTAATTTAAACTTCTCCTGCTCGACATGGCGATAATCCGGATGCCCTTGCGGGCCTGTCCGAAGTTCGATTTCCCAAAAAGCCTGCCGAACATTTTGATATTGGTAAAATCTTACGCGATGAAAAAGCGTCGTTGCGTATTGCGCGTGCTCTTCGCCCAACTTCGCAGCAATTTTTTGATAAAGCTTTTCGACTTTCTCAATCGCATGATGCACGTTATCCGCGAGCCCAGCTTCTTCTATCTCCGGCGGGATATCGTATCCATGGACAACCGTAAAAAGCTGGCGCTCCTGTGTATGCATGCGATGCCGATGCAAATCGCGATATGCTCCAGCGTTCAAAACAATCTCAAAACGCATGAAAGCATTTTCAAAGGCCCTTCCAACTTTCTGCCATCGCTCTCTCCTACCTTCGAGATATTTGGCAATGATTCGCTTTTTCTCCTGGGCGCTCATTTTTTTTGCGGCGTCCATCAAATTCACCCAGCTCGATTTTGATGCAGGAAAAAGTATTCCGGCTACGATCGCCGCCTCGCCATCAGGATCGTAATCAATAAGTCGGACTTCTGCTTTACTCGCTTTAGTCACAAAGGATTCAGCCTCAGGCCTAATGCGTTCTTTTTTCCCGGCTAGATATTTTTGATAATCTTTTGATTTTTCTTCATCGAGACGCAACAGAAGCGAGCCGATCTCTCCGGAAAGTTCTCTTTTTGCACTCTCGCCCAGCCATCTAATCTCACCGAGTTTATGCTGAAGTGAATTTGTGATCGCGTATTCGAAAGCTTGCCCATTTCCAAAAAAAGCCACTTGTCCCAACGTGGACATCGGCAAAATACCGCGGGCGATATCGAAAGCTTTCTTCTCTATAACCCCGCTTTTCTCGCTCGGAAATTTTTCTTGAAACCAGACTTTGAGCTTGCCTATCAAATCAAAATTCGTCTCGAATAGAAAATCCATAACCGATTTATATTCCTCACCTAAGCCTGCGTTGATAATGTCCGGATCAGTATAATACAGATACTTACCGTCTACTTTCTTGGAAAAATCGACATACCTTGTTGATTTTTCTATCGGCGCCAAACCGATCCTGAAATCTTCGAAAAACTTCATTGAAACCTGCGAGATTCCCCAAACCACAAGATAAGTTCCAGCCATTTGCGCTATGGAATCGTCCCCGTAGGCCGCGAGCCATTTCGCGTAAAATTGCTTCGCTTTATTTGCGAAGGATTTCATGTCGTGCGCATGATGAAACTTCACCAGTTCCTCAAGTTCTCCCGCGAGTTCCTTATCCTCGCCGTCAATAATAGGATAGATATATTCCTTCAATAAAACGCGCAGAAGAGAGTCCGACGCGCGGGAAGCGCGGGAACAAAGCGCCCCGGCTAATTCAGGCGGAAGATTTTTTAGCCCAGCGACAATCCCATCCATGCTCGAAACGAATGGCACCAAATAATGGCGATCTCTCTCCGACCATTCTTCAGGCTTAAAATCCGGCTGATATTTTTGGCTTATCATTTTTCTAATCTCCTTTTAATTTGTTTAAAGACCTCGTCAATGCTTTTTTCTCCATTTATAATATAAACGTTTTTAAATCTTTTTGAAAATGTTTGATAAAATTTTCTGGTTCCCACAAGTCTACTTAATTTTTCAAAAAATTCTTTTGGTTTTCGCCGCTTTTCAATACGAGAAATGGCCGTTTTGGGGTTAACATCAAGAATAAAGGTAATATCCGGATGAAGAAATTTCTTATTTTTTGAAATCAAATATTCGATATCTACCCCGCTAGCTCCGCCAAATGCAAAAGTTGAGAAATAATATCTGTCGGAAATAACAGTAATCCCCTTTTTTAATGATGGTAGAATCAGTTTTTTTAAATGTTCCTCGCGATTTTTTGT
>MFHJ01000008.1 GCA_001778545.1 Candidatus Giovannonibacteria bacterium RIFCSPHIGHO2_02_43_16
TCTGCAAAATGTCGCAGTCGCTCGTCCATTTTTCGGTATAGGGTATTTTAAGAAAGTTAAGAGCCAGAATCTGGTTTCTGTAAGAAGAAAGGAGGCCGGTTCCTATTTTTTTAAAAAGAATCCCGCCTAGAAAATGGTAAAACTCAAGATATAAGCAAATTTTCATAATTATTTTCGTGAATACGCGCGATATTTTGTCTTGAATATTTGTCGGACAATTCGCGTGAAGTCGACGAATATTTTCCTAACAGCCGCCGGTCGCGAAAAAGTTCCAAGACTTTGTCCGCCATTTCCTCCGGCCTATCCGGAGGAACCAAAAATCCCGAGCGCCCGTCTTCCACTATTTCAGGGAGTCCCAAAGCAGATGCCGCGACGACCGGAAGTCCGCTTGCCATCGCCTCAATTATAGAAAGAGGAAAGTTTTCGCTCTTGCTCGCGGTTACAAAAACATCGCTTGCTTGAAGCGCAAGGGCGAGTTCGCGCCCGTATAAAAATCCCATAAAGCGCACTTTGTTTTCGATGCCGAGATGCTTTGCGAGAATCTCAAGCTTTTCTCGTTCCGGGCCTCCGCCTATTATAACAAAAGTGGCTTCTCGCGACTTTTCGGCGATTATGGGCATGGCGCGCATAATCACATCAATGCTTTTTTCATAGCTTACGCGGCCCATATACACTAAAACGTTTTTTGAAAAGCCAAACTGCTTTTTTAATTTTTCTTTCTCTTTTTCGTCCACGGCTGGCTTGAAAAAATCCGTATCAATGTGATTCGGAACGATAATTAACGGACGGGCGACGCCAAACGATTCCAGGGTTCGAGCGAGCGAATGAGTCGGGCTTACTACAAGGTCGCACCGATTATAATATACAGCGACATATTTAGAAGAGAATTTTTTCGCCCATTCGTAATCCGCATGAATATGCCTTAGATAGTGATTGAAAAAAGTATGGTGGGTTCCAACAAGCGGGACGCCAAGGATTTTTTTGGCTAAGACCGCTTCCCATCCGAGAGCAAAAGGCGTATGCGCGTGGATTATATCCGGCTTGAACGATTTTATTTTCGAGAGCGTCCAGCCGAGCGGCAGAGAAAAGCGCTCGCCGGGATAGCCGAAAAACGGCATGGAAAAAATTCTCGTGAGCCCAAATTTTCCCCGAGGCGGATTTTCGTCGCTATTGCCGAAAGTAACTGTAAACACATGAACATCGTGCCCTCTTTGGACAAGAACTTCCGCGGAATTCTTGACGAGATTCGCCACACCGTTCACTTTCGGCGGGAAAGTGTCGGTGAAGAATGCTATTCTCATAGGGTTTCCAAAAAATTTATGATGATGCCTGCGAGCTCTTCCTGCGATTGCGACGCGATGAAATGACTGGGGTGTTTTGAAACGACGACTTTCGCGCTTTGCATGGCGCGAGCCATATCTTCCGCTTCCGCCATCGACAAAATCGGGTCGGATTTCGCGCGAACGATCAGCGTCGGAGCGATAATGTTGCCGATCGTTTTGCCGAAATCAAATTTCGCCGTTTCGGCAAGCATCCAGAAATTCACAGAAATCGGCATAGTGTTAAGCCCGATCCAGGTCGAATGCCAATAGCCGGCGGGAGACGCGTGGTCATACTTATAATAATGCTCTCGCTTCTGCCAGCGCAAAAGCGCCGCGAGCATGAGTAAAATCCGATGGGCTATGGGAGTTAAAAATCCTAAATTTTTATACGAAAGTGGGTTTACGTAATTCGCGCTCACAATGATAAGTCCCGCGACATGAGACAAATGTTTAATGGAATAATCCACGGCGATGCCTCCGCCGAACGAATACCCAACAAGGATAAATTTTTCGAGTTTTTCGTTTTTGGCGATAAGTTCGAGGTCATTGGAAAATCTTTCGAGGCGGTAGCGCGATTTTTCTTTTGTTCTATCCGATTCGCCGTGCCCGCGGATATCCGGCGCGACCGCGTTATATTCGCCTGCCGCGAGGCGTTCCATTATATTCAACCATGTCGTGTGGTTTGCGGATAGCCCATGCAAAAAAATAACAGTCGGGCGCCCGGAGACATGCGCGGTTTTGAAATAACAAATTTTTCCCGCACTACTCTCGATTGTTTTTTTCTCAATCATCTTTTTCCAGCAATTCTTCTTGTTTCGTCTTGCGATAAATGAAATAAACTGCCACTATAAGAATGCCGATGACGCTCGCGGTAATCCCAACCGTCCGCCGAATTATATCCGCCTGATGCAGAGCTTCGCCGAAATAAAAACCGACTAAAATTAAAATAAATGATTTAAAAATAGTTGCCGCAACGTTGTAAGTGGCGTATGTGGAAAGCTTCATCCGGGTCATGCCGGAGATGGTCTGGATGGTTGAGCTTAGCGGATCCGCGATTTTTCCGAAGATAAGCATCTTTCCGCCGTGGTTATCGAAATGTTTTTCAAGCGCCGTTATCCTGTCTGGAGTAATCCCGACATAGTGCCCATATTTTTTTACGAAGCGCTCCCTGCCAAAGCGTCCAAGCGTGTAATACCCGGCGTCGCTCGCGAGATCTCCGGCAACCGCTACTATATAGGCTGTCCAAAAATCAAAAAGCCCCAGCGATGAAAGATATCCCGCGATAAGCGTAGAGATAGGGCCCTCAACAGCAACAACCGCGAATAAGGCCGCGTACTTATAAAGCAACAGCCATCCAAGAATTTGCCCAACCGAAAACATCGCCCCTAGTATAGCCCGAAAACTTTATTTTTTGAAGAAAATCTAGATTATTTATTGATTTGTCTCCAGAGCCAGACGCCGAGGAGGATCAGGTCAACCGTAATCACGATCCACGTGATTACGGCGAAAAATCCCCCATCGCCCATCATGCCCCAGCCACCGCTGTATCGCATCATATGTTTAATTATACACCAAAAACGATTCGAGGCGGGTGGAAACTAGTTTCCGCCCGCCTCGGCTGTTGGCTTCCTAGCCGATGCTTCCTAACGCCGTGGCCAGCTTAAACTCCCGACGTTTTTCCGCGCACGCCCTAATGAGCTTCTCCCGCTCATGCTCCGGAAGGAGCATAGTAAAATCAATCATTTTTGCTAGCTGCTCCTCCGTTGAAAACGTCAGAACTAAAGCACGCAACGCCTCAAATTGAGCGCCATCCAACATAAATTTCCCCCCTCTCTTTTCTTTTTCAAAACAAAAATAGTACACCCGCGCTATTTAATCAAATCCCGGTTTTCAGATCAATTTCAATTCTTTCACTATCTTTCGCTTGATCGCGGGGATATATCTCTTCCAGCTTGATATCTGCTCGATGAACCCCTTAGGCGTTAGAAGATTCTTCGAGAGGATCTCCACTCCCTCCTTGTCGACCCCGATGGCGAGAACGTTTATCTCCGTCTTCATCTCGCGATTGAGCTTATCTTTGAGCTTTCGACAAAGATCAGTAAGCAGGGGATTAATCTCCTGATCTGTTGAGATGTCTATGATGCGCCGCTTCGCCGAGAGCGGGACCGACTCCGCGTAAACCAACGGCGTAAAATGGTCTGTTTTGCCCGAATGGGAACTGTAGTCCGGCACTTTTCTGCGGATGGCTTCTGAAAGCCTGGATATGTCTTCCAGAGTTTCCATGCGGCCTTGAAAAATCGGGACAATTTCATTCACGCTCCCGGCCCAAAGTATAACGCGGACGAATGTCCTCTGGGAGATGAGCATCTTCTGTATCCCGTCATCCTGAAGTGCGGCAAGATGCCCGTCTCTCTGTGTCAAATAGTTCTGCGTCGCGCGGGGGTAAAATTGATGGTACATGCTATCCGACCAATCCAGGAATAAGAACAATTCTATTCCCGGGACAGTTTGCGAAAACGATATGTTAAACGGCAGGCATAATCCGGCAGCCGAAGCGATTCCTCCGGTCACAAATTCCCTCCGGTTCATTAGTCACCTCCTTTAAGAAAACGTTTCAAAACTAAAATAGCACACCCGCGCTATTTAATCCAGAGCTTATGTTTGACATATTACTAACTTAATAATATGATTTCTTAAAATTTGTTCAAGGAGGCAAGATGACAAAATACCTTAAAATGTTATTGGAAAAGATCGAGCGGACGGATGTGGTTTCAAACAAAGGACCGGAAGACAAAATCAAAGAAGGAGAAGTGCCGGAATTCGTTCTCGAAGACGACGAATTCAGAAAAATTTACGCCGTCTTAACGCAATCCGGGAGGAATATCCAAAAGGCGGTGTCGGATGCGGGCAGCGTACTTCTCGACTGCATCAAGCGTGGTGCCAATCCCGACAATGACAAGATCGTTGCCGAAACAAAGGAGGAACTCTACGGATTGGCGTCTATCCACACTTCTCTGCGCTCTTACTTTTGGGATTCGCTCAAATACGAATTCCCACAGCTTCTCGGCAAAACTTGCGGAATCCGCGAAAACTGGCAAATCGTGTCAAAGGGCGAAAATCAACAGCATAATCGCGGTTCCGCTTCGGTCATCATAGAGATCCCGAAAGATCTCGTAGAAAGCCTTATGAGCGATTTTCCGGGTCTTTTCTCTGCAAAAAAGCCCACATTTCATTAATTGCCAAAAGGAGGCATTTACGTGGGCAGAATTTTTAATAAGCCCTTCCGCTCATCGGAAGGGCTTGGTTTTTATGCGTGTGATCACTTTGCTGCAAATGCTTCAATTTCGTTTTTATAAGTTTTGATTTTAACTAATGCCATACAATTATCTTACCTTAACTATTTCCCTTTTAGCCACCACTTTTTAATAAATGGCAAAGTCTGTGTGGATAGGAAAAATCCTGCGGCGGGAACAAGAGCACCCCAAAAATAATTTTCTGCGCCGATGAAATACAAAAGAAACGCCGCGACAATATATGTAATAAAAGTAATCGGCAATATCCTAAAATAACTTGTCTCCCAGGCTTTATCCTCCTCCACTCGCAGATTTCTTTCCCTTATCTTCGCGATATCTTTTTTAATTTTTTCGAGTTCTTCGTTCATTTTTAATAAAGTTTTTGAAAGAGGAAGATTATTTCTTATACATCTCAAAATACGGCAATTTATCTAAACCTGTATAGCAAAACATCCAATAGTTGGCGCGACGCGCTTTTTTCGAAAGCTGATACTTTATAAACATCCGGAACACTGCACATCGTAAAGCGGGTACCCCGTTGGCAACAATATCAACTTGCGACCACAATTAGGACGCGGAGCTTTTTTGGTAACTTCTCTTTCGCCTAAATCTCCGTGAATCTTGTTATTCGCCATAACAAAATTAGATCACAGGGGATCACGGAAATCAAATCCCACATTTCCGGGAGGATTTCAAGAAAACAAAAAGGGCTCCGTTCCTCACGAAGCCCTATCAATGTGCAGATTCCTGCGCCTTCTCCTTTCTTTGTTGTTCAATGAATCGTCTTGGTGTACTCGGGATCAGGTTTGCCGTCTTTATAGCAGCGGAGGTCGGTGCTTGCCAAACTTTCCCTCATCTTCACCGGAAGATGCGACGCGCCTACCGCCAGTTTAAAGAAACCTTGGTCCATGAATTTACTAAGAAACGGCTCCGCATAGCGCTCTTCCGTTGTTGCAAAAGCGCCCATTATAAGCCGGATCTCTTCCGCGCGAAACTGCTTTTCCAATTGCCTTAACGGCGGGTGGACCTGCATCAGAAACTCCAGTTCAACATTCAGAGCCAAGGTTACGCTTATCACGCGTGTATGCGTATTGGTATTGCTATTGATAAACGCGGTTGGCATGCCTCCTATTTCTTTCATCCTGCTCGCGATCAAAAGCGCTCCCGGCGCGTGCGTTGTTGGATAAACGATATCGAGAGTCGGGCAAAACTCTGACTCCCCAAGATTGCTTACACCGCAAATGACGTGCTTTGCCTCTCCAAGATAAAAAGCGACTAGTTCTTCTCCCCTCCAGACAAAACTAAACATTGCTAATACCTCCTTTTTTCAATTTTCCAAATCCTCGCACATTTCCGGGAGGATTTCAATTGCGTAACGAATATTATAGAGTGTAGAAAAAGGAGGGATTTATATGAAGCTTAACAATTGCATAATTTCTCTATTTTTCGTTCTTGTTTCCGCAATCGCCAACTCGGAGGAGAATTGCATCAACCCGAAGAATTACGCCCGCTCGACCGTGGCCATCACAAGATATTTTGAAAAGGGCTCTGCCTCCGGCACAGCATGGTTTTATAAAGACAAAAAAACACTTATAACGGCTGGCCATGTTGCGCAAATTCTTGCAAGCAACGGCGAATGGACTACGGTGGAACTCCAGCAAAGAGAAACTCACGGGTTTTTGGTTACCAAAATGCGAGCGCGCATTAAAAAAATGGGGAATATAGCAAGCGCTACGTATTTTGAAATCGCGGCGCTTGAAAAATATGCGAGAGAAGACCTCGCTTTTATCGAGCTTGAGCATCCTTATCACGAAGCGCTGCCGCTTGATATCTCGAGGGAACGCGCGCCGGATTACAGTTTGTTGTGGGCAATTGCTTATCCATTAGGAAAATTGGTTTATGCTAGGAGTCGGACTCTCCCGCCCGGCATCGAAGTGGAGTACGAAAAAGATTACCCATCAATGATCCACGTGGAAGCAATAGACAATCGTCAGGCCCTACTCGAAGGCAGTTCCGGCGGTCCGGCGCTGAATTGCGCCGGAAAAGTTTCAGCCATAATCAATATGGCCTTAGGCGAAACATACGTATCATCTAAAGGCAAAATAGTCAGGCGCGCGACGAAAGGCACGGCGACCAATTATGGACTGCCGGCGGCTTTCGTAGAAGAATTAGAAGCGCGCAAATAAGTGAAAGGTTTTAACAAAAATAGCCCGCCGAGGATCGCATCCAGGCGGGCTATTTTTTATGCGATTATGAAAATTAAACTGACCCTACTCCCACATTTCCGGGGGGATTTCAATCCCCCTTAACAATCTTAACCAGGGAGTGATATGATAATTAAACTGCGAGGCGGGCTCCTCACGGATTAGATACCCGTAGAGGAAAAACGTGTGTGCACGCACGTGATGGCGCGCCGCGGGATGGCTGATTAAGTTCGGCGAATGATATCCCTGGCGGCCGTTTATGCGCCTAAAAAGCTCCCGCAGTCTGAGAGGAAGGGGCCGTGCCTGAGTGATGAATTGCGTCGAAAGACGTTTCTGAGCCTGAGTTTTGACTTAGCTCCAATTCTGAATAGGCATCGCCCCGCCTTAAATCAACAAGGGGGCTCGCTTATCGGGGCCCCTTTTCTCTTTTTCTGGAATTTGAATTTATAGGAATTCCGATCTTATGGCTTTGATCAAAATAAATATAAAAAAGAAGATGTTTATCCTCTTATTCTCTTGGAATGTTTTTTGAACCATTCCGCGATTGCAGAAATATCAAGTCTGCTCGAAATAATCTTTAGAGCAAAGGCTTCAATCTCGCCTTCTTCTGGGATAATTCTATACCCATTATCTTCAAGAAATACGGAAGCGGAGGTCATCCCTGTGCGCTTGTTCCCATCAACGAAAGGATGATTCATTATAATACCTCGGGCGTAAACCCCGGCTTTTTTAAAAATTGTCGGATATAATTCTTTTCCGAAAACGTTTTGTTTTGGAAGACTTTCTAATGACAAAATGGCGTCCCGGTCGCGAATTCCGTGCGAACCGGACGTCTCATCAATTACCATCGAATGGATTTGAAGGATATCCTCAACCGAAAGATAGCGAGGCATTATTTCTTAGCGAGAGCCTCGAGATCATTCCGATATCTGTCGATGAAATCCAAAGTCAATTTAGCGATTCTTTCATTTCTGTTTGGCGTACGTCCGCCCATTGGTTTAATCTTTACTGTTCTATCTTTATTTACCTCCAAGGCAACGCTATCCCCAACTTTAATTTGGAGATCTTTTAACATTTCTTTCGGTATGACAACTGCCGCTGAAGTTCCTATTTTTATAACTTTCTGGGTCATTTAAGAATGATTATAATCAATAATTTAATCCACGTCAACTCCCACATTTCCGGGGAGATTTCAATTAAAAAGGGAATCCCACCGTTGGGGCTCCCCTTTTTTATTGTTCCCGCGAGATTTCACTCGCCTCATTCAATCTTTATCAGAAGAACGAAACCATGCTGCACTTTCTCTCTGGGTCCAAGCAAGGAACGCAACTCCATCAATTTTTCGTCCAGATTCACGCGGGTTGGGAAAAAACGGCGAGCCATACACGCCCTCATGCAATGTTGGACCAACTCGCGTCCATTTTCATATTCCCCGGGCCATATTCCAGGATGCGCCGCTATCCAGAGATTGAGGTTATAATCCGCATCCTGAATCCGAAAATCGGAAATAACCCATGAAAGAAAGTACGCAAAACACAAAGCCAAAACCGCCAACTCGAGACCCATTGGACACCTCCTTTCGTTCGGCAGGTACTTTTAGAAAATCCTCGCACATTTCCTAGGATTTTTCAAGAATGAAAAACCCGCGCTTTATTCCTAATTAGGTATCGCTATGCTGACAGTAACGCTAACCTGGCCATCTCCCGCGTCCGCGATGTATACCCCGAGCATCCGAGTATCTTTTTTCGCCGAAAGCACGGTGCTTCCGCCTATATTAGCCGTCTGCTCTATCACCCAACCATTTGAGGCAAGTTCTCTTTTATAAAAATCAGCGACCGCCTGCACTTTGTCGGACGTCGTAAACACTATCGCGGCTCCTTCTTCGCCTGTTTGCGGATTAGACGACCCTGAATACTGTATCGCGGCGTTCGGATATTTTGGAGCGTCCGACGGCCAATTGTCCGACAATTTATTTGTCCCAACCGTTACTGTCGTATCTCCGTCCGAGTACGTCGCGGATCCGTCAAGATTCCTGTCCACATCTACCCCCATTATGGAACGAATAGAACCCTTCGCAAACCATCCGATAAGAAGTATAACAACGATGCCGGTTACTATATAAATCAATTTTTTTGACGTTCCACTGCCCTTATTTTCCTGATCCATATTTTTAAAAATAATATTAAATTGCTAATAAACTATTCTAGTACAAATTTTTTATTTATACGAGATTTGGATTCAGTTTTTCGTAAATTTCGCCTGTCAGTTTCCTGAATAATTCGCGCTTTTTCCAGAATGAATTGCTTTCGGACAAATCGTTGTTCCGAATTTGATTCAATTCCACGAGCACCATATACCGCGCGTGCCCCAAATCAGCATTAGTCGCGATGCTGGCGTCTTCGAGCCCCTGGTAAATCTGTTTCAAGTTATTATATTTGGCGGAAAGCCTGAGTTCTTGATTGGCTTTCGCCTGTAAATTTAAATTGCGCAAAAGCGAAGCGTTTGATTCTATGTGCCCGATGAAATCGTGAATGGCCACATAAAAATCGTAACTCGCGGGAGTCTTTAAGACTTTTTGAAATTTTTCATGTAGTCCGCTTATCGTTTTTTCCGAGAGCTTCATTGCCGCATGGTATCACGTTCGCGCCAAAAAAGCAATATATTTTTATATCGGGAAGTGCGAGGAATATTTCCCAACTACCGGCAGCTCTTTTTCCTCTCCATGCGCGGCGTTTACAATCCCGATTATCGCGAGGATTAGGACTGACAAATTAACAATATTCAAAATCATCCAGAACGGCCAAAACATGCGTCCTATAAACCAGACGGCGACTTCAATGACAAAAAGAACAAGCCCTTGCTTAATGTGAAATTTCACAAAGGGGTCATCCTTGGCGACTATGTAAGAAACAATAATCAAAGGCCCCAGATAGGCCAAAATACCCATTAATTTATTATCATGTGGAGCGCTACTTTGTGGTGTTTCCATATGTAACCATTATACACCCGCCGCGCTTTTTAATCCTTTATGTTGGTTTTATCTAGTCCTTCTCTTAGCAGGCTTTTTCGCAAGCAGCATGAGCCGCTTGATCTCAAGTCTCTTTTTGGTCTTATGAGAACGTTTTGATTTTACGTGTATTTTTAATCCTGTCGCTCTTTTTGCCATATAAACACTTTAACCGAAATTAGCGAATAATCCAAAAAATAACGACCCGCAGGGGAACCTGAAACGGGCCGTTATTTACTCAAGCAGAATTTTATAGCTGGCTATTTCCTCCTAGATCTCTTAGCGAAGCGCTTGCAAGCAGTTAATATCTTTCTAACGTCAGCCGCATAGCGCCTATCAAAATTCACTCCATCCCTCAAATCACAAATTGCTTTGTAGACCATGGAAGATGGCGAGAGAGTTGATAAAAGGCTAACTGTGCTATAGATAATCTCCGGGTTTTTCTCACCGAGAAGCCCGTTGCTAACCGTTGGCGCAATCGCGCCAAGCGCTTCCGTCGCATTTATCCGCTCAATAAGATAGATGAGATCTTCAAATACGCCGGGCGGCGCATCCTCGTTGTTGCCCTTGAGTCGCAGGACATCGCCAATCGCTTGCCGAAATATTTTCCGCCTATCTTTTGGTACGCAGGTTTCGTAGACGCGAGCTAAGCCCTCGACTGATGAATCATATCGACGGATAAGAATGACATCCGCCGATTGGTAGATTTTCTGGTGAATCGCTTGAAGAACTATCCAGATCCAACCCGCAAACATTTCCCTTGAGTCGAATTGCTTCATTTTCCGCGCAAGCGTCCCTTCGGTTACTTGAAGCCTTCGCATAATATCCTCCTATTCCTAAAGTAAAAGAATTCAAGAAAAGAATAGCATCTAAAATTGTTTCAATCAATGGTTCTCTACAAGATCATTCCTCCAGGGACGAAACAAAGATATGCCTTTGTGAGTTAAGAAAAATACAGTATAGTTTTCAAAATGACATTAACGACGCACGCGATTATTGGCGCAACTGCCGCGCAATTATTTCCGACGCGCCCCGTGCTTGCGTTTTCCGCCGGATTCGCGAGCCATCTTGTGATTGATTCCCTGCCGCATTGGGACTATGCGCTTTTTTCGCTAAAACGAGACATAAAAAATCCTTTGAATAATGACATGGCCATCGGCAAAAATTTTGTCCTTGATTTGATGCGGATCAGCCTCGATGCTTTTTTGGGCTTACTTCTCTCTTTTTTTATATTTTATTATTTTCTTCATACGCTCCCTGCAACGCTTGTGCTGGCCGGCGTTATAGGCGGGCTACTGCCTGATTTCCTGCAATTTGTGTATTTTAAAACTCGAAGCAATGTCCTCGCGCCGCTCCAAAAATTTCACATTTGGATTCAAGAAGAAAGAGAACTGCGGGTTCATCCTTTCATCGGGATATCGCTTCAGCTTGCGCTAGTAATTGTCGTGATTTCGTTTAGTTTTTATTTGTCTGCTTAAAACGCGCTTAACTTTTTTGGGCCAACAATGCTTTGAAATTTTAATGGATTTTATTTTAAGCAAGACCTATAGAGCTTAAGGTGATTCGAAACCAAACGCGGGAATAAAAAATTCTCCAGAACGGTTTTCCTCGCCGAATTTCCCATCCGCTTTCTTTCCGCTGGATGGGATAAAAGAAAAATTATTTTTTGAGCCATTTCCTCGGGAGATTTCACAATAAAGCCGTTTTTGCCGTTTCGAATTTGTTTTCTGATTCCCAAAGCCGGACCGCCGATTACCGCTTGACGTTTCCACATTGCTTCCGTGACCACCAAGCCGAATCCTTCCTTAACGGAGTTTTGAACAACGACATCCGCCGCGTTTTGCGCCATAACGGTAAACTCTAAAACATCTTTTTCTTTCGGATCAAAAAACAAAAAAATATCGCGGGATTTGCCGGCAATTGCCGCGATATCTT
>MFHJ01000009.1 GCA_001778545.1 Candidatus Giovannonibacteria bacterium RIFCSPHIGHO2_02_43_16
GGAGATATTTTTTATCTCCACGCGAGGCTTCTTGAGCGCTCGGCTAAATTAAGCAAAGAAAAAGGCGGAGGATCCCTGACTGCCCTGCCAATAATCGAAACGAAGCTTGGGGATGTTTCCTCATATATTCCGACAAATGTCATTTCTATTACAGATGGCCAAATTTACCTTGAGTCAGGACTTTTTTATCAGGGAGTGCGTCCGGCGGTAAACGTGGGATTATCGGTTTCGCGCGTAGGTTCCGCGGCCCAGACCAAGGCGATGAAAAAAGTTGCCGGGAAAATGAGGCTGGAGCTCGCGCAATTCAGGGAACTTGCGGCATTCGTTCAATTCAGCTCGGATTTAGATCCCGACACGAAAAAGAAAATAGCGCGCGGAGAGCTCTTGACCGAAATCCTGAAGCAAGCGGATTTGGAGCCAGTGCCGTTTGAAAAAGCTGTCGTAATTTTATACGCGGCGCTTTCCGGAGCGATGGACAATATACCCATTCCAGAAGCGCAAAGTTACGCTTCTGGACTTTTGGATTGGCTTGAAAAGCTCCATCGCGATGAAATTTTAGGCGCGATTCGAAAGTCTAGTGATTTTACAGATGAGGTCGAAGAAAAACTTAAGGCAGCGATAAAAGATTATGGAATCTCTGCAAAGTCTTAATCGAAGAAGGAAAGCAGTCCGCAGCATCGGTTCTATAACCAAAGCTATGGAAGTTGTGGCCGCGATTAAAATGCGCAAAAGCGAAGAAACAGCCCTTAACTCCCGGCCCTACGCGTTTAAAGTTCTTGACCTGCTTGAAAAATTAGGGCGTATTTCAGGCTTGGATAATATTTTTACCAAAACATCACCTACTGCTAAAACTTTAGTAGTGCTTATTACTTCTGACCGCGGACTTATCGGCGCTTTTAATACTCAAGTTCTGCGCGCTTTTGAGAACTTTGTCGCCCGAGATAATGGAGATTATTATTTCGCCGCTGTCGGCAAGAAAGCAGGATCGCATCTCTTAAAAAAGGGACTTGGCGCTGTAAAAAATTTTTATGGTTTCGGCGACTTCGTTAAATTGGAGGACATAGCCCCACTTTCGGATTTTGTAATGAATGGATTTATTTCTGGAGAGTGGGGAAGGGTTGTTACCGTCTCCATGCATTTCAGGAGCGCTTTGAAGCAGGAAACTCTTATTCGGGAAATTTTGCCGCTCGATTTCATGAATATTCGAAAAACTATTTTAGAGATTATCCCGGAACATGGGCGATTCTCACACTTGGCGGCTAAGCCACTAAGCAGTGGCTTAGCCGCCTCCGTGCCGGACTATATTTTCGAACCTTCTCCCGAGAAGTTGATGAAAAATTTGATGCCGCATCTATTAAGGATGAAGATTTACCACTTGGTTCTGGAAGCAAACGCGTCCGAGCACGCCGCCAGATATGTGGCGATGAAGAGCGCTTCGGATAATGCCGAAGATCTCTCCAAAAAACTTTTAATCCAGTTTAATAACGCGAGGCAAGCGGCTATCACGGGCGAGATGGTCGAGATGTCGGCGACCCAGAGCGCGTTAAAATAAATTTATGACGAAGGGAAAAATTGTTCAAATAATCGGCCCGGTTGTAGATGTGGAATTCGGAGGAGGCCAACAAATGCCGCCGATCGGAAACGCGCTTGAAATAGTTAAGCGAGGCTTGCCTGCCGACAGGCAGGAGAAAATAATTTTGGAAGTAGCTAGACATTTGGAGCCCGGAAGAGTTCGCGCGGTTTCCCTTTCTTCGACAGACGGGCTTTCGCGAGGCGCGGAAGTTTCTGATACTGGAGGATTTATCAAAGTCCCAGTAGGCCCCGAAGTCTTGGGGCGGATTTTTAACGTAAACGGTGAACTTATTGATCGTGGGAAGGATATTAATTTCAAGAAATATTGGCCAATTCGGAGACCAGCGCCTCTGCTCACGGAGCAATCCACCAAGACCGAAATTTTTGAGACGGGGATTAAAGTAATCGACTTGCTAGCTCCTTTTATAAAAGGAGGAAAAGTCGGCTTATTCGGAGGGGCCGGCGTTGGCAAAACAGTCTTGCTCATGGAGCTGATAAGAAATGTTGCCGAAGAATCAGGTGGGGCTTCAATTTTTGCCGGTGTCGGCGAGCGCACGCGCGAAGGAAATGATTTGTATACGGAAATGAAAGAGTCGGGAGTAATTAACAAAACCGCGCTTGTATTCGGGCAGATGAATGAAGTTCCGGGGGCGCGCTTGCGAGTTGCTCTTTCGGCGCTGACGATGGCGGAATATTTCAGAGATGAAGAAAGGAAGGACGTCCTTTTGTTTATCGATAATATTTTCCGCTTTTCGCAGGCGGGCTCGGAAGTCTCGACTTTGCTCGGGCGCTTGCCTTCCGCTGTCGGATATCAGCCGACTTTAGCATCGGAGATGGGGGAGCTTCAGGAAAGGATTACTTCTACAAATAAAGGGTCCATAACTTCCGTTCAGGCGATTTACGTTCCGGCGGACGACATTACGGATCCCGCTCCGGCAACGACATTCGCGCATCTCGACTCGACCATCGTGCTTGCCAGATCGCTTACAGAAATCGGAATTTATCCTGCGGTTGATCCTCTTGATTCAACTTCAGCGGCGCTCAATCCGAAAATAGTCGGCGAAGAGCATTACCGTGTGGCGCGAAGCGTCCAGGAAATTTTGCAGCGCTATAAAGAGCTTCAGGACATCATAGCCATTTTAGGCTTGGAGGAGCTTTCTGATGAAGATAAGCTTGTTGTGTCCCGAGCGAGGAAAGTCCAGAAATTCTTATCCCAGCCATTTTTCGTCGGAGAGACTTTTACTGGGCGGCCCGGCAGATATGTTCCTCTCTCGAAAACGATATCGGATTTCAAAGATATCATTAATGGCGCATACGATTCTAAGCCGGAAGATTTCTTTTACATGAAAGGCGCTCTTAACAATTAAAATTGAGACATGAAACTTACAATTTATTCTTTGAAGGGAGTTGAATTCGAAGGCGAGGCTGCGTCTTTCAACGTCCGGGCAGAGGATGGAGAAATTACGGTCCTGGATCATCATAGGCCTCTGATTACTTTGCTTGCGGGCGGAACCGCGAAAATAGGACTCCCGGACTCAAGCGTGAAAAACTTTCAGATAAGCTCCGGTTTTTTGGAAATGGATGACCGGAACAACTTGAGTATTCTCGCGGATTAGCGCTATATTTAGAGTTATGCCCGGATAGTTCAGCGGCAGAACAGATCCATGGTAAGGATCAAACGAGAGTTCGACTCTCTCTCCGGGCTCTGCTAGAATGAAAACATGTCCCAAGTGAACTTAATAAAATTTCAGTGCAGTAAATGCAAGAGGTTCAACTACTATTCCACCAAGAACAAAAAGAAAGTTGAGCGGAAATTGGAGTTTAGTAAATTCTGTCGCTGGTGTAAGAAAAGAACGCCGCATAAAGAGGCAAAGGCCTAGATTATGTCCTCATCTATAGGAATATTTGGATTGGCCGCGGCCGCGGGTTATTTTATAGTGCCTCTTTTTCTTTCTAAAGAAGATTTGGAGCACTATCTTTCCCGTACGACAAATTCCGAGGCGGAGTGGAGAGATTACCTTTTGCGCCCAGTGACGGATTTTCTGGACGAGCATCTCCATTTTATAAGCCCAAATTTCATAAGCCTGATCGGCTTTGCCCTCGTCGCATTTATTGCGTATCTTTTCAGCATCAAAGCTGATTACCTCGTCATATTCGCGGTGACGATAGTTACGGGATTCACTGATATGCTTGACGGTTCTCTCGCGCGGAACGCAAAAAGAGTGACGAAGACAGGCGTCATTTTGGATGTTACTCGGGATTTCGCGCTCGTGATCGTTTTGAGTTATTATCTCATTTTATACCAATTTTTGTCCGACGATTTATTTTTTTGGTTTCTGGTCGGGTATATTTTTCTTGGAGTCATCAGGAATCTTGAATTTAAATTCGCCTCCGGAAAATTTTCGCTCGAAGAAGATTATAAATTCATCCTTGATCGCCTGCGCCTTTTTATATATATTGTGGGTATTCTCGCTTTGATTTTAACGCCGCTTTCGGAAAATTTCAGAACACTCGGCGAGACCTTCATAATATCTTCCATCGTCATGACGTGGATTTCCGTCCTCTTCCACTCGGCGCATTTAAAAATTTTGCGGGATGAGAGATTGGGGGTGTAGTTTAATGGTAGAACGCTGGTCTCCAAAACCAGCAGTCAGGGTTCGATTCCTTGCGCCCCCGCCAGAATAATTGGTGTGTCACTATATTCACGATCGTGAGAATACTTACTTTTTAAAAACCGCCGGAGGTCATGGGGATGACGCGGCGGTTTTTTGAAAGATTTCTTGGCGGGTAGTTCGCGGTTAGGTAAAAATGGAAGCGGTTAGCCACGCCGCATATATTCCAGCTACAGTGTCATCCAACATAATTCCAGCCGGGTTTTTGAGCTTATCAAAGTATTTGGCCGGCTGAATCTTTACGATGTCGAAAAAACGGAAAGCCAGGAAAGCCGTTAAGATAGCTGGCAAGAAATTGCCATGTATCCAGAGAAGCGGGAGGCAGGCGATCAAGATGCCAAGAACCTCATCTATGACGATTTGGTTTTGGTCGCGGCTTCTCGTTTTTCCTTTCCAGTCTATTTTGGGTCCAAGCTCCCGCTCAGAGATAGGAATACTCCAGAGGCCGAGGAGAAAAAGGATCAGGATGGTCGCTAGATAGAAATATATCCGGAAAGATGCGATATATGCGAGAGGTAGCGCGGCGAGGCTTCCGTAAGTCCCTGCCATACCTCTGAAAAAAATTGGAGGGATGAGTCCGATCCCGAACCAAGTCGCTATCATAAGAGCTAATTTACGCTCCATAGAGCACTCCTTTCAAAACAGCGTTTGCCCCAAACTAGCGCAGTCTCAATATTAAATCAACTTCCTAAATTTATTTTGCTTATTTCTTTGGATTTTGCTACTTTTTGAGGGAACAGAATCTTTAACTGGAGGTGCTTTTATGAGAATAGTCGCAATAGGATCAGCCAGGGACGAAAAAAGACAGGCTGTGGAAATCGCTTTTTCACGGATGCTACCGAATGAATTTAAAGCTGATGAGTGGAAGTTCGTTTGCGTGCCCGTGGACTCGGGAGTTGGGAATCAACCAGGAAGCGATGTTCAGGGGGCCTGTGGTGCTGAAACCCGAGCCTGGGGCGCATTCAATGGCGTTCCCGACGTCGAATTCGGAATAGGAATTGAGGGATGCATCTCTGCCGTTTTTGGAAAGCATTGGTTCAGCCGCACTTGGGCAGTGGTTAGAAGTATCGAAGGGAGCGGAATGGGTTCGGGCCCCAGCGTTTGGGTCCAGCCTGAATTACATGAGTACATAAGGAAAGGAAATGAGCTTGGAGAGGTCATAGAGAAAACTTCCAGAATTCCAAACGCGCGTTACACGTTTGGTCACATTGGCCTTATGACGCGCAACGTTGTCACGCGTCTGGAGGAAGATGTCATGGCGGTTCAGATGGCCCTCGCAGCACTTTTCCATCAAAAAGGTTAAGTTCATCTTCAATGGCCTCATCCGGTGCGATCGGATGAGGCCATTATTTATGCTAAACTTATTTTTATATGCCGATTGCGAAAGAGATTAAAATCGCCACTGTCGCGTTTCTCCTCGCTTTTCTGCTTTTCGTGCTTTATTGGCATGCGTCTAAGGAGTCGCAGCCGATTCCCGCGGAAACTGTGGCAGTGACGATCCCTGAGGGCTTTAACGTATACCAAATTGCCTCTACTCTCCAAGCTGCTGGGATAGTCCCGCGCGAAGAATTTCTGAAAGAAGCAATTGGCGAGGAGGGTTTTTTGTTCCCGGATACTTATGAATTTTTTAAGGATTCGAAGCCGAAAGTCATTATTTCAAAGATGAAGAAAAATTTTGAAGAGAAAACCGCCATTTTTACGGAAGACATAGAGAAGCAGAAAAAAGACACACGCGACATCATCATTATGGCCTCGCTCTTGGAAGAGGAAGCAGCATTAGAGAAAGATCGAAAACTTATCTCGGGAATTTTGTGGAAGCGAATTACGCTTGGGATGCTCCTGCAAGTAGATGCGGCGCTGACTTACGCGACAGGAAGATCTTCGCGTAAGCTTACAGACGATGATTTGGCGCTCGATGATCCGTACAACACTTATAAATATAAAGGGCTTCCCGCGGGGCCAATTTCGAATCCCGGGATTGGTGCGACTGAAGCCGCGATTAACCCGACCTCATCTCCATATCTCTACTATCTTTCTGATTCCAGAGGTGTTATCCACTATGCGAAGACTTTTGAAGAGCATAAACTGAATAAAATAAGATACTTGCGTTAAAGGAGGAGCAAGAAAATGCTATTTAACAAATTGATCGCCCTCGCACTGGGCGTTTTTTT
>MFHJ01000010.1 GCA_001778545.1 Candidatus Giovannonibacteria bacterium RIFCSPHIGHO2_02_43_16
CGGCGATTTTTTTCGCTACTTCTATGACGTGGCTAGGCTCGTTGCGTTTTCCTCGGCATGGAACCGGGGCGACATATGGGGCATCTGTTTCTAGTAAAATTCTGTCGAGTGGAATATAGCTGATTAATTTTTCATACTCGCGGGCAAATGTTATAACGCCACCGAAGGAAAAAGAAAAGCCGAGATCCATGAGTTTTGCCGCATCTTCTTTGCTTCCTGAAAAGAAATGAACAACCCCAGGCTTATCCGCCAGAGAGGAACGATAAGAAAATAAAATATTGATGAGATCCGAAAAAGCCTCTCGGCAATGGATCATGAGGGGTTTTTTTATATCGCGTGAAAGTTCAATATGCTTTACAAAAACCTTCTCTTGCTTCTTTTTCGTCCCTTCGTCCAAGCGATAATAATCCAGTCCGCATTCCCCAATCGCGACAACCTTGGGTTCTTGGGCCAGATTTCTATAAAACTCATAGTCAAATGTTTCTTCTCTGCTTTCAAAAGCACCGCTCCCGCCGATTTCTTGTTCATCGTGAAAAGATTTTAAAGTATGGATCGGATGCAATCCGACAGTCGCCCAAACGCCTGTTTCGTATTTTTTCGCCAGATCAATTGCTGTTTGCGACGTATCGCGCTGTGTCCCTATATTTATCATCGAGATTCCGGAATCAAGCGCGCGCCTAATTACCTCCTCTTTGTCGTCCTTGAAAGCCGCAAATTGGACGTGTGTATGTACATCAAATAACTTCATTTTTCGATCCTGGGGAAAAGCGCTTTGTGCTCTTTTGCCTTAAAACTATCCCATTTAGGTTTAATTTTCTCCGAAATTCCGAAAATATCGAATATTTTATCGGATGTTTCCGGCAAGAAAGGAGCGAGAAGCCATGCAAGCCCGACAGCGCCATAACATAAATTCCACAAAATTACCCGAGCTTTTTCCTTATCCTTTTTTACCAGCTTAAAAGGCTCGTGAACTTGAACATAGACGTCGAGCTCTTTTAAGAGATTGAAAACTTTGTCTATTGCTTTAGTGAGTTCAAATTTTTCCATGTCTTCTTTATACTCTTTGGCTATTATTTCTTTCACAAAATATTCTAGCGCGACGTATTCCGAACCTCCTCTCTTCAGCGCCACTTTTAGCAAATCTTCATCGCTCGGCCTCGCGATTCCCTCTGGAAAATAATTCCTGACCATGGTTGATACGCGCTGGATATAGTTCCCAAGCCCGTTTACCAAGTTCCCTTCGTAGGCGAAAGCAAATTTGTCCTCGGTAAAATCCCCGTCGCCGAAAGTCGGCATTTCTCTAGCAAACCAGTAACGAAGCGCGTCTGTGCCATATCGCCCAACTACTTCAATTGGATCTACAACATTGCCCAAACTTTTTGACATTTTTCGTCCGCCGCTTTCAATAAAGCCGTGTATCAAAATTTGTTTCGAATTCGGGAGTCCGGCTGACATCAGCATCGCCTGCCACATTGCTGCCTGTTGACGCAAATTGTCTTTCCCGGCAATCTGCATGCCGGGCCAAAAATCTTTAAACTTCTTTTCATTCTCCGGCCAGCCCAAAGTCGAAATATAATTTATGAGCGCATCAAACCATACATACATTACGTGCTCCTCATCCCCTAGCACAGGCACTCCCCACGGCATTTTCTCGCGCTTGCGCGTAACGCTGAAATCCTGAAGACCAGAAGATACAAAATTGCGAATTTCATTCATCCGAAATTTTGGCAGAACGAAATCAGGCCTGGTTGAATATAATTCAATTAGTTTTTCCTGATATTTCGACCAGCGAAAAAAATAGTTCTCTTCGTCTATAGTCTCGATTTCTAAATTGGGATGCGTAAGACACCGGCCGTTTTCATCAAGTTCTGATGTTGTTTTTTCGAGTTCGCATCCGACGCAATATCTTACAGAATAAAGTTTTTTATATATATCTCCTGAAGCTGAGCAGCGATTCCAAAATTCCTGGGCTGCTTTTTTGTGATGGGGATCGGTTGTCCTGATAAAATTCGTGTAACTTGCGTTTAGGGCGGTTTTCAGGGATTCAAAACGTTTGACATATTCATCGACATAATCTTTCGGGTCTTTGTTTTCTCTCAAGGCATTCCGATAAATCTTCATTCCGTGTTCATCAGTTCCAGTATTAAAAGCTACTTCGTCTCCTAAAAATCGATGGTAGCGCGCGATTATATCCGCCTGCACGAGTTCCAGGGCAAAACCGATATGCGGTGGCGCATTTACGTATGGCAGCGTCGTTGTGATATAAAATTTAGCCATCTAGAATTCTATCTGTTTTCGCCGGGCAAAGTCGTTGACAAATTCCACGAGCACAGTTGCTACTGGTACCGCAAGCATTATTCCAAAAAATCCGGCAAGTACACCGCCGATAAAAATCGACAAAATAACCAGAAGCGGCGGGATGCCTATGGTCTTACGCACAACCAACGGATAGATAAGATGATTTTCAAATTGCTGGATAATGATATATAAAATCAGGACGGCAAGGCCTAGAATAGGTTTTTGAGTAAATGCGACTCCGATCGCCGGCACCGCGGATATAATCGGCCCGAACACCGGAATTATCTCCAAAATTCCTGAAAGGATCGCGAGCAGGAGCGCGTATTTAACTCCGAGAATCGTAAGGCCCAAATAAGCCAAAACGCCGACCAATACGCCCAAAAGCAGCTGGCCTTGGAACCAAAATCCGATTTTCCTGCGTGAACGGTTCCACAAATCAAGAGCGTATCCTTCATATTCCTTTGGCGTAACTACTTTCAGAAAATTCTCAATGCCGCGCTCCTCGACAGATAAATAAAACGAAATTACTATTATCATTATGAAAGAAACGGCTCCTCCGAATATTTTCGCGATTCCGGCCAAAAGCCCGGACGTACTTTCAAACGAATAATCCCTGAAATTCAAAATAACGTCCCTTAATATATTATTGAAGCTCTTCGGCAATTCCGGGAGAAAAGAAAGAATATTGGTTGGCTCAAACGTCTCTATATTGTCCGGGAGATCCGTCAAAAATCCAGCCATCTCAGAGACAAGCGGAGGCAAAACGAGATAAAAAATCAAGCCGAAAATCGTGAACGCGGCTAAATAAACTAAGATAACCGCGAGGACTCTCGGAACCCTGTAAGCGGAGAGCCAGCGCGCCGCTGGTTCGACCGAAGACGCTATTACTATCGAGGCTAATAAAACCCCGATTACTCCTCGGAGCTCGAAAACAAGCCAAGCTAAAAAAACAAAAAGTGAAACTTTTATTAGGGAGGCGATCGAAATATCTATCGTTAATTTTTCGCTATTCATTTATATTTTCGCTAATATTTTTTCAAACGGCTTTGCATTATCATCGGGAGTTATGGCCGCGAGATTAATTTTCGCCGGAGAGAAAATATCCTTAGCTACACCCATAATATCACTTCTCCTGACTTTCTCAATTTTGGACAGAACTTCCTCGGGAGTTAGTATTTTTTTATAAAAAAGTTCCTGCGAGGCCAAATACATCGCCACTTCATCGGACGATTCGAAAGCCAAGCCCATGGAGCCTCTAATATATTCTTTGGCAAATTTAATTTCTTGCCTAGAAACCCCTTTTTTCCTGGCGCCAGATAAAATCTGGACAATTTTTTCTGAAACTTTCTGCAAAGTCCCGTGCGGGATTCCGGCGGAAGCGATCATATACCCCGCGTCCGTGTACTGTTCGACTGATGATCGAACATAATAGGCAAGACCGAGTTTCTCCCTTAGCTCCGTAAATAGGCGCGACGACCAATTTCCTCCGATTATCGTGTTTAGGACCGTGAGCGGGTATCTTCTCTCGTCATACATATCGTAAGAGCGTACGCCGAGGCGTATATGGGTTTGATCGACGTCTTTCTTTTTTAATTTAACCTGGGGTCTTGTTTGCGATTCCTCCACTTTAAGTTTCTCCAATTTTTCCCCCTGCGGCATTTTTAAAAAAATCTTTCCAATTTTCTTAAACACGCGGTCTTGATCAATATTTCCAGCCACGGCGATCACGGCGTTAGAAGAAAGATAATGGCTTGTTTTATAATTAATAATGTCTCTTCGGGTTATATTTTTTACAGTTCCAGGATACCCGCCCGTCATCCATCCCGCGGGCTGGTCGCCATAAAGCAAATCCTCAAAAATTTCGTAAGCCTGCCTCTGTGGATTATCTTCGTACATCGAAAGTTCCTGTAAAATTACCCCTCTCTCCTTCTCGATTTCTTGGGCTTTGAAAAGCGGCTCGAGTAATATGTCGGAAACGATATCGAGAGCCACGTCGAAATGTTTTGCGGCGGCTTTCACGTAGTACCCCGTATATTCCTTTGAAGTAAACGCGTTTGATTCCGCTCCCAGGCGATCCAATTCCAAATTAACCTGTCCAGCTTTTGGGCGATGCTTTGTTCCCTTGAAAAAAAGATGCTCCAAAAAATGGGAAATACCGTTTAATTTTTTTATTTCATATTTAGAGCCAGTGCCGAAAAGCGCAAGAAGCGTCATCGCCTGCGTATCTCTCATCGGCGCCACTACCGCCCGGAGTCCGTTCTTGAAAGTTTTCTTTTGAAACTGCATTGGGAAATAATAACATATTTTCATAAAAAAGAAACCCCGCACCCGATCACAGATCAGGTGCGAGGCGGAAATAATTACTTAGAAAAAGCGTTAAGGCGCCTTTCCCTTTAGTTCCCCCAGTTCCTCAATGATGTGAGTGATGCTACCGAACCAAGGAGCAAAGTTTTCCAGGCGTTCTAGCCCGTCACTGATAAGTTGATTACTTTCTTTGTCCATCTCGGCAGCATTTTTTCTCATCTCTGCCGCGGCTTTGTGCTTAATAATCCCCTGCCTGATCGAAGCAAGGATCTCTAGAAATGCTTCCGAACCCGAGCCTTTCGCACCGTCCCCAGTTATCTCTTCTGCTTTACCATCTCTTTTAAAATCGCGGCTGTCGTCTTTTCGGCTCGGCTCTAAAACTGGAACCGAATTTGGAGTGACAGCCGACCAAACATACGGCTTTGCGGTCTTGTCCGACTTGATAAGCCCCCGCTCAGCCATTGTGCGCATGTGGCTACCCACGCAGGGCTGAGAAAGACCACTTTTCTTTATGACCTCTTCTACAGTTATTCTTCTGCCGTTCTTTGTTAATTCCAAGACGGTTTCTTTCACCTTTTTAAAAGCGTTCTCCCTTCTTCCACTCTTTCTCATATCAGTTTCCCCTTTCTGATCAGGATCTCGATTGTCAGCGCAAACCTCCGCTACCTCGTCCGCCTCTCTAATATCTGACGGCTCGATACTTTCTGAGGAATAACCGTTTTCTCCCTGGAGATTAATGATTTCCTTCCAAACATCTCTGGCTACGCGCCCAGAAAGTTTCGCGGTTGCTTTATACTTGGCGGGGGATTTTTCTTCTTTGTTCTCAATATAACCCCGCATCTCAAGGACTTTGAGCGCTCTCGAGACGCGGTCGGAAAGAAAACCATTACTCTTCTCGACCATCTCTGCGGTCAGTTCCGTATAAGCGCCGTTGTCAAGAAAATGCGAAACAATGGCGCCAAAACAATTATACTCGACATCATCAGTTCTTAGTTTAGGAGTTGTAAATTCCATCTTCTTTTCTCCTTTCCTTTGATTTTCCGCTTTGCCATTTAGAAAGCTCTCGATTCGACTCGAATGTCTTGAATAGCGCCTCCATAAAATCTGAGAAGGAGGTTTTGGGTTGTAAATGATCCATAACGCCTCCCCTTGTCGTTTTTCTTAAATCTAGAGCAATGTGCCCGCGATGTAAAGACTTGTGAACTTATGATTTTGAAGCAATGATCCTCGGGCCCAAAAATAAAACGGAAACGACGCAGAATATTCCTGCGGCCAGCATCGCCATAGGCGCGCCGTAAGATGATGCCGCCCAGCCGAGAAGCAAACTGCCTACTGGGATCAATCCCTGGTGCCCAAAGGCATATATGCTCATAACTCTGCCGCGCGTTTTATCGTTAACCGAGGTCTGGACATACGAATTGGCCGAAGTGTTGTGGAGCATAGCGCCGAGCCCGGATAACGCGACGAAAATCATAGAAAACCAAAGCACCTTTGAGAAAG
>MFHJ01000011.1 GCA_001778545.1 Candidatus Giovannonibacteria bacterium RIFCSPHIGHO2_02_43_16
CTACGGCAGATACTCCAAAAAGCGCGCGGATATCGTTCGCGCTGAATATGAAGATTCTCTTCTCCTTTATTTTAGATGCAAAACTAACCTGATTCACTAATTTGACCATATTATCAATTTACCAAAACGCGTCTAAAAAGTCAATAACCATTATTCGCGCTCAAGATAATAGATTGCGTGAGACAACCACAAGAATGAGCGAAAATATTCCGACTTTTTCAATGTAAAACCCAAGCGCTGAAATGTTTTTCTCCACTCATTATCGGTACGATTAGATCGCGGATGGCTGAAGAATTCCATGTTCAATAAACTATCCATAAGGTAGGTAAAACCTTTTTGCGCGCGATTGCTGTAGATATCCTCTAGGATAATCGCCTTGCGCGCCACGCGCTTCGCTTCGTTAAGTATCTCTTCGGGATCTTGCGTGTGGTGGAGGACGGCAAGCAGGAAACAAGCATCAAAACTATCATCTGGAAAAGGAAGTTTTTTCCCATCGTAGAGAATAGGACAAACGCTTTTGTAAAGACTTTTATTTTGAACATCAACAGGTGTTATATCAAATTGATCATTTTTAAAAAGCATACTTATCAAGCCTATACCTGCTCCAAGATCGATTATTTTGTCTTCAGGCGACAAAAATTTTCTTACGCGAGATACTAGGTGTTCAGCCTTAGAACGAAAAAATAACTCATCTATTCGTGGACGCAAAAAAGATGGAATAATCATACGCGCTTAAACTTTCTTCGTTGAAGAATCAACATCCCATACCGGATCAATGACGCGCTTTAGAGCTTGTTTTTTGAGCCTAGTATAAATAAAAACTCCCAGATATGTCGCCATGGCTATCGGGGCGTGAAAAAATTCAACAATTGCTTGGCGGAATACTAACAACTTTGGCAACCTGTAATCAGGGGTTGAATCAAGCTTGAAATAGCTATCCATTTCTTCCCGCAAGTACTGGTAACGCGAACTTGGCCCGACCTGATCTCGCAGTTTTTGAGGACAGCGAATGAAAACCCGCGCTTCCTGCGCCCTAGCAAACTTTCCACCCAGCACTCTGTTGCGCAAATACATATATATATCACTGTTCACCACCGTATCCGGCACGTTGAATTTCTTGAGATGTTCAGTGCGGTATGCCAAACAGCGACCGCTGGCAGAAAGATGATTTTTACCATCGTCCCAAGACGAAGCAACTCTGTCCATAAGGCGCGCAAGGGCAGCTACTGCGGATTCAATTAGCGTCTCAGGTTTGAGCGGCAAGATTCTGGCCCCCACCATAGTGAGGCTCTTGTCTTTCTCTAGAACACTCACGAGCGTACGCAAAGTCCAGGGCTCAAAAGTAATATCGTCCTGGGTAACCACTGTAAATTCGCTGGTCGTGATTTCTATGGCTTGGGTAACTTTTTTGGGCTGGCTTCCGGAAATATCATTCCAATAAAGTTCGACGCCAAGCCCATTCAGCTCTTTTTTAACCTGAGACGTTATCGGCGTGCGGTCAGCGACCACGATCAAACGGAAATTTTCCACTCCTTGTGATGCGCGCAAACTCTTCACGGTTTGGAGAAGTGATTGCCCTCCGTAACAAGTCGGGATGACGACCGTGAGCGAAGCGCCTGAAGCAAACAACTTGTCCTGCTCTTTTCGCAATTCGATAGACAATCGATCCAGAGGCAAGTCGACATCCGAATAAGCGATTGCCTCGTCCATTTTGATATCTCTTTTTAACACGCACCCGTCTGAAAGCCCCATCGGGAGCAAATTCCCCGCCTTCGCGGTCTTGTAATTGTCGATTGCTCCATAAACAGTAAATCCGCCGATGCCATCGAGCGCCTCGCCCGCTTTCAGGTCGCGCTTCGCAAGCGTTACAACTTCCGCAACCAAGCCGCCGAGCGGAGCTATTGTCGCATCCTTAAAAATAACAGCGCGCCCGATGCTCGACGGCGTTTCAATAGGGCTTAAATGGTAAGGCACATAAAACGTATAAATGGGCCCATCGCCCATTTTGTACATATTCATATACTGGCGGGTAAGCGAGTGGCTATTATAACCGAGTACGAATACTCCAAAACTTGGCTCGGCTCCGAGAATATAATCCACAATCCCTCCATTCATAAGCTCGTCAACCGGGAAGAGGTTTACCGCTTCCTCTACGCGGGCGCATTTTGGTCCCGCCATTCCCCTCTTGATGATTTTAAACCCGGTGGCATTTGAAACAGTCGCCATCTCCATCGAAATTTTTGTTCCGTCCGCGAACGATGTGATCATTTTGGGGCGCTGGAAATGCGCCTCTGCGAAAGCTTTCTGCGTCTCTGGAGTGCGCCGGGCGTCAATAAGGCTCTTGATGTTCCCTGCCATCACCGGCTTAAAGCCGATTGATTTCACAAAGCGATAAAGGTTCATTAGAACTCCTGGTTGATCTCCGTCGGTTTGGGTATAGATAACCCCGGCCTCATCCGCGCGGCGTTTGAGAATCGGTCCGAGCGTGCAATCTAATTCGGCATTAATGAGAACAACGTGTTTTTTATTTTTAATCGCGCTTGCGATGACTCTGGCCCCAAATTCAACTTCGCCGGAAGCATCCACAATCACGTCAATGTCGGGCGAGGCGCATAGTAAATCATAGTTTGAAGTTATCGCGCTCTTTTTACCACTAATGGCCTGGGAAAGCGCGGCTCCATCGGAAACCTCTTCAATATCAGTTCTGCCCGCGTCCCGGAAGGCGCGCTCTGCTTCGCTTAGCGTGCGATTGGCAACCGCGACCAGGCGCATCCCAGCAGTATAATTGAGCATCTGCATGGCAAATCCTCTCCCCGCGTACCCTGCGCCCACCAGGCCGACTCTTATCGGCGAACCTGAACGCTCAAGCTCTTCTAATTTTTTGTCGAGAATAATCATAGTGTTTTTTTAAAATCTTCCCATTTCATATCTTTTTCCGAAACATCGCTGACTGGTATTGGCCACGGGATATTGAAGGTGGGATCGTTGTACCTGATTCCGCCCTCATTTCCCGGCGCGTATGCGGGCGAATACATGCTCATAAATTCAGTGTTGTCCTCGAGCACGAGTATTGCATGCGCCGTGCCCGGCTCCATATAGAGCATCTTGTAATCCGAGTCTTTCAGCGTTAAGGCAAAAAACGACCCATATGTTTTTGATTCCGGGCGCGCATCGATGACAACTTCAAACACGCTCCCTTTTAACACTCGTGTAAGCTTTTGCTCAGCCGTTTTCAGATAATGGAACCCCCTTACCGTCCCCTTTTTAAGAGACTGCGTAATATATCCTTCTTCTATAACAAAATTGATGCCATTTTCCCTGAATTTTGCGGCGTCCCAAGTGCGCGCCAAAAAGCCTCGGCCGTCTTCTTTTTTTTCAAGCTCGATAAGGTAGGTTCCTCCCAAATTGGTTTCCTTAAACAGCATATTCCTTAAAATAAAATTTATTGTCTATTTTCCCGGCGTCCGCCAAAAACTTTATCTTGGCGAGGCGGTAATATTCCGGCGATTCAAAATCCTTCTTTTTCATGCCGGCGGCTTTAAATGCGGAAATCAGCTCTTTGATGCCCTCTTTAATGTCGCGATTAATCTTAAACCCCGGCAGCTGGGTATTAATCTTCCCGAAATCAACACGATAATTTCTCTTATCAGGATTAGTATCATCTAAAGTTATTTTGCATCCCGGAAGTGCCTCGGATATAATTTCTGAAATTTCTTTTATTGTGTAATTGCTGCCCTCTCCTCCAACGTTAAAAATTTTATTATGCACCTGCTCTTTGGGAGCTTCGAGAACGTGAAGCATCGCCCGGCAAATATCGTCAACGTGGACAAACGGCCTCCAGGCGTTCCCGTCGCTTGTCATTTTTATCTCGCCCGTAACCAGCGCCGAGCCGGCTAAATAATTTATAACCAAATCAAACCTCATTCTTGCCGATAACCCGTAAGCGGTGGCATTTCTCAAAAATACCGGAGAGAATTTATCGTCAGCGAGCTTGGAAATATATTCTTCGTTCAAAATTTTGCATTTCGCATACACGGTAAGCGGGTTCGTTGGAGAATTTTCGTCGGCTATCTCATCCGACGCGCCATATACACTGCACGAAGAAGAGTAAACAAATCGCTTCACCCCAGCTTTCTTGGCAAGTTCAGCCACGCGTTCCGTGCCCTTGTTATTAATTTCGTAGGTTAGAGCCGGGTTGTTTTCTCCCAACGGATCGTTGGAAAGTTCGCTTAGATGAATAACGGCATCAAAACCACTCAAGTCCTCCGCGGAAATGCTTCGGATGTCTTTATGAATAATCGTCGGCGGATTTTCAATGCCGCCGCCGAGGTTTCCGTCACGATAAAAGCCAACATCAAGACCGGTAACATCGTGGCCTACTTTGATCGCCGAGCGCGTAAGGCGCGTTCCTATATATCCCTCAAATCCCGTAATTAAAAGTTTCATAATTTTAGATTTTTTTGTCCCATACTTTCCAAGGGGCGTCGCCCTTTAACCACATTTCATTTAAAACCATTTTATCGTGCAGAGTATCTAGGGGGTGCCAAAAGCCATTATGCCTAAATCCGCCGAGCTCGCCTTCTCGCGCAAGTTTTTCCATAGGGCCCCTCTCCCAAATCGTTTCATCCCCTTCTATATAGTCAAATATCTGCGGTTTCAAAACAAAAAATCCGCCGTTTATTTTTATATCGTCGTCTGACGGCTTTTCTCGAAAATCTTCCACCTTAGTCTGCCCTTTTTCTAATTTGAAAGTTCCGAACCTACCGGGCGATTGAACCGCGGTAACAGTTGCCAAAACACCTTCTTTTTTATGAAATTCAATAAGCTCTTTGATATTAACGTCGCCAACCCCGTCCCCATAAGTCATTAGAAATGTTTCGTTTCCAATATAATCTTTTACGCGTTTCATTCGTCCGCCGGTCATCGTCTTCTCTCCCGTATCAATTATGGTAACCTTCCATTTTTCCACGTTATTGTCCACGACTTTCATATCGCCGGTTGAAGTATCGAATATGACGTCGGCTTTTCGTAAAAGATAGTTCGAAAAATATTCCTTTATTACTTCGGCCTTATAGCCGGCGCAGATTACGAAATCATTTATCCCGTAATGCGAGTAGAGTTTCATTATGTGCCACAAAATAGGCTGATTGCCTATCTCAACCATCGGCTTCGGCCGGACACCTGATTCTTCCGAAATGCGGGTCCCATATCCTCCCGCTAAAATTATTGCCTTCATAATTGTGGTTTAAATGCTTTTAGAAGTAATGGCTACGTCCCAGCGGGCATTAAAACGCTTATTTATAGCATTATATCGAACAAATAGCAACATGCCCAGATAACTTATTAATAATATCGGGTGCAGAAATAGTTCGGAGGAAGGGAGATAT
Organism: Candidatus Giovannonibacteria bacterium RIFCSPHIGHO2_02_43_16; assembly: GCA_001778545.1. Taxonomy (GTDB): domain Bacteria; phylum Patescibacteriota; class Minisyncoccia; order JACPKW01; family UBA11713; genus 2-01-FULL-46-13. The sequence continues at coordinate 5,388 of MFHJ01000011.1, forward strand.
AATGTCCTGGCTTTAGGAAGCGCATAAAAAACTATCCCCATCACGACTATAAATATGATTACGAGTTTATTTTTCATATTTATATATGACCCTTAGGCAATTCGAATGTTTTCGTTGAAGTCGCTATATCCCACTTAACATCAATATTGTTGGCAGTTTTTAATGCTTTATATCTGCAATAACTATTCACTATGTAAATATAAACGCTTAATATTGGATGTTTAATTAGTTGCTCAATTCTATATAATAATTTTAGGTAAAGTGGTATATAAAATTCATTATCTATAAGATGAGCTGGGAAATGATTCTTCATCACTATAGGAGCAGATATGAATCTCACGTTTTGTTTAATATGGTCTTTAAGTGTTTGTGGCAGGCGATATTTAACTATAGCTGATGGGACGCACCTATATTTATAACCGAAAGAAAGATAAGTTAAATAAGTATATAGATCGTTTGCCGCGACATCATTTGGAATTTCAATTTTTTTTATAAATTCTTTTTTATAAGCTAAAAGACACCCCATGACAGAAAAAACATTGTTTCCATCTTTTAATTTATATCGTAAGGGTAGGTAACTGTCCAAACTGCATCTAATGGCTTTTTCTGTAAATGTTACCGGGGCAAATGGCAAAGGATTTCCTCCGCACATTCCGATATTT
>MFHJ01000012.1 GCA_001778545.1 Candidatus Giovannonibacteria bacterium RIFCSPHIGHO2_02_43_16
TCGAGATGAAGATTTACCATAAGGTCATCTCCCTCCTTTTTTATATACAAGTGAAAGCGCGGGTAGTCGCGCCCAGCCAAACTTCTCGCGCAATTCCATTCGCCGTCCGGATTTTTAGCAATCGGGAAATATCCGCAAGTGCGTATAAAATTTAAAACATTTTCATTAAAATTTTTGAGGAAGATTTTCATTATTATTTAAACTCGTGACGTGTGGCGCCGCAGAAAACTGCGGCATCCTACAAAAACATAGTCGCTACGCTCCTTGTTTTTGTGGACCTAGGGGTAATCGAAACCCCGCCTGATCCATGCCATGGATCCGTTCTGCCACTGAACTATAGGCCCGTCTTAATTTCATCGTCAGCTATTATTCTTTCCAAAATACTTCTATTAAAGCATTCTAGCGAGTTGATTAAATTCTATCAACCTATCCGTTCGGACAAAATAATTGAATAAAGCTTCTTTGGCCGTAAGGCGTATTCTGAGTAAAGCTGGTTTTACCCAATTGATTAAGGTTCGCATTTATTGAATCCGGATATGTATTGTGTAAGGGCATTTCCCACATAAGCCAGCGCACTCCCATCGAGCAAAGAATGGAAGGGTTCGCTGTCTGAAAAAATTGTCTGGCAATTGCCTGCCGCTGGGAAATGGCCTGCGAATTTCCCTGAGTCCAAAGCCAACCGGGAAATCCAAGAAAGATCGGGCGACCTGTTAGCATTGGTATGAAATTGCTCGCTCCGTCGCTTGATAAAAATGCGTCGTTCGGTTCCGTATTGGCTTTTATCCAAGAAGCTGCCACGATTTCCGATTCGCCGTAATATCCCGCGTGGTCAGCGACTTGTTCATTAAGAAAAGCGTTCACTGTTTGACGAACGCGAGAGCTCACATCCACAAAACCAGCCAAGGTTCCTAAAACTAAGAGGACAGCAAGAGCCAGAAACCTTGGAAAACGCCAGGGTATCTTTATCAAAACAGTTATAATAATAATAAGAGCCAAAAGCCACCAATAAAAAATAACTTTGTTATTATCAAATTCCCATGGCTGAAAAAGAATGAGATTTGGAATTATAAACAAAAACAGACTTGCGGGAATTAAAGCGCGAATAAATTTTGATGATTTGATAAATATGAAGAACGGCATGGTTAAAAGCCAGGCCCAGAAAATTATTCCGAAATTTTTCGTCCAAAACCATATCGCGCTGGTGTCAGTGCCCTTTGTATCAGGATCGCAGCTTAACCAGGAAATGGAATGTTGGCATGTCATCCAGCCCCACCATGGCTTAAACATGCCGGCACTTGATTCAAATCCAACCAATTTGGGCTGGAATATGAGTAAAAGCTGGGGCAAAGCGAGAAGAGCGGCAAAGCTTGCGCCAATAACCCACCATTTGAAATTCTCGCCAAATAGAATTTTTCTCGCCCCTAGTGCCACAAAAATAATTCCAGCGGCGATAAAAGTATGCGCATGAATAAAAGGAAGGAGTCCCAACAAAGGAATCCAACGCACAAAATAACGCCGCTCGTGGCTAAATTCGGATTCTTCGTAAACCGCCCACCCCAATAAGAGAAAAATCAGTAAAGATGCTCCAAGCACAAATGATCTTTGATGCGAAAAAAATGAAATGACAGGCGTGATCCACACAATATTTAAAGGGCTGTCCGCGCTCGCGGGCTTTCCGCCAGTGCGCATATCCATATGCGTATACTGGTGCGGAGGATCGCCTAAAACCATTTTTACGCCTTGCCACCCATCAATGTCATAAGCGGATTTTAGATCCTGATAAAAATAAAAGAATCCAAGCCCTCCGCCGAATAAAACCAAAACTAAAAGGACTGTTGCCCAAGTTCTGCTTGAAAAAAATCTTTTGCCCAAACCATACAAACCGAAAAAAAGAGCAATTGAAAAAATTAAAGTTGGTATATACCAGGAAAAAAACAAATTAAGCCCCAAGCGAAGTAAAATCGCGCTAAGGAAATTTATCAAGAAAGAATAAGTAAGCGGAGCTCCGTTTGCTATCGGTTGGTCAAGAACAAAAGGATCGGACCACGCCAAATGCGCGATCATGTCGAGATGATAAGCAATATCGCCCCATCCTATTAAAGTTGCCAATGGATAACCTCTTTCATCAATAATTAGGACTTGAAAAATTACTCCTAAAAATAAAATGAACAGGATGGCTATCGCGAAAAAGTTCCAGGAAAGAAATGCGCGTGAAACAAAATAGTTGCGGATACTTTCCCAATACTCTTTTATTTCGCTTCGATATTTAAAAACAAAAAATAAATTTATTAAAAGAGAAATGTAGCTTGAAGCCGGCAAGCTTCTTGTCGCCAACGCCAAAATTAATATTTCGAATCCCTGGACTAAAAACCCCATCACAAGCGCCCCGATAAACCGTTCTGATTTGGAGAGTTTAGACGAAGGATCTAAAAAATTAACAATAAAAAGCCCGAGTCCGAAACCAGAGATCAAAAAAAGAATCAGATCAGCCATAAACATTTAAACGAGTCCCGTCGTGCCAAATCCGCCGCGGTCGCAGTTGTCCAAATCATCTACCTCCTCCCATTCGGCCCTGCCGTATTTTTTAAAAATCCCCTGCACCAGTCTCTCTCCGCGCTCTACTGGGACTTCGCGGTCCGTGAAATTATACAAAGTCGCCCAATATTCATCTGCGTTGCCGGAGAAATCCCGGTCGCCGATGCCAACGCTATTCGCGAGCATTAATCCTTTTTTTGGCAGAGATCCGCGCGCCGCGACCAAAAGAAAATATCCGTCGGGAGGCTCAAGCGCGATATTAAGAGGGACTCTCGCGATGCCCTTAGGCAAAATCGTCATCGAAACCCGCGCCATAAAATCAAACCCAACAGCGCCCTTAGTCTTATACTCCGGCAACGGCAACGATTTATCAATTCTTTTTATGCGTACTTTCATAGTGAAATTATACAATTCTCTCGAACATTTTTAAGATAGTTCGAGCGTCGTTCATACCGCTATACCATTTCATTTTTTTCTATTCTCCCAGAGAGTACGCGCTGATAGTGCAATTTCGATCTCGCTTAACTCAGGATGTTTTCTCCGAATATATTCATTCCTAAGCTCAAGACCTCGGGTATATAAATTAACGCTGGCATCCCAATGTTCTTCTTTTATGCTGGCTGCTTCAGTTTGAACGACTGCGTTTTCTAGTTCTTCATCGTTCATCAATTTTGCCTCCTCTTTTGCTTTTTTCATGCCCGCGACTATCTCTTCGCCCCTGGATATCAAACGCTTCTTGATCGTTTCTAGTTCTTCTGATTTTTGTTCCGAGGAAACTCCTGGTACGTCTTCATTTTTTTCCATAGATTTATACTAGCACATGACTTAAAAATTTCAACTTTTATTCTGGTGCCCCCGCTCCGAGTCGAACGGAGATCTAGGGCTTAGGAGTCCCTTGTTCTATCCCTTGAACTACGGGGGCATCTATTAAACTGATAACTCGTTTTATAATGGCAGAAAATTTCTTCAATAACAAACCTCCCCTCCTAACTCGAACTCTACACATTCCATATTTTAGCTTACCCTTTTTAGAACCCTCTAATACATTTATACTTGTATTATTTCTATCTAGTTTTATCCCAACAACGCCAGACCAAAACTTCAAGCATTCATTTGCATCCAAATCTTCGTAGGTTCTTATGGAAATTTTTAAGTCTTCGTCTTTTATATTGAAAATATTTCTCAAAATATAAAGGAAGAGCTTGATCATTTCTGAATCTGTATTAGTAAAGCTTAAATCTTTTTTATTTCCTTCTGCCCAATACAATGACGCGGCTATCAAAGCTAGGCCTTCCCGCGACGCAGCGTCAACAAAACTTTTAGCATCTTCGTGGGCAAATTCCCAATGCTTTTCGGATAATATTTTGCTCGCATTCCTACGATCGAGCCATCTTTGATAATACTTTGGTTCGATTTTGATTCCGCTTATATATCTAAGTGCAGTAGATTTTGAAATACTGCACTCTCTACTTATTTCTGGGACGCTCCTTCCTTTTCTCCTCAGCTTCTTAATATGCCTTATTAATTTCGCCGAAAGCATATACTAATTTTAAAAGATAGAGCTAAATTGTTCAAGGACGATTTGAATATATCTTTGTGTATAAATCCCTAATATTTGTTATCCTATAAAGCATATGACTGAACATGAAACAAAAATAACCGAGGCGGTTGGGAAAGTTTTGCCCGCCGTCGTTTCCATCACAATCGCGAAGGAGGTGAAAGACATTACCAAAGATCTGCCTCTCGAATTTTTCAGATTGCCCCATTATCAGGAATTTCTGGAGCACGAAATCCAGCATGCGCAGAAAGACGACAAAGGCCGGATCAAAGTCGGCGGGGGTTCTGGATTTTTCATATCCGATGACGGGATAATTTTGACGAATCGGCACGTTGTTCAGGATAAGCATGCAACGTATGATATCGGCGCCTCCGACGGAAAAAATTTTGAAGCGGAGGTCGTCGCGCGCGATCCCATCAACGACGTTGCAATTCTAAAGATAAAAAATCTTAACAAAAAAGTTCAATCTATAAAAATCGGTGCGACTAAGAATTTAATATTGGGGCGAACCGTCATCGCCGTAGGAAATGCCTTGGGCGAATTCCAAAATACCGTCTCAACCGGCGTCGTATCTGGGCTATCACGCTTCATCTCAGCTGCGGCCGACGTCATGGGGCACCAAGAGCGCCTTCGCGGGCTTATCCAAACTGATGCCGCGATCAATCCAGGAAATTCCGGCGGACCGCTTGTCAATCTCGATGGAGAGGCGATAGGGATAAACGTCGCGGTCGTCTTCGGAGCGCAGAATATCGGATTCGCGATACCAATTGAGCGCGCGAAAAGAGATTTGGAAGAAGTTAAAAAATTCGGACGAATAAGGAGGCCTTTTCTCGGAGTGCGTTATATGCTTCTCAATAAGTTCCTGCGCGACCGCTTTTCGCTTCCAATAGACCACGGGGCGCTCGTGATTAATGAAGGGATTCCGGGAGATATGTCCGTCATACCGAATTCTCCAGCCGCTAAAGCAGGCCTTAAGGAATTTGACGTAATCACGCGCTGTGACGGAAAGGAAATTACAGATAAAGAAACGCTCGAAGATATACTTTCTGGACACGAAATCGGAGACGAGCTTGAATTCAAAATTTTCAGGCAGGGAAAAGAAGAATCCTTCAAATTAAAGCTTGAAGAGTTTCACAAAGAGGTTTAGATTCGGCTACGCTTTGATTTCCAAGAGCTCCTTTAGCTTCAGCTCATCGAAACCGACGACGATTTTCCCGTCTATCTCGATTACCGGAACTCCCAACTGCCCCGATTTTTTGACCATATCTTCTCTTGCTTGAACATCTTGGGCGACATTCAGTTCCTTATATTCAATCGCGTTATTTTTAAATAATTCTTTTGTATGCCTGCAATAAACGCAAGTCGGAGTCGTATAAATTTTCACATCGTGCGCCATGTTTTCAATTATACCCCGAAAACTCCTCAAATCTAATATCATCTCTGGATATCTTTAATTCCTCAAGCGCTTTGCTCATAGCTCCCGCCATCTCTGGAGGCCCAACCACGTAAAAAATTGCGCCTGCTAATTCTCCGGCGCTTTTCTTGATGAATTCAGCATCGACGTAGCCTTCTCTATCGGTCATTCTGGTATAAAGTTCAAAATTTGGATTTTCGCGCTGCCACTTTTCTAAATCTTTAAGAAAAGCGGCGCCTTCTCGATTGCGATTTGAATAAATAAGCTTTATTTTATGGGGCAGTTTTCGCTCCATCGCGTCTTTTATAATGCTTCTGGCTGGAGTAATCCCAATTCCCCCAGCGATAAAGACAGCTTTTTTGTCTTTATTCTCATGAAGAGTAAAATCTCCGAAAGGCCCCTCCATTATTGCTTTTGTGTTTAAGGGAACTTCAGCCAAAGATTTCTTGAAAGCAGAGCCAGTCATTCGCGTCGCCACCATCAAAATCCCTTTGTCTTGAGGACTAGACGCAATGGAAAAATCGCGATGCGCGTTTTCCAAAAAAACTTCCACATATTGTCCGGCACGAAAATTAAAATCTGGAGGCGTCCGAAAAACAAAAGCCATTGTCCCCTCGGCAACTGGAAAGCGATCTTTCAATTGTAAAAAATTATGTGCCATGTGCCATAATAGGTATATTATATAGCATAAGGCCTCAAATTCATGCATATCCAAAAATTGATTGAACAATTTGGATATACGCCAAACGAAGCCAAAGTCTATTTGGCTGCTCTGAATTTGGGCGAGGCGACTGTTTCCGAAATATCCGAGAAAGTAAAAATGCCAAGGACGAGCGTCCAGATAATCGCGAACTCCCTTCACAAGGAGGGGCTGATAAATTTTTATGTGAAGCGGCGCTACAAATATTGGATCGCTGAAAGCCCAGAAAAATTTTTAACCCGTTTGCGCGAGCAAGAAGCGGCGCTCCGCGCGGTTTTGCCGGAGCTGCAGGCAATCCGCCGCAATAAAGGCGACAGCAAACCAACGGTAAAAGTTTTTATCGGCGAGGAAGAAATTAAATTGATCCTCGACGACATAATCGCGACCAAACATCACTTTCTTGTAATCTCGGCCTGGGATGATTGGGTCGACTTTTTTGGAAGCGAATATGTCAATGATTTTATCAATTTGCGAAAAAGTCATTTTCTAAAAGTGCGTCTTCTTGTAGCGAAGAGGCCTGATGCGATAATAATGAAAGAAAAAGACGAGAAGGAGCTGCGCGAAACGAGATTTTTGCCAGAAGATGCCCGAATCAACAATATGAATTTTATATACGCAAATAAAGTTGCCCTCATTTCTCTGGATAAGCGCCGGCCGACGGGTGTTTTAATTGAAGATAAGGATATCACAAATACAATGACTGTATTTTTTGAATGCCTCTGGAAGCAAAGCGCCGAATAAGGGATGACCGGGGTTTAATAGACAATGGAATCCGCGCACCGAGCGCGGTGTTCTATTTTTAAATAGATGATAAAATATAAGCATGAAACAAAAATCAATTTCAGAACTTATGAATTTGGGCGGGAAAACCGCGATCGTGACGGGCGGAGCCATGGGCATCGGGCTCGGTATTGTTTCGCGCCTAGCCGAAGCCGGGGCGAACGTTTTGATAGCGGATTTGGATGAAAAAGAAGGCGAAAAATCTGCGGACGGGAAAAGAGTAAAATTTTTAAAAACAGATGTTTCCAAAGAGGAAGATGTCAAAAAAATGGTTGAAGTGGCTGTCAAAGAATTCGGCGGGCTCGATATCGTGGTCAATAACGCGGGAATTTATCCGCAAAAGCACGTTTCGGAGATGACTAAAGAAGATTTTGACAAAGTTATGTCCGTCAATCTGCGAAGCGTTTTTTTATGCACGAGGGAAGCGAGCAAGCAGATGATCTCGCAGGGACGCGGCGGGAAAATAATCAACATAACTTCGATTGACGCGCTACATCCCTCAATGATCGGACTTGCGCACTACGACGCATCCAAACACGGCGTTTGGGGATTTACAAAAAATTCCGCGCTTGAACTTGCGGAGCATAAAATTTGGGTGAACGCGATCGCGCCCGGAGGCATCGCGACGCCAGGTGTCGCTAAAATGTCTCCGGCTGGAGCAAGTATGGAAAAATTCCTCGCGGCTTTTCTCGCCAAAATCCCGATGCGGCGCATTGGAGAGCCGGATGACATAGGCAAAGTCGCTCTTTTTCTCGCCTCCGATCTCTCGTCATATATGACGGGCTCTCAAATCGTCGTTGACGGCGGGGTGCTTTTGTCGTGATTTATCTTATTGAACATCGAATGTTCAATTCGGCATTAGAATCGAAATTTATTCGAAATTAGTAGTGCTCCGGATTTAATAAATGTATCAATGCAGTGATTACTGCTTGCTTGCTATATCCAGTCCTATCTAGCCTTCCTTTGGTGAGAACTCCGATCATACCTTCCCTTTCTCCGATATTTTCATCATTAGAAAATCCAACTTCCTTTGCCGCTTCATCGATTTCATAATCCTTACTAAAGACCAGATCAATCATAGATTTTGGATATTCAAAGGCGGAAGATCCGCCCAAGTGGAAATTTTTGCCGTCGAAAATTGCGCATTAGTTATATCCATGTATCCGCTTTTAGTCTTCGGGACTTCAATAAGTCCGCTCTCGAGCCCAACCGAAAGGTCGCAATCCTTGAATGCTTTTTCTGCTCTATTCATTGCGCCTTGAACAGTCTGCTCCATATTCTTCGGCTGCTTATGAACGCCGGGATCAACTTCGACAGAAACAATTTCTGCCTTAGAAAATTCTGGAAACTCCGAGAGAGCTTCTTTAACTGCCCGTACCTTAGTCTCGTTTTTTGATCCAACATTTACTTTCATGGCCTTAAAATATCACAATATATCATACTATGCACCTCATTTCATTTAAGAAAGTTCTAACTCCCGTTAGGGGTTAAAAAATTATCATTAAAAATTCTCCTCTTTGAGCTCGGATTGGCGTAGAATTGACCTGAAAGTTCCAAGCGGGATTTCTTTGCGGTTTGCGGGGACGATTACCGTTAACGTCTTTCTGCCAATTTTTCTAAATTTAACGTGACTACCTCTTTGAGAAACATAAATAAAGCCCTCTCTCTGAAGGACTTTAACGATATGGCTTGAAGAATAAAGCTTAGGCACGGCTTAACGAAACCTCAACCAATTCTGGACGTTCAACTTTGCTTATCTTTGATGGCGACTTCAAATCTTCAAAATACAATTCAAGCGCTTCATCAAGATTCCCAAGAGTCTCTTTTCTTGTCTTCCCAAAACTTGAAACATCAACATTAAGACATTGGGCAACGTAGTATTTACCTTCTTTCCAAACAACTGATTTTAAGCCCGTGATTTTCATAAGGGTATTATATAGATCAGGAGTTTGAATTTCAAGTCATTCCCATAAATCTGGGTGCACCATTCCATTTATAAAATAATAGAGTCTGGTACACTCCAAAAATATAGTCGCTTCGCTCGTTATTTTTGGGTGCATGGCGGGACGGCTTTCGAACCTATGATTGGGAGCGGGCAATCCCCGTGCCTGAATTAATGATAAAACAAATTAATCATTTATTATTATTGGTCTGACATTTCGGGTAAGGGCGGGTATACCCCCTTTTGACCCCCCTGCCCCTTTGTATATAACAATGATTGAGAAAACATTAAATCTACAAAAATTTTTATAAAATTTTAAAAGTTTTTTGATTTATCTATGATATTTTGACTATTGCTTATTTTTTGGGTTAAGCGGATATCATTGAATCTAGCGCTATTGAGAGTTTTTGAGACTTCAAAATATTCCATTTCCTTTTCGGGATAGGGATCAAGCATTTTCAAAGCTTTGATCGGATCTAAATCCGCATCGAGCCACGCATCCTTCTCTTTCATATTGAGAATCACCGGCATGCGATGATGAACCTTAACCGCCATCTTATTTGGAGTTGTCGTGATAACGGCAAATCTTTCTTCGCCTTCGTTTTGTTCCCACAGTCCAGCAAATGCAAAAGGCATCTGCTTTTTCAGGATAAACCTGTACGGAATTTTGCCTTTGTCCGTTTTCTTCCATTCATAATAGCCATCCGAAATAACAAGGCATCTCCTCTCCTTTAAATCCTTCTTGAAAGTTGCCTTTTCTTTTAGCGTCTCGGCTCGGATATTTATGAGCCCGTCTTTTCGTTTTATATTCGAATGTTCCAACCATACCGGCTTAATTCCCCAAGGCGCCAAAATAATATGCAGTGGATCTTTATTCAATATGACCGGAAGGCTTTGAGAAGGAGCTGCATTATAATTCGGTTTAAAAGTCTCCTCGAATTTCGCATCGAAGTAATCTTCGAGCATTTCTTGACTAGTGCCTATGGAGAATCTTCCACACATATTGTTATTTGACAAGCAATACCAATTGGATATAATCAATAAATCATTCGAAAACGTCGCGCTTCGCGGCGTTTTCTTTATGCTTTGCTTGCTCAAAGCTAGTCTCCACCCCCTGTGTGCTTTGAATAAGAAGTTTAAAGTTATTCATTTCAAGGAGGCGGACACGTGGTGCTTTTTGTGTTTTTATATATCTGCTTTCTTCTGAATTTATTAGACTTCTCAAACGAGTTGAAAATCTTTTTTCATTCTTACTAGTTTCTTTGACGGTTGAGACAAATGTAACGCGTGCTCCAAGACTAACTAATTTCTCCGCCAAGTAACAAAAATCTCCATCGCCAGTGAACAATAATATTTCAGTTTTTGGCTTTGCAAATTCCAAAGCATCGCAAGTTATTTCGACATCAAAATTGGCTTTTCGCCTACTGCCATAGATGATAGGGATGTCATTTATTTCTTTGCATTTATAACACTCCAAATTCCACTCTCTCACCGGCGTGTCATTTTTATGTTCACAATATGCACATACGTAAGTAACTACTTTCTCTTTATTCTTGTGTGAAAATATTTGTTTTGTTTTGACACTGTAGCCAATGTCTGAAAGTTTTTTGAAGCGGTTTTTATATATGCGCGAGTCTGTGCCTCCCTCATAGTAAAAAATATTAGCGCACTGCCATTTTCCACCTGAAAAGAAATTAAATAGTTTTTGCCAATCAATATAAAATTCAAGGGCAGTACTTGCAGTTCCTTTGGTATTTGCAACATCTATAAACGCGTGCCTTTCCATTGCAGAATTATCAAGCCGTTTTCTAAAAAAATCAAGTTTAAAAACAAGATATACACAGCCAAATTAGACGAGTGAACAACCGTTCACTTATACTGTCCCCTATGGGCAAGACGTATTTCGATAAAATCAGGGACTTCTATAACAAGAGGCGCCGGATGCCAAGCTACAGCGAGATAATGATGCTTGTGGGTTTTAAATCGAAGAACGCGGTATATCGGTTAGTCGAGAAACTCGTGAGCGAGGGACTCGTGAGCAAGGATAGACAAGGAAGACTGATCCCATCAAAAAGATTCGGCGAGATACCTATGATTGGGGAAATTGAAGCCGGATGGCCGTCCCCCGCCGAGGAGGAGCTTCTGGATACTATGACCCTCGATGAATTTTTAATTCAGAACAAAGAGGCGACGTATATGATAACTGTTAAAGGAGACTCTATGAAAGACGCGGGCATTCTTCCAAACGATATTGTTTTGGTTGAGCGCAAGAATGAGGCGAAGGACGGCGAGATCGTTATCGCAGAAGTAGACGGCAATTGGACTATGAAATATTTCCGCAAGCGCGGAAAGGAAATTTACTTGGAAGCCGCAAACAGTAAATTTAAAAAGATTTTTCCAAAGGAGGATTTGAAAATAGCAGCAGTCGTTAAGGCAGTTATCAGAAAATACTCGTGAGCGAACAGCCACTACACTTGCGCTCATTTCCGAAAGCTATTCTACATATCGATGGGGATGCGTTTTTTGCGTCATGCGAGCAGGCGCGAAATCCAAAACTCAAAGGAAGGCCGGTCATTACCGGAAAGGAAAGAGGAATTGTCGCCTCAATGAGTTACGAAGCAAAGGCGCTTGGAATAACCAGAGCTATGCGCCTTCGGGATGCGCAAGCGCTTTGCCCCGCTCTCGTTGTCCTTCCCTCGGACTACGAAACATACAGCATCCTTTCAAAACGAATGTTTAATATCGTCCGAAGGTATACGCCGGACGTTGAAGAATATTCTATTGATGAATGCTTCGCGGATATTACCGGACTGCAAAGACCGTTGCATATGCCGTATGAAGATATTGCGGAGAAGATTAAACACGAATTAGATATTGAATTGGGATTCACTTTTTCCATCGGACTCGCACCCTCGAAGGTTCTCGCAAAGTTAGGATCTAAATGGAAGAAGCCATCCGGCCTTACTTCAATTCCTGGAAGGCATATCCATCATTATTTAAAGGAGTTTTCCGTTGAGAAAGTCTGGGGAATTGGAGCGCAGACGACGGCATATCTGAATAAACATGGAATAAAAACCGCGCTCGAATACGCACAGAAAAAAGAGGAGTGGATCAGAGAATACTTAACCAAACCGCATATAGAAATTTGGCAGGAGTTAAATGGATATTCAGTAATCCCGCTCGATACCGCAGTCAAGACAAGCTACCAATCCATACAAAAAATCAAAACATTCTCCCCAGCTTCCAATAATAAATCTTTCGTCTTTGCGCAATTATCAAAAAATATCGAAAACGCTTGCATGAAGGCAAGGAGATATAAGCTAGGCGCGGAAGGAGCGATTGTTTTTCTCCGGACGCAGGAATTTAAAGACAGGGGCGTTGAGATAAAGTTCAGCAGACAAACTAACTTCTCTCACGATATCATCGGTCTTACAAAATCCGCCTTCGAAGATATTTTTAATCCAAACATTCTTTATCGCTCTACCGGAGTAGTGCTTTTTAAGCTCAAGGAGATTGATGACAGCCAAATGGACTTATTTGGAGAAGCTATCAGAGCAGAAAGAATGACGAAAGTTTACGAAAGTATTGATGCTATTCGAGATAAATACGGAAAGCATACGCTTTTTCTTGGCTCTAGCTTTGCGGCAAATAAATTCGCACAGCACTTGGGCGAGCGGGGCGACCTTCCAGAACGCAGAGGATTTTTACTCAAGGGCGAGACAACGAGAAAGAGACTTGGTATTCCGGTCTTTCTGGGACAAATTTCTTAGCGCCCTCGGGAAGATTCGAACCTCCAAATCAGGGATAGAAACCCTGCGGTTTATCCAATTAGCCTACGAGGGCTTGGTGCCGCAGGAGAGGATCGAACTCTCTACCTCTCGCTTTTCAGACGAGCGCTCTCCCAATGAGCTACTGCGGCAAATAAAAAACCACCTACAAAATACCATTTAAGTTAAATGGCTATGTGGTGGTTATCTTCTAAACGATTGTAGTTTTTTCATATTTTTTCAGACTTCTGGGGGAACCGCCACCTCCCCATCGGCCATTCAAGGGTTGAATCTCCTTGACGACACCATGCCAGCGGGCGGATTTTCTGCTCTTCAAAAGCGTAGTGCTGGAGGGGCTCCCCTAAATATACCCTCATCTCCGAAGAACGTATTTGTACCGTCTTCTCCGCCAGCGGGAGGAGCTTCCATTGAAGGAATTTCTGGCGTCAGCACTATTTCTAACTTACCAGATAGAATCGAAAATTTCAATCCATATTTGGCGTCTCGGGCGATATCTCCGTCTACTCGTCCGTGTCCTGTGGCAACTTCACTAAGATTTCCCATTCTCCTTCCTCGGGAGGTTGTGGCCTGGCTCCCGCTCCGGCAACTTTTTCAAACAAACACTTTTCATCGTTCGCCAACCCAAGAATAGTGAGATGGAAAAAGAACATCTCCCATCCCTTCTCTATTCCCTCTGCATCCTCTTTAATTTTCCCATCTGCAGATCCAACTAATTCTCCATTCACAAATTTATCTCCTCTGTACGACAAATCAAATGTTGTAATCGTAATGATTACATGGCTATCTCCACCATACTGGTTCCGGTAGGTCATAGACCATTGCCCTTTTTCTGTAATAAAAGTCGAAAGGTCGGGGTTATATATCGCACTCCCCATGGTTCGTGATCCATCGGATTCGGTTCGAAATTTGCTAAAGAGAATATTCAATGGGAATACCCATAGCTCCTCTCGACCTTCTACCACGAGATGCTTCGGACAATATCCGAACAGCACACCTTCCTCCAATGCTTCGCCCGCTCTCTTTTTGAACTCATTATCTATTTCCATAAAAAAATTCCTCTATTAATGAGGAAAGATTTTCTGCGCGGACTAGACGCAAACATATCTTTCCTGATATTACTTACGCAATATCAGTTGGATTTAGCACCTTACATTCGCAGGTTGCTGTGGGGTCATTGAGCCAATTCTCTACCGCCACTCTTGATAGCTATTCAGTTGTATTTACACTATAGCAAATTCATTCAAAAATGCAATTATCAGCAACAAGCTCCTCGTGCTAGTCCCTTCATCCAGTTCGCGCGCAAGCCCGCTCGTTCTCGTCAAACTTGTCGGAATCAAGCCCCTCGCTTTCCAATTTTTCTCTTATCTCTTTTTGCCACTCTTTTTCTTCGTCCATAATTTTTTACAGCTTTATGAATTAAAGGGGCGAGGAGTTGTGATTTTTTAGGTATTCCTTGATTCTGTCACGATCTTCATTTTCCTGTTCATTTTTTAGATACAGCTGGATAAATTCGATTTTCGTAGATGTAGCATGTAAGGCGTAAATAATTCGTAAGGATGATCCCCGCAAATACTGACAAAATAACCGTGCCTTGATAACGGTTGCTTGTTCGGTTTTTGTTATGACATTAAAATGCTTCCCGCTACCGAGAGGAATTTCTGATACGATCTTTTTAAATTCAAGCAAATCATCCGGCAGGGATCTATATTTTTTTGATAATCGCTTGAAGTCCTTTGAAAATTCATTGGTTTCACTAAAGTTCATCGTCATAATTTCTTACAGAGTGATCCTCGTCTCGGTAGAAGACGCTTTCGTAGCTGATCGTCTCTCCCGACTTATGCACGCGCCAGGGCACATCGCTGTGTGAATAAGCAGACAGTTCATTGGCGTTTTTGTCTGATAAACGAGCGAGAACCTCGTCAATATGTTTAATCTCCTGCGCTGAGAGATTCTTGAGATCAGATTCTCTACGCGGAAGATATTTTTTCTGATCATACTGAAAATAGCTGCTTTTAACGCGCTCAACTTCTCCTTTTTTCTCCATTCCCTCAATAATTTTCTTAAATTCAACGGGAGTCGGACCATAATGATTTTTTATATATCGCGCCCCGGTAAGCTGGCTTTCAAACTTCTCATAAAAATCAAAATCAATAAAATAAAGGAGTTTATAGAGAGCGGTCTCCCCGATATTCGGCTTTGCTCCAATCTTGCTTAAAACATATAGAAGCACCTCCTTGAATTTATTTACATTCGCCCGAGGCATAATAATACGGATATCGCTTTCTTTCTCTTTTACCCTTTCTCTTTTTAGCACTACATCGGGAAGAATAGAGGTTTCGTCTCCAAGAAAATCTTCCAAGCTCAACCCGAAGATCATGGCAAGTTTTCTTGCCTCCGGCACAGTGATGTCTCTTTCTCCCTTCTCAATTTGCATATAAGTAGGGCGGGAAACCTCAAGCTTCTCTGCAAGGTATTTTTGAGAGAATTTATTCTGTTCGCGTAGCTCCTTTATTTTTTTGTATAGATTCTTAGCCATGTATTTATAGTACCATATTACTCATGTAAAGAAAACTTGTCAGGTGGATAAGTAAAAGTCCTTGACATCTGTTTTATTTTTCAACAACTTTAATCTCCTCCGGGGTGAGGCCGTAGAGTTTATAGACGAGCGGACTAATTTTTCCACTGACTTTAACTCGCATATGGATTATTTCAAGCGCTTTGCCGAACCGGAAAACTTATAACCAGAAACTGTGCCCGTATCTTTTATAAAATTTAAGTGACTCTTAATAACATACTGCAAATTATCCATACATTTTAGGGTATTGTCCTTATAAACATCGAGAGCGTCAAGGTCATGTTTTGGGTGCACAAGATTATTAGCTATTACAGCAATTTCATTCAATTTTTTCTCAGCCGTTTTGTTAATTGGATATTTACCATGAAATAGTTTTGAATCTCGACATGTTTTTACTAAATCTATAATCCCTTTTATCATCGGCTTTCGTCCTTTTTTCTTTGGATAATATATTTCGAATCCTTTTCCAACTTTTAACAAAATACGTATGAGTGCCTGCTCTGCGGCCGTACGGCAAACAATAATAGAAGAATAATAATACCCCAGGACATAAAGTTCTTGAGCGTGAGTAAATAGATCGAAATAATTTCCGTCATAAACCATCACACCCCGATATCTTTGAGATACGGTTATGTGTCTTGTCCACATTGCCGATAATTCTTTCTCAAGTCCTGTACGCCAACCATGCAAAAATTCCTTCTTTTCCTGCTTACGCATCTCAAGAGGTAAATATCCACCTCCACGAATTTTGTGTGTTGTTGTTATTCTAAATTTTTCTTCGAGCCCTCCGATTTTTTTGAAATCCGCATCCCAAATCCACCAGTCCTTATTAAATTGAATAACTAAGATTTTTGCTGAATTCTTGCTGAGTTTTTGATCATGCCACTTAACATCTTCAATTTCATGTAAATCTACATTGATTGCTTTGCCGGTATCGCTTGGGCTAACCTTCCTATTCTTGAATTCAAGCATAACCTGAACATTGTTATCGAGATAAACCTTGTGTTTCCTGTCTGGTAAAATCTCAATTCCGGCCGCACTAAAACCTTTTAGACTCAAGCGTTTTAATTCCGGTTCTATATATTCTTTAACCGCTTTATTAACAGCTTGGCCAAAGCTTTGATTCTTTTCAATGTTTTCATTTGGTATAAAGACTGCCATATTTTAATTCGCTTCAACAATTTTAATCTCCTCCGAGGTGAGGCTATAGAGTTTATGGACAAGCTGACCAATCTATTCAAGATGATAAATCATATGTGGATAACTAACTTATTACATCTTCGGTAAATCTTCGGTATACTACTAGTATAGGAGAGTAAGGATACCGAGTCAATCACTTATGATCACTTTAACTAAGCGACAAAAGCAAATATACGATTTCATCGAGTCCTATATCAAAAAGAGGGGTTTCTCCCCAACTTTAGAAGAAATAAAAAAGCATTTTCGTCTTTCTTCGCTTTCAACGATTCATCAACATATAGAAACATTGGCAAATAAGGGTTACCTTGCAAAGGATGACAATCTAGCCCGCGGTATTAGCCTAAAAGAAAGAGCATCTGATCTCGTGATGATTCCTCTTTTGGGTACTATCGCCGCTGGTGAGCCCATCGAGGCGATACAGCAAAGTGAATCTATAGCTGTACCAAAATCGAAAATACCTACTCACGGCGAAGTATACGCGCTTCGCGTAGCCGGAAATAGCATGACTGATGAAAATATCAATGATGGGGACGTTGTTCTGGTCAAACAACAAAGTGTTGCTGAAAATGGCCAAAAGATTGTCGCATTGATTAATAATTATGAAGCAACTCTAAAGCAATTTTATCAAGATCGTAAGGGCATTAGACTAGAACCCGCAAATAAAAGCTTTAAGACCATTACTATCCAAAGAGATCAGGAGTTAGCGATCCAAGGAATAGTTCTTGATGTTATAAAAAGTGGTGGTGAGATAAAAGAAAACCCGACCCTATTTGAAGAAGAAATAAAAAGAAACAAAACGCTCCCCATTAATCAGATCATATGCGGAGATGCGATTTCCCATTTACAGAGACTACCCGACGAATCTATCGATTTAATAGTTGCTGATCCGCCATACAACTTATCCAAAGGAAATAATATTCACTTTAGTAATGGCGGGGGCTTAAAAGGATTTGGTGGAGAATGGCATAAAGCGATGGAGGGTTGGGATAATTTACCATTATTAGATTATTTCAATTTTTCCATTAAGTGGCTAAGAGAAGCAAAAAGAATTTTGAAACCCACGGGATCAATATTAGTATTCGGTACATATCACAATGCAGGGATAATAAATCTGGTGTTCCAGACTCTTGGAGTTGAAATAATAAATGAAATTGTTTGGTATAAACGGAATGCTTTCCCCAACCTAGCTGGCCGCCGTTTTACGGCTAGTCACGAAACTTTGCTCTGGGGTCATACTGGGATCAAGAAAAGGCGTTACTACTTCAACTATAAACAATCCAAGGAGTATTATGATCCTTCTGATTTACTGAAACAAAAAGGGAAGCAAATGAGAACGGTTTGGGATATACCGAACAATAAAGAATCGCGTGAAATTAAATATGGTAAACATCCTACGCAGAAACCTCTGAGCGTGTGCAAAAGAATTATTGCTTTGTGCTCTCAACCAGGGGATGTCGTTTTAGCACCATTTGCTGGTGCCGGCAGTGAGTGTATGGCAGCAAAAGAAAGCGGAAGGCAGTATATTGGAATCGAACTTGATCAGAAGTACGTTGATATAGCCAACGAGAGATTACGACACGCAGACAATCAACAACCTTTATTCAAACAATCATGAAAAGACTACCGCCATTAATAAAATGGAGTGGGAGTAAGCAATCACAAGCAATATTTATAGCTTCTTGCGCCCCAAATAACTTCAATACCTATTACGAACCATTTTTGGGCGGTGGTGCTGTAGTGGGAATTTTACAACCCCGTAAAGCAGTGTGTTCTGATATTAACAACCCACTTATTGCTCTCTGGAAATTGATAAAAGAGAAGCCAGGGTTAGTAGTTAAAAACTATGGAGAAAACTGGAACGAGTTACAAAAAGAAGGTTATAAATTTTTTTATAAAGCCAGAGACAGGTTTAATCACGGCGAATCTCCGCACGATCTTCTTTTTTTATCAAGAACCTGTGTAAATGGTCTAATAAGATATAATCAGCAGGGAAAATTTAACAATTCTCTTCACTACACTCGTAAGGGAATCCATCCAGATCGATTTGCAAAAATTGCCACGGACTGGAATCAGAGAATAAAGAATTGTGTATTTCTAACAACAGATTACCGTAAGGCAACAAAAAATGCCCGACGGGACGATTTTATATACTTAGACCCGCCTTATTTTAATACTCGAGGAAGATACTTTGGTACTATCAATTTTGAGGAATTTCTTAACTATCTTTCAGGCCTTAATGATAAAGGCATTAAATTCGCGCTTTCATATGATGGAATGAGGGCAGACAAAAACTATATTGTAGAGATTCCAAAAACTCTTTATAAAAGACACTTGCTCGTACCATTTGGAAATTCTACTTTCAAAAAAGTTCAGGACAGAAAGGTAGAAAAAGTTTACGAATCTCTTTACTTAAATTTTTAATAAAATTTCAACTCTATTAACTTAGGATATCGAGAAGCAAGCTTTTTGATTACCCCAGCTAAAGGCTCGGCCTTTTCCGTCATAAGAATATAGATAATTGTCGCAACTCCATCGTTGCTCTTGAAATTTAGACCGAAAGCGAGATCAGCCTTAGTATTTTTTATCGCCGAGGCTAAATCTTTCGGATTTTGCATACGAAATGCTACCGCGGATAGTATGTTAAACTTTCTCTCAAATCCGGCACCGCTAAAAGGTGACCATTTCTCATTTTTAACGCGTGTAGATATAGGATCGCTGCGGAGTAATTGACTAACATATTTTATAAGTCTGGGGCCGACATTTTTCTCCAGTCTTGATTGAATATCCTTCGATTCTATTGATAGTAAAAACGAACCGCCTCGAATTTGAACTAAGTGATCTGGTCTTTTTGAATCCGCGCCAGAGACTCTTGGCAATGATGTCCACCTAAATTCGATGTCACCTTTAAAGTCAAGGATATTGATTCCGCTCCAGTCGCCTCCTGGCGGATTACAAAGGGCTTCATATACGCCATCTTGAATTGCTTCAGAAAAAAGTAGGTGCATAATAGAATCAATGTCGTGCTCTCCAAAAATAGGAGTAGTCGATGCAGCAATCAATGGAATTTCTTTAGATTTTGTTTTGACCTTCTGATTTATAAAGCCTATAGTTTTAACTTTTTTACTGGTAGAGCTATCTATCAAAATCCCATCGCTTAAGTTAACTATGGCTTCCCAAAGTCCATTTATAGACGCCAACCTCTTCATGTCGCCTTGTAATTGATTCCATACTTCACTTTTAGCGGGACCATATACAATCGAAAGTAAATCCAAATCTTTTGTCCCAAAAACCATTCTCGCTAATGGCACTAGACCCCTATCAGGCCGTGAATCATCCCCTCGAGGTTTAAAACCAGCAATCCATACTAGGACAAGGTGACGATTTGAATCTGCTATCCATCTAATAAATTCATTACTTACCCGACTTCCATATAACTTTTTAATATCACTTGCTAAAGTTGATCTTTTATCTTTTGAAACTAGACAAATTGGCATTTCTTTTGAGCCAACTGCCACAACCTTATTTTTGTTCACTAACTTGAGTAATTTAAGAAATGTTGTTGTGAGTGATTTAATTCCGAGTTTTTTATTCCACGGCAACTTTCTTAAAATTAGCCAATCCGCTTTTTCGGAACCACCCTCCTTTTTATAAAAAGTTTCCCACTCGACAGGATCTAGGGTGTCCTTTCGTTTTCTTTGTTTGGCAAGAACCCCAACCATTTCTATCAACTTTTTTTCAAGCTTTTCTATGGAACTTTTGCGATCACCCTCTAACAAGATTGCTTTTACTAAGTCTGCCGCATCCTGAGAACCTAAAATTGCCGAAAATTCATCTGCGACCCCAGTGCTAATAGACGGACTTGGAATATATACGGGTAACGAAATGGTTTTTGTTTCAATTCCTAGAGTGGCGTATGCAAAAGGAACAAGGGGATTCGGAAATCGCGGCGCCTTCAAAGTTCTATCAGACCCAAGCTCATGCCCTCCAAGTTCAGTAAAATAAAGATAGGGAATTCCAGCATAAGCCAAAGCAAGCGCCCGTCCTGTTCTCTGCCAAGCATTATTACCTGCCGGCAAGGCGCCGCTGAATTCGAGGGCCAAAATTGGATACTCATAATTCTGCTTTGCGTCGAATTTTGTAATAATCGCATCAGGAGCTTCTCTTAGCGGCGCACCTCGCGCAGTCAGATATTCAGTAATAGAAAATCTCCATCTGCCGTATCCAGGAAACAACTGGATTAAAAACTGTATTTGATGATTAGTCTCAACAGAGTAAATTGGCGCATAAGCAGGGCTTTCATGGACAATTTTATAATCCTCTTTTCCATTTAACGAAAAAGACAAAAGTTTAAGTGCGTTTTCGCACTCTAAAATATTATCCCCATGTATTCGAAGATGATGAATAGTATTGCCCATTTACACTTGCAACGATAGCAAAAAGACGGTTGCGTGTAAATGGGAATTTTATGGTTTGACGAGAATGATTTCTTGCGTCCGCTGGACAATTTTAAAAGACCTATAATACCATAGATCTTTTAAAATTAGGCAAAAACCTGTTTACAGCAGTTTATCCAATTTCTCGAAGTCAAGAATTGTCGCTCAAATCCGCCCCGTGCTTCTGCGGCGAGAGCGGAATGGAGTGGCGATTCAGGTACGCTATGATTTAATTTCCTTTTTGAATTCGAGAATCGCCTGCTTGAACCGGCTAATCGCCTTTTGGTCTGGAAACGCGGTCTGCAAAGGAATTCTCAGCGCAAAGCCCTTGGAGGAATACATGTATTCCTTGCTTTTCATTCCGGCATACCCTTTTAATTTTTCATACAGGGCATCGGCCACATTTTGATCAATTTTACGCTGGATGTTGCCGAACCGAAAGCTCACCGCCCCATCGCTCCATACGGTAAAAACCGACGCTTTATTTTCTCCCTCCCAGGGAATTACTTTGAATGTGAAAGTACCCTTATCTGCCCCGCTTCCCCACTCAACCGAATCAGCATTCTCTTTGGAGAACTTGTAAAGCTCCGACAGAGTGGCAAGTGCCGTTTTGTCTTGAATCTTTGCTTGCGCATCCTGGAAGAACGACTCCTTATCCCATTCTCGATACTGCCGCTTGCCGGATGACGATACGGCAATGTCTTTTTTCACTTCAGCGCCAAAGATTCTGGGAATCAAGATTTCGTATTCTTCGTGTTTGTAATATTCAAGCTCCACCGCAAAGATATCGAATCTGCTGTTTTCGTTGATGAAGATAATGAGATCTTTCAATTGGTCGTGAAGCTTGTCCATAAGAACCACGAACCGGAAATTTCCTTTGTTAAGATTCTGCCGAATGTTTTCAAGAAGCGATACTGCTTCCTCGTCTCCAAGTTCAAAGAATTCTTTAAGCCGCTCGCGGAGCGGTATCTTTAATTTTTTATTCACTTCTTCATCGAGCCGCCGGCTAAACTCGTCAAAGTCCAGCCCCTCGCTCCATAACGCCGCACCGTAGTCTAGGACTTGAGCGACAACATATCGCTTGTCCGGATTCTTGTAGAGCTTAGTCTCGATAAGATAGATCTCGCCGTCTTTGTCCACGCCGATGGCATCAATAGGCCCGCTATTCGTTGGGAACTCCCGGGCGAGGATAAGAAGCCGGATATCTTCCTTGATATCGTAGAGCGGAATGCTCTCGGGATTGTCGTATATGTATTGCTGGAGATAATCCTCTTTTTCGAAATTGGATTTTTCTATGCGCTGGGCATTTTTGCCCTTTTTTGAGATGATGATTGCCATATTGTTTGGGTGCCTATCGGGATTTGAACCCGAACCGAGAGTTCCACAAACTCTAGTGCTGACCGTTACACTATAGGCACCATTATTTTTCAAGCTACTTTTTCAAATATCGCCTTCCTGCAGCTGACTTGAAGTATAACTCACGTTTCCTTGCAATTTCAAATGAATCAAATTTTTCCTCATACACGACATTAATATTCTTCATATTTTTTGTAGATAGTGTATGTCCTGCTATGTGCTGTTTTATCCTGCGCTCTAAATTATTTGTAACACCCCGCCCGAACGACGGACTCGTCCAGTCGGGCAGGTATAGGCACCATTATTTTTTTGCAATTCGAAACTACCCAACTATTCTATTACTTAACCGCGCAACTATTCAACCTTAAAAACCAACGAACCCTCCTTGGCGGCTTTGGAAAGCATTATTGCCACCTCCTCTCCCGTTTTTGCGGAACTGACATTTTCTTTGTTGATCTGCATCGATCCGACGACATCCGTAAATTCATTGTCTCCTTTGACAACTTTAACCTTGTCTCCCGTTGAAAGCTTATCGGTAAGCTTGACGACGGCAACGTGAATTTTGTCGTAGTAGTGGGTCACTTTCCCTATTTGCTTATCAGCCATAGATTACAATTAATTTTTATAATCTGCCGACCTTCTTATACCCCCATCCTACACCCATAAAAGATTAATGCAAAAGGTATTCTAAAGCGTGTGCGCGGGGGGAGATTTGAACTCCCACGGTCTTGCGACCACTGGCACCTCAAGCCAGCCTGGCTACCGATTACAGCACCCGCGCGCCAATATGACGTTTCGTTATTCCGACGGAGCCTCTTCTTTCGGAGCCGTATACAAAGTCTGTTTCATTTTCCGGCGCGCCTCGGATTGCGCCTTCTCGCGGACATAATACAGCTTCGCTCTTCTGATATTCCCGCGTCTTAAAATTTCGATCTTCTCTATCACTGGAGAATATAATGGGAAAATTCTCTCCACTCCAATGCCATCGGAAACTTTTCTGACAGTAAAAGTCGCGCCTGCCTCCATTCCGTGCTTCCGCGCGAGCACCAATCCCTCAAACGCCTGAAGTCTCGTTTTGTCCCCTTCTTTAATTTTCTGCCAGACGCGAACCGCATCTCCGGCGTGAAGATCTAATTTTCTCCTCGCCTCTATATCAATCGGCGAAAATTTCGTATCAAAAACCGTAGTCATGATTTGTTATTTTTATCACATGTCCCGATTTCTTGCAAGGCTCGCTCCAAATCCTCGGGCATATCGGCCTCGAGCTTGATTTTTGCGCCACTTGGCCCGCCTTGACTTGCCGCAGGCGAGGCAGGCAACGAAAACTCTATTGAAGAAGCGTGCAAAAATTGGCGCGCGAGGCCGCCAGGACACATATATCTTTTCCCGGAATAAAGCTTGTCACAGACAACAGGATGTCCGATTGCCGCAAAATGCGAGCGGATTTGGTGCGTTCGCCCGGTTTTCGGAAGCGCCTCGACAAACGTGAAGTCATTGAATCTTTTTATAACTTTGTATTCGGTCAGCGCTTCCCTAATTGTTCCCCTTTTTTCGCCGATCGCAACTCTTTTCAGCGGAGTTTTTTTACTTCTCCCAATCGACAATTCAATTCTGCCGGAATTATCTTTGAATTTGCCGACAACTAAAACTTTGTAGCTTTTTTGAATTAGCCGCGATTTAAAAAGATCGCGCAAATACTCCTGCGCCTTCTCATTTTTCGCGAAAAGGATTACTCCAGAAGTTTCCTTGTCGAGCCGATGGACGATTAACAGTTCTGGCCTTTCTTTTAGCGCCCAATAAAAATTTTCTCCTGCGGGCTTATTGGCCGCCAGTAAATTGTCGTCCTCGTAGATTTTTTGCATCTATACCTTAATTTGGTCTGAACCTGGCATAGACACGGAAGCCGCGGCTTTGGCATGCATCCTATTTACCGCGACTCCGCCGCCTATCAGTATCAGAGCGACTACCACGCCGACGCCGAATTTCACGGCGTCGTCGGCGCCAGCCCACCCCAGAGCATATCCATATATAATCCCGAACGCCCCAGACAAAATAATTCCAACACCGATATTCGTTCCGAGGCCAAGCGCGAAACAGAGAATGCCCAAAAGAAGGACGATTATTCCGGCGACGTTAGCGGCTATAAAAATTTTACCGCCGTAAGTCTTGCTCAACTTCGCATATTCTTCCTGCCTATCCTGATATTCCCTTTGCTGTCTTTCGTAACAGGCTTGGTCACCCGTGGCGCAAGAGCCATAATCGCGCGCATAGCTCGGGTATTCCGGCGCGGGAATGAAAATCTTCAAGCCCAAGACGAGAAGAGTTGAAACTATCACCGCGATCGCTCCGCCGATGATGAAATTCATAATTTTATACTTCCACATAGGATCGTTCCTAAACATATATTTTATTTTATTTTTTAATAATAACCTTTAAAAAATTGGAAACAATAAATTAGTGAAGGGAGGACGGCTTAGGCGCGAGTCAATCCGCGATGGAATTTCTACCCTCCGATCATTTTCAAACTGCAAACTCGTCAATTCATAAGTGACCTTGCCCGCCCATTCAGAAGACACTCTTGCTCCCCCGAACGGAAACTCTTTTATATAATTGGGCTTGAGAGTATCGCCCAGCGAGATGACTTCTTCCCAAATGCTTTTTCCATCCTTGTCTAAATAATAAACTTTGATGCCAACATAATTTACGGTTTTATCGCCAGTGTTTTGCACTTTTCCAGTATATGTCCGCAGGCGCGGGTTTGATTGGTAGATATCCTGCAAATAAACTTCATTTGTGAAAGTCACTTTTATTTTCGAGGAGTAATTTTCGGCTTCGTTTGCCTGAGGCGATTCTTCTTTTTCGTTTTTCGAACCGTCCCCATTGCCGGCTTCTCGATAATAAACCACAAACGCCAATCCCAAAACAATCGCTATAGCAAGCAGAACGCCAATGGCCTTAAACTCTTTATTCTTATCCATTTTCTTTATTATACAATTTATTTAACAATACTTCCAGCGGGCACTTCCGCGTCCGGGCCAAGCAAAATCGGCCTGCCTTCGTTATCCGCCGCAAGAAGCATTCCTTGTGATTCAAGTCCCATTAATTTCCGCGGTTCGAGATTGGCAACAACGACTATTTCTTTCCCAATCAAACTTTCCAGTTGATAAACTTTTCCGATTCCAGCGATAATTTGGCGGTTTTCCTCGCCAAGCGAAACTTCAAGCTTAACTAATTTCTCTGAACCCTCGACCCTTTCGGCAGATAAAATCTTCGCCACCCGCAAATCGATTTTTAGAAAATCGGTGTATGAAATCATTCTAAATACGCTTTATCAATCCAGCACCAGATCCATGATAAAGGCGTTCCAGTCGGGAGAGGAATAATAATCGGGTGATTTGTTTCTTTAAAATGCTCCTCGTTATGGGCGTTATGCGACTGGCAGCAAAAAACTCTGCCGCAAGAAGTGCAAAGCCGGAGATTTGTAGCAACATCGCACTTTTCGCATTTCTTCGCGTCTGAAGTGGTAATTTTCATCTCGCCTACATGCGGACAAGATTCTTTTTTGATTTTTTGTGATGGCATAGTATATTTACTTTATCGCGCCCTTAGCTCAGTGGTAGAGCGTTCGCTTGACATGCGAAAGGCCGGAAGTCCGATCCTTCCAGGGCGCACTAGCTTTTCAAAATAATTCCTATCCGTTTCATGGCAACAAATCCGTAGCCCCAAACAATGGGCAGCCATATTGGAATCCCAAGAAAATCCGGCTCCGCGAAAGACTGGTATCCGCTTACTTGCGTTCCAATAACTTCCACCAACCCCCCAATAATAATGCCGTAAATAAAGATGGCAAATTCCGAATTGTCGCCGCGCCATAAAATTAAAACTACAGACAAAATAATATAGATCGCAAAAAGCAAAAAACTATTCTGCCAAAAAAGATAGGAAAACAAAATCCCGAAAAGGATCGGAAGCGTTTCTATGAAAACTTTAGCAATCTTATTCATTTTATTTGGTCGATTTTGGCAGCCATGATAAAATCGTTTTCCGAAAGGCCGCCGATGGCGTGCGTCCAGAGATTCAATATTACCTTATTATATAAAATAGCGAAATCCGGATGGTGCCCCTCTTCCTCCGCTAGCGCGCCGACTTTGTTTGCAAACGCCAAAGCTTCTTTAAAACCCTTAAACTTAAATTCCTTAAAAATTTTCTCCGCGCGCACCAAGTTCCATCCCTTCACTTGATCCAAATATGGTTTTATCTGCTCTGGTTCAAATGGTTTAGTTCCGCCTTCACATGGGATGCATTTTTTACTCAAGAGATCCATAGCGGCCCCACCGGGAATCGAACCCGGATTTACGCCTTGAAAGAGCGCTGTCCTCACCATTAGACGATGGGGCCGGAACTCGTATATATTATAGTAACATGATTATTTTATCCATAGAGACATCCTGCGATGAGACCGCGATCGCACTTCTGAAAGCCGAGGAGACAAAAAGCGGAGTTGATTTTGAAATTCTTTCGGATCAGATCGCATCGCAGGTAAAGATCCACGCGCCTTTCGGCGGAGTTGTGCCGAATCTGGCGAAACGAGAACATATTAAGAATCTGCCGATTTTACTGAAGCGCGCACTTAAGGAGGCTCGGCTTCCACTTGGAAGCCGAGCCTCCAAGTTGGATGCGATAGCCGTCACATACGGCCCGGGGCTTGAGCCCGCCCTCTGGACTGGAATAAATTTCGCGCGCGAGCTCGCGAAGAAATGGAGAGTGCCGCTCATACCGGTAAATCACCTGGAAGGGCATGTATATTCGGCGTTAATGCAAAAATCAAAGTTCAAAATTCAAAATGAAGGTATTTTCCCTTTGCTTACATTAATAGTCTCCGGGGGGCATACGGAATTAGTTTTAGTAAAAAACCATTTAAATTACAAAATTCTCGGCGAGACTTTGGACGACGCCGCGGGCGAAGCGTTTGATAAAGTCGCGCGGATGCTTAAACTCGGATATCCCGGCGGGCCAGAAATATCAAAGCTCGCGAAATTTGGACATCGGATGTCCATAAATTTTCCACGGCCGATGATCCATTCTAAAGATTTAAATTTCTCCTTTTCGGGGCTCAAAACTGCTGTTCTATATAAAATTCGCGAAATGACCCAAACTAAGTTTAGGTCAAAGAAAGTTAAAGCTGATATCGCATCTTCCTTCGAAGAAGCTGTCGTTGATGTTTTGGTCAGAAAAACAATCAAAGCGACGGAACAATACAAACCGCGCGCGATAGCGCTCGGGGGAGGAGTTGCCGCGAATGACAAACTCCGCGAGGAACTGGCAAAAAAATTTCCAAATATTTTATTGCCGAATAAACGTTTTACCGGCGACAACGCCGCGATGATCGCGGTCGCGGGATACTACCGTTTCGCAAAATCTAAAAATTGGAAAAGCTCAAAAAACATCAAAGCGACCGGAAATCTAAGGCTTTCAAAAAGATAGAAAAATTGGCATAATTCAGGAATGCCAAACGATGAATTTGAAAAGCCATACGATCCAAAATCGGTTGAGCCCGAAATTTATAAAAAATGGGAGGAGTCGGGGTTTTTTAATCCGGATAGCCTGACCGATAGAAATGGAAAGACTTTCACGATTGCTCTACCACCTCCGAACGTGACAGGATCTTTGCATATGGGTCACGCTCTAAACGCGACGATTCAGGATATTTTGATACGCAAAAAAAGGATGGAGGGATATAAAACTCTTTGGATTCCCGGAATGGATCACGCCGGAATCGCCACGCAAAATGTTGTTGAAAAAGAATTAAAGAAAGAAGGCAAGACGCGACACGACCTCGGACGCGAGAAATTTTTGGAACGCGTTTTGGAATGGAAAGAAAAGTACGGGAATATAATTTTAGACCAGTTGAAAAAAATCGGGGCTTCAGCCGATTGGTCGCGAGCGCGATTTACGATGGATCCAGAATATGCCAGAGCGGTTGAAGTTGCGTTTTTGCATTATCAAAAGAAGGATTGGATTTATCAGGGCGAGCGCGTAATCAACTGGTGCGCAAGATGCCATACTTCCCTTTCGGATCTAGAATTAGAATATAAAGAAGAGAAGGGAAAACTGTGGTTCATAAAATATCCGATTAAGAATTCGGAAAATTTTATCACGGTAGCTACAACTAGACCGGAAACAATGCTCGGAGATATGGCCGTTGCCGTAAATCCGAAAGACGCGCGATATAAAAATATGATTGGAAAAACTGCCGTACTCCCGATTCAAAATAGAGAAATCCAGATCATTGAGGATCATAAAATTGAAATGGAATTCGGAACTGGAGCGGTTAAAGTAACTCCGAACCATGACGCGACCGACGAAGCGATTGCCATCGACCATAAACTGCCATTCTTGCAGGTCATAAACGAAAACGCGCGGATGACAGACGAAGCGGGGAAAGAATTTACAGGACTCAAAATAAAAGAAGCGCGGGAGAAAGTTATCGCGAAACTCGAAGAACTCGAATTGATAGAAAAAGTTGAAGACTACGCGCACAACGTTGCCGTCTGTTCCCGTTGCGGAACTGTAATTGAGCCTATGCGCTCGAAGCAATGGTTTTTGAAAATGGATGAGCTCGCGAAACTCGCGATCGAAGACGTTAAATCGGGAAAAGTTAAATTCCATCCACAGCGCTGGGAGAAAATTTATTTGGATTGGCTTGAGAATATACGAGACTGGTGCATCTCGCGCCAAATTTGGTGGGGGCATAAAATTCCTATTGATGGCATGGAGGATGTTTTGGATACCTGGTTTTCATCCGCACTTTGGCCTTTTGCCACTCTCGGCTGGCCCAATGACAACTCGAAAGATTTAAAAGAATTTTACCCTACGCAAGTTCTCTCAACTGCGCGGGACATTATTAATCTCTGGGTCGCGCGGATGGTTTTCTCGTCGGAAGAATTTTTAGGCAAGCCTCCATTTTCGGATGTCATAATACACGCGACCATACTCGCGAAATCAGGCGCGCGCATGTCCAAATCTTTGGGCACGGGCGTTGATCCAATGGCTTTGATAGAAAAATATGGCGCGGACGCGACCCGCTTTGGGCTTATTTGGCAAGCGATGGGCGGGCAAGATATTCACTGGGCCGAAGAACATGTGCTCGCCGGAAAAAAATTCGCGAATAAAATCTGGAACGCAAGCCGCTTCGTATTGGAACGAAGCGGAATTCCAAATTCCCAATTCCTAATTTCCAATCAAATATCGATTATCCAAAGACTAAATGAGACATCAAAGAAAGTAAACACATTAATCGATCAATACGACTTCGGCCAAGCGCTCCACGAACTTTACGATTTTTTCTGGCACGAGTTTTGCGACAAATATCTGGAAAGGGCGAAAAAAGACGATTCGGAAGAAGCTAAAGCGGTGCTTTTGTATGTTCTCGCCAACTCCTTAAAACTCTTCCACCCATTTATGCCTTTCGTAACGGAGAAAATCTGGGAACATATCCCCAAAGAAGACGGCCAAAAACTCCTTATGATAGAAGAATGGCCAAAGCTTTGACAATCGAAGGGCTTTCCGTAGTTTTGGTAACCGGTCTGCTTCCACCACTTTTATGGCTTTGGTTCTGGCTTAAAGAAGATACGCACAAGGAACCCAAAGGCGCTATTATGAAGAGCTTCGTCCTCGGGATGGCCTCTGTCCCAATTGTATTGCTAATGGAATATGCTTGGTGCGGTTTTTCGCTTCGTTACGGATTTGTCCAAAGCTGCGACTCTTCGACCGCGTCAGGTTTCGCGAGCTTATGGCTCTTAGTGCCGTGGGCCTTCATCGAAGAGGCATCTAAATTTTCCGTCGCGTGGTGGGCAGACCTTAGGCGCTCCATATATGAGGCGCCTATAGATGCCGTCATATACCTTATAACCGTTGCTCTTGGGTTCGCGGCAATGGAAAATATCCTCCTTTTGCTTAAGACTTATTCAGGGGGCGAGGAATTGCTCTCGGTTTTGGCCACAGCCGACTTGCGCTTTGTTGGGGCCACGGTTCTGCATACCGTCGCGTCCGGAATCGTCGGGGTTTCCATAGCTTTTACCTTCTTTCACCCCGAAATCCACGCGCGAAACATATGGGGAGGGCTCATTATGGCAACGGTATTGCACACAGCTTTTAATAAACTTATAATAGGTACAGGGAGTGGAAATTCAGTGTTTCAAACATTTTTAATAATCTGGACTCTCGCATTAATACTCATTTTCTTTTTTGAGAAAGTAAAAAGAATAAAACCACAAAAAATATGAAAGACTCTAGATCTTTTTTTGAAAAATTGACCGGATCCTCGAGAATTGAACATCAATTGGAGGAAAATCCGGGGCCAGCGCTCGCGAAGGCTACACGCCTGCCCGCGCAATCTTCGAATTGGCCGGACGCCGGTGAGGAAGGCGAATTAACCGTGGATGTCTTCCAAACTCCAGATGAAATTGTTATCCAGTCAACCGTAGCCGGGGTAAAGCCAGACGATCTCGATGTCACAATAACGCAGGATATGGTTACGCTTAAAGGCAAAAGGCAAAAAACAAACGAAGTTTCCGAAAAAGATTTCTATTACAAAGAGCTTTATTGGGGCACTTTCTCGCGCTCGATTTTGCTTCCTCAAGAAGTCGATGCCGATGCAGCGCAAGCGACTCTCAAGAACGGCCTTATCACAATAAAACTTCCCAAACTCGACAAACAAAGAACCCAGCGCTTGAAAGTAAAAATGGAATAGGGTATTTTGTTAAATACGCCGTGGTAGCTCAGTGGCAGAGCAGACGCCTGAAGAGCGTCGTGTCGGGTGTTCGATTCACCCCCGCGGCACCAGTTTATTTAAGTTTCAAAATCCCTTCCCAGACATCGTTCCGCCACGTCCAGTCGTTCGCCATGCCGCCCATGATGTAAATTTTGCCGTTCAAAACTACCGTCGTAAAATCTTCCCGGCCGTCCCAAGGCAAATCCTCGCCTGACTTTTCCCAATCTCTTCCGTCTTCCGTATACCACGCGTCGTTCGCGCCGCCGTATTCGGAATCATTCAAGCGCCCGATAAGCCATAGTCTATCTTTAAAATTCATAGCGCTCGCTCCTTGCCTGGATTGCCATGGCGGGGAATCTGTTTCAAGCATCCAATTTATTCCGTCTGATGAAGACCATACGTCATTGTACAATTTTCCGGTTAAATCCATGCCAGCGATTAAATAAAACTTATCTTTGTATGCGGCGAGCGCGAAATCCCACCTTCCAGACCACGGCGCCCCTACCCCGGTCGGGGTTGCTTCGACCCAATCAATTCCG
>MFHJ01000013.1 GCA_001778545.1 Candidatus Giovannonibacteria bacterium RIFCSPHIGHO2_02_43_16
AAAGTTCTGGTGTTTTTGAAATATGCAGAAGCTTTGTAATACGTTTTTCCCAATCCGAAAATTCTTCCTCAGAAAAAACGTCCTCCAGAGAAAGCATAGGGACAATGTGCGTTATTTTTTTAAATCCTTTTAGCGCCTTTCCTGCCACGCGCTGGGTCGGCGAGTCCGGCGTTATCAAATCCGGATATTCATCTTCAAGTTTTTTCAGCTCGTGCTTGAGCGAATCGAGCGCTTCCTCTGAAATCTCGAGTTTATTTAGAACATGATACTGATAGCGGTATTTATTTATCGCCTTTTTAAGTTTCTCAATTCTATCTTTTACATCTCTCACTCCTTAAGTCTATCTATTCAAAGACTGTTGTTTCAAGACTTCTTTGAAATGCCCTTGGGTTAGAGGGATCGCAGACAAATGGGCCTCCGCTGATTCCTGACGCATATCCATCCGCGTGAATAAAAGTCTCTATATATTTATCTGAGGGATTAGAAATATTCTCACGTTTAATAACGCCCACGATTGCGCAAGAATTGTTCTGGAACTCTATTAACCATATTGACCTTCCGGCTTTTTTATCGTTAGGCGATGTGCAAGGGCTGGTTGGTTCCGAAACATTGCCGGTTAAGCCTCCTGTGCAGCTTGACCATCCCCCTACATTGAAATTGTCTCCTGCGCACTCTATCTCATTCTGACTAGAGCTTGACGTGGCAAAAGCGCTTCCAGGGTCTCCATCGTTGATTGTATCCCAGTAAATAGCGCAATCGACTCCTGCATCCGCGGCGTAGAAAGCAAGCTGTGACTGGCGCCCGGTATTGGATAGCGAAATCTCCGTCGAGACAATGTTGGACACGCCTATGCTCACCGCGAGAACAATGGATACTATAATAACGCTTATTACCAATGCAATACCTCTAGATTTGATCATGGCTGGTCGAGTAAACCTCTTTTAGAAATAGTCGTTTGCAAAACAAGTTTAGCTGTCCCTATATTTTTAGGGTCGAGAACTTGCCCATCAAGAACAATTGTCGCGAGAGACTGCGCCCCGTCGTTCGCCGTAGCGCCGCTGACATAAAAATTCACTTTATTCACTATGACGAAATCCGGCGAGGTTAGTTTTTGGCAGTTTATGTACGAACTATTCGTGCATGGAAGATTCCCATCGGAAGATTTAACAAGCTGCTTGGCTCCGGAAATCGGATCTGTCCAAACCTGATAAGTCACGGTTTGCCCTGCGGGGCTGTTTTTGAAAGTGAAAGAATTTCCCCCGCTGGGAAAAGGGCAATTCTGCGGCGATGTAAGCGTTCCTGAAGTTCCGCAATGAAATATCTTTCCGGTCCTGATCTCTTTGGCCATTGATTCAAAAGCAAACCGCAAGTTATCTTCCGCGCTTTGCTTGGCAATAATTTTTTTCTGCACATTTGTGATGGAAAAAAGCGTCGATACGGCAATGAAAACGGCTATAGTAAAAATAGCCAAAGCAATCAGCATCTCCAAAAGAGTGAATCCCTTCGTTTTATTCTCTGTTGTAAACATATCTTTCTAAAGTAAACGAGCGCTCACCCCCGCCTTTTTCCTCCCATTTCACAATCACCCTCACTTGCTTTTCCTGAGTATTCCCCGCTGGAATAAAAATACATCGCTTAAATACGGTCGCTGAATCGCTAGAGTCGTAGCTATAAACTCCCGTGCTGGAATCCTTTCTTAAAACCGGGGGGGTGCCGCCGCAACCATTAATTGCTTTAGTTATTATATCTATATAGCAGCCATTTTCTGATTGACACCCGGCAGATCCGGATACCTGGCTTCTAAAATTATCCCAACCATTCGCAGGATTTTCAAAAATCAAACTATCCCTCTTGTTTATAATAAATTCCATCCCTTCCTCCGCGAGATTATACGCTATCACTTGATTCGAAGAGAAACTTGAACGGGAAAGAAGCGAAGTCGCAACAGCCAAAGGACCCAAAAAAGCGAGAGTCAATACCGCTATCGCGACGATCGTTTCAAGAAGTGTGAACCCTTTAAACCTAATTCTTAATTCCTTATTCATAATTCCTACTCAACAGATATCTGCCCAGTTGACCACACAACGACTGTTCTTTGCGTCCCGTCTGTCCCCTGAAGAATAATTTCAACGTCCGGGCAAGTTCCGGAAACAACCGTGCCGGAACATGTTCCTCCATCTGCTTTCAAGGTCGTATCCGGATTTGGACGCTGATAAACTATATCCAACCGATCAATCGAACTGCTGTCAGGTTCACTGGTTTCTAACCCCTTAGCCAAATTCAAGATCTTCACGCCGTTCATTATACTCACCGTCTTCACGGATTCTCCAGAATCATAGCTTTTGTCCCCGTCTGAATCCACGAAAATATTAAATTGGGTTGTTGAAACGGATTTGCGGAAATAAACTCCCCAGGAGGTAAACAAAAGAGGGGTTCCTGAATTATTATCATGATCATATCCCTTAACCGCTAAAGCGTTAGCTTGCGCTTCGCGAATCGCGAGCGCGACTTCGTTGGCGCTTCTCCTAACATTCAATTTCGCTCCATAAGTTTTGTATCCGGAAAGCATTATGCCCGTAACTATGCCGATAATAATTGTGACTATCAGCATCTCCATTATCGTAAATCCGCGGGAGGCCTTCACGTTATTCGAATTTAAATAATATTTTCTCACCTCCTAATAGTTTTGTTTCATATGGGTTCTCCCGGCGCACTCGCCCGTTTAAATAAAAATTCCAGCGTTTTCCGTCATGGCCACTCTCCTTGTCTCCTATGGCCTTCGGGGCAAAATGATTTTCCACTGAAAGCTGGATGCCGTAAACCGCGTTAGCCTGCTGCAGCATATCCCAAGCAGTAATCCCTTCTTTAGCGGAAGTCTTGAAATTCCTTTTATTGCCGTCCCCGAAATCGATTGTCAGCCATACCTCATCTTCGGGAACTCCCGCAAAAACCCCCGTCAATAAAAGCGACAAAAATAAAATAGCTCCGACACCAAACCAAATAATAGTTTTGGAATCAAGCTTGTCTGTATTTTTTTTCGCTCTAGGCATAGAAAAAATTAAAATAATTTAGAAAATCTGGAAATAAAAAGGCAAAAATTATACCTAAAACCAAAAATGGGCCGAACGGTATTTCGCTTTTAATTGTAATCCCGGAGGAGCCCAAAAGCAATAAGATTCCAAATATAGCCCCTATCCAGAAGCCGAGAAGCACGGCATAGATGCTCCCCGGAAATCCAAGGAAAATCCCCCCTCCAATCATCAGTTTCGCGTCCCCCAGACCCATCCAGCGACCGCGCGAGAAAAACCAAAGGCAAAAAAGAAAAAGCGCTGGCAGCAAGCTCAAAAATAGGTCAAGAAGATTTATTTCAAAGAAAATAAATTTGGATAGAAAAGCCAGTGCCAGAAAAGAATAGGAAAAACTGTCAGGTATGATTTTATGCTTTACGTCATAGAGCGTGATCAATATTAGAAAGGCAGCTATCAAAAACCAGAAAACGAGCAATGCTGGACGATCAAAAAATTTCTTCTGCCATTCGATAAAAAACGCCAAAAATAAAATTCCCGTCAAAAACTCTCCCGCGGGATACTGCCAAGAGATTTTGGACGAGCAATTTTTGCACTTTCCGCGCTGAATTAAAAAACTCAAAACCGGGATCAATTCCGCCCAAGAAAGCTCCTTCCCGCAGTTAAAACAGCGCGACCGGCCTTTGGTAACCCTCTCTCCAGTGTTATAGCGAAAGACTATGGAATTTAAAAAACTCCCGACCGCAAGGCCAAAAAGGAAAATTATCAAATTAAGCATGGGCATTTATTCATTTTAATCTAGAAACTTATAAACACCTTACCGAAGTCCGACTCCGGTATAATTGGTGCTATGAAAAGAATAAAGCCAAGTGACGGGATATATCACGTTTACAACCGCGGCGTAGAAAAAAGAGATATTTTTACAAAGGACAGCGATCGTATGCGCTTTTTGTACTCTTTAATTATTTTCAATAGCACCGAGGATGCTGACAATGAAAGGCATTATTTTGAGCCAAATTTTTCAAATCTTACCGAAGTCGGACTTCGGTATAGTGATCAAAAAAAACTAGTTAAAATACATGCCTTTGTTTTAATGCGCAATCATTACCATCTAATGATCGAACAGGTTGAGGATAATGGGATTACAACATTCATGAGAAAACTTGGAACGGGATACACAAACTACTTCAATAAAAAGTATGAAAGAGTTGGGGCTCTCTTTCAAGGAAAATACAAA
Source organism: Candidatus Giovannonibacteria bacterium RIFCSPHIGHO2_02_43_16 (assembly GCA_001778545.1). GTDB lineage: Bacteria > Patescibacteriota > Minisyncoccia > JACPKW01 > UBA11713 > 2-01-FULL-46-13. The sequence goes on from MFHJ01000013.1 coordinate 4,264, forward strand.
GCTATAATTTTGGAAGAGCAACGCCAATTCCTATATTTGCCATATTATATTCATTTAAATCCCCTAGATGTCGTAGAACCAGAATGGAAAAATGGGAAAATTAACAATTTAAAGAACGCATTAAAATTTCTAGAAACATACAAATGGTCTAGTCATTTGGATTATCTGGGAGAAAAGAATTTTCCATCAATACTCGACACTAATATGCTGTCTGAATTCTATGGAAATGAAAGTAGATATAGAGAAGGGATCGAGGAATGGATCAGAGAAAATTCCTACCAAGAATTTGAGGACATTTCTTTAGACTAAATTTACCGTTTACCGAAGTTTACCGAAGTCGGACTTCGGTATTTACGGTATTTATAAATGGTCAAGCCATAACGATTACTTAGGGAAGAAAAATTTTGATTATCTGCTGGATAAAAGCTTGCTTAGCGAATTTTTCGAAACTCCGGAAAAATATGCGCGGGGAGTGAGAGAATGGATAGAAGGAAAAGCAAATTCCAATATAGAAAAAAGTATCGTCCTAGAATAACTATTGGGGTCGGACCCCGATAGAAGAAAAGCCCAGCTTGCACCGGGCTTTTCTTCCAAGACCAATCGAGAAAACTATGGGCAGACAGTACCCGCTCCTAATGCTGTGCCTGATTTTCTTGAGTTCCCAACACTATCAACGCACCAGTATTGGCCCGTTTCGCTCAAAAGATTTGCCTGGACCGCATATGCCGTTGCCGAAGCATTACATGTAAGCGTCACGCCGCTCGAAAATGCAGAGGGGGTAGCATTAGTATATTCTTTTACGGGCGATGTGTTAAACATACCAGCCGCGCATCCAGAGGCGCCCCCATATCCATTGGGACTTTGATTATCATAATATATCTCAGCTGCGGCTCTTACCCCAGACAGTTGAGCCTTTGTTTTAGCATCATTACCCTTACTTCTCGCTGTATTGAGAGAAGCCAGTACAACGGAGGCCAATATGCCAATGATAGCGATAACAACCAGCAACTCAATAAGCGTAAACCCTTTTTTTGAAGAAATTTTCATTTATTATACTTTATACAAAGAAAACGACCTTTGAAGTTAATATCGACTTTATATGCTTATATTATATTTTAAAGGGTGATTCTTTACTGTGGATAAGAGAAAGATGGTTTATTGGCATGTCGTATCGTTGTTATTTAGAGGATCTGCGATCGCGTTGGAAAACCCCGTTGAGTCCACACACCAGTTATCCGCGTTAGGCAACGCTCCGCTGCTACCACCCGTCAAAGTGGCTGAAACCGCATACTCATCAGCGTCTGCGCCGCCCGTGGCATTGCTCCTGCAGGATATCGCCGTATTCGAAGGATAATTGCTTTGCTTAACAATAAAATCCATATTTGATACAGTGTCGTCAAACATGTTATCGGCATTGGGACCGGGGGTTCCGTCATCGCATGAGTTATCACCAGAGCCTGCCTTGCCATAATGGAGGTTGCTCGTATAGTAAATCTGCGCCGCATTCCTTGCTTGTTCGAGTTGTGCTTTAACTTTTGCATTATTCGCTTTTTTTGTCGTTGTATTTACGGACACTATTATTATAGAAGCCAAAACGCCAATAATGGCGAGAACTACCAAGATTTCGATTAAAGTAAACCCTTTTTTCGAAAATCTTTTCATAAATAAATTATATCGCCGAAGAGAGGTTATATATGGGCATAAGAACGGATACCACCAAAATACCGACGCCTAGCCCCAATAAAATTATCATGATTGGCTCAATTAGCCCCACCATACTATCAACAGTGTTTTCAACTTCTTTTCTGTAAAAGCGCGCCATGGTTTTCAGCATAAAACCCAATTTTCCAGTCTCCTCCCCGATTTTTATCATCTGGATGACGAGCGCCGGCATATCTTTGTGCCGAGCGAATGCTTCCGAAATCTGGGCGCCTCCCTTAACGGCGTCGCCAGCTTCCTCGATCATTTTTTTGTAAACGGGATTCCCAACAACCTCTCCAGTTAATTCCAAAGATCGCAGAATCGTAACCCCACCCGCAATAAGCGTTTCAAAATTATCAGTGAATCTCGCGACATAAAACTTCTGCAAGATCGGTCCTACAAGCGGCAAATCCAGAAAAAACGAGGCTATTATGAACCCTCCTTTCTCCGTCTTTGAATAACGCCATAATCCGACTCCGGCTACAGCAAAAAGCATAAGTATAAAAATTCCAAAGCTCCTCATAAAATTAGACATGTTCATAATTATCCGAGTATACAAAGGTATCTCGACTCCGCTTTCAATAAGAATCTGGGTAATCTGCGGAATCACAAGGACGAACATCAAAGACATAACTATGATAAAAACGGAAAATACGAATGCTGGATATATCAAAGCTCCTCTTGCCTTTGAAATCAGCTCATAATTCCGCTCCAAATAATCAGCTAAATAAGAAAAAATTTCTTCCAGCTTTCCGGATTCCTCGCCTGAACGCACCATATTAACGTAAAAAGTTGAGAAGACGTCCGGATGACGGGAGAGAGATTGGGCTATGGAAAGTCCTCCCTGAATATCTTGAGAAATTGCGGCTAAAGCTTCCTTAAGTTTCGGCCTTGCCGTCTCCGCCGCCAGAACCTTGAGAGAATCAATTACGGGAACCCGCGCTTCAAAAAGCGTCGCCATTTGCCGCGACAAAATAACTATATCTTTGAGCTTTACTCTCCCTCCGCCGCTAAAAAATGAGATATCCGCTTGATACCACGGCTCTTCGTCCTGGGCTGGAGAAAGCGAAAGTATTATGAGGGACCTCCGCTGAAGCGCGGTTACCGCCAATTCCAAATTTGGGGCTTCGATAGTTCCCGACTTCGCCTCTCCCGCGGGCGTTCTTGCTTGATAATTGAATAAAGACATTATATTTTCTTGCCTAATAAATGCCCCAAACCCCTTTGATCCAGAGAGTACGCAAGGGCCGTTTCAAGCGTAATTTCCCGCCGTTCGACGAGCGCGGCCAAAGATTTATTGAGCGTGATCATCCCAAGCTCGGAGCTGGTTTCTATAACTATGTCAATCTCGTGCGCCTTATTCTCGCGTATTAGATTGCGGACGGCGGTATTTGCAATCAGGAGCTCGTATGCCGGAATCAAGCCGCCCGAAATTCTCGGAACAAGCCTTTGAGAAAAAATCCCGAGCAAACTCATGGAAAGTTGCGAGCGTATCTGATTTTGTTGCGTTGAAGGAAAAGCGTCGATTATTCGGTCGATCGTCTGCGCGGCATTATTTGTATGCAGCGAGGAAAGAATTAGATGCCCAGTTTCCGCAGCCGTGACGGCGGCGGAGATTGTTTCGTGGTCGCGCATCTCGCCTATCATTCCGACATTTACATCCTGCCGGAACATTGAGCGGAGCGCTTTATGGAATCCTTTGGTGTCAAATCCGACTTCGCGCTGATCAATAATTGATTTATCCTGCGTGAATAAAAATTCAATGGGGTCTTCTATAGTCAAGATGTGCTCAAACCGCTCGTGATTTATAAAATTTACAAGGGAAGCAAGCGTTGTAGACTTGCCGTGGCCCGTAGGTCCGACGACGAGAAAAAAGCCCTGTTTTTTCCTTGCGAATTCCAACAAACTTTCCGGTAAATTGAGTTCTTGCAAAGATTTTATGTCCATCGGAACCAAACGCAAAGCCGCAGCGATAAATCCGCGCTCAAAAAAAGCATTTACCCTAAACCTAGCCTTCTCCTGATAAGTATAAGAAAAATCCAATTCCTTATCTTCGATAAATTTTTCGCGAGCCTTTTCGTCCAACATGGCAAAAACGAGGCCTTTAGTGTCCTCCGAAACCAAAACCGGCTTTTTTTCGAGCGGAGTCAATTTGCCGGCGACCCTCATGGTCGGATGGCGTGCGACGGAAATATGCAAATCTGAAGCCTGCTCGCGCAAAACGGCTTCAATCAAATCCTTAAGCTCTAAATCGTAATTCTTAGCCCCGGCCATCGGCTTTAAAAAAACGACGCCACTTTTTTGACAACCTCGGACGGAGTGGAGTTCGCCTTTACTATATAATCGCTCGCTCCAAGAGCCATCCCTTTGTCTATGTCCTCTTTCTGCCCCAAATTGGACAAAATAACGATAGTCGCCTTTTTCTTGAGATTTTCCTTCGCGATAACTCTCAAAAATTCAAAGCCGTCGATCACTGGCATCACTATGTCAAGAAGTATCACGTCCGGCTCAAGCCCTCCGCGAAGAAGTTTCAGCGCCTCCTCCCCCCCTCGAGCTAATTCAATTTGAAATCCCGATTCCCGGAACTTCAGCGAATACATGTCAAGCAAAAACTCGTCGTCATCGACAAGTAATATTTTTTTATCATTTTCCGCCATAAAACATAAAATAATTTTTAATTAAATAACTTCAGAAAGCTCTTCAACGCCGATCTTACCTTGAAGGACTTTCATAATCCCATCCTCCCTCATCGTGAGCATGCCCTGCCTTCTTGCCTCCGCTGTTATATCCGTTTCCGTGGGAGATTTTAAAATTATTTTCTCAAGCTCCGGACTCATCGCCAAGACTTCAAAAACCGCCATTCTTCCGGAGGTTCCCTTAGGGCAAGTAGCCGAGGGGAGCGCCTGATAAATCTCTTTCGGATAAACGATTTTCTTCCGCTCTTCGGGAGAAATCTCCTTAAGCTCATTATCAATCCTCTCTTTCAATGCTCCAGTGAGCGGCATCGCCTTTTTTGAATCCTGACAGAGAGTTCTAACAAGCCTCTGCGCGATTGCGAGATTGAGGGTCGGCGGAATCAAATATGGTTCAACCCCCATATCGATCAGGCGGGGTATAACGCCTATGGCCGAATTGGTGTGCAGGGTTGAAAGAACTATATGACCGGTCAATGCGGCGTGAATGGCCAGTTGCGCCGTTTCGCGGTCGCGTATCTCGCCTACCATGATTATATCAGGATCTTGCCTTAAAATAGAGCGGAGGCCGGAAGCAAAGTCATAGCCGATCTCCGGCCTGACCTGCGATTGATTTACGCCAGCTATATTATATTCTATCGGATCCTCTAGGCTAACTATATTATATCTCTCCTGATTCAATTCGTTTAACATTGAGTACAGCGTCGTTGTTTTGCCGGATCCGGTGGGTCCGGTAATTAAAACCATTCCATACGGCTCAGAAAGTCCTGCTTCCACAGCTTTGAGATTCCGTCCTATAAGCCCTGACTCTTCGAGACTTCGGATGCCCTTTTCGGGATCTAAAATACGTATGGCTATCTTCTCGCCGAAGGCGGTCGGGAATGCGGAAACTCGGAAATCGATATCCCTATTGTCTATCCGCGCTGAAAATCTTCCATCTTGCGGCTTTCGCTTTTCGTCGAGCTGCATATTCGTCAGGATTTTTATTCTGGCAATTATCGATTCTTGAACCCTCATCGGAAGAATCAGGCTGGTGTGCAAAACTCCGTCCACGCGAAAACGAACGCGCAGCTTGTCTTTGGAAGGCTCGATATGTATGTCGGAGGCTTTCCCTTCCGTCGCGTGTTTCAATATAACCGCCACCATTTTTGTAATCGGCGCGTCCTCCATCACTTTGTCCGCAGCACTGACGATTTCTCCTTTTTCAGCGCTCTCATCTGGGATTTCATCGCGCAGCGCCGTTTCCAGCTCACCTAAAACTTTCGTAACTTCTCCGCCAAGCCCCTTATATTCGTCCAAGACCTGCTTGTAATCCGGAATAGATATGAGGTATACACGAAAAGGCATATTCACTCGGGAGGCGATAAACTGCAAAGCTTCCCTGGCATCAAGATCCGACGGGTCAATTATGCCCACTTCCAATACGCCTTCTTTCACCCCGAGCGGAGCAAATTTATACGTGCGCGCGGAATCTTCCGGGACGTATTTTAAAACATCAAAATGGACCCTCGCGCCGTCGAGGCTTTTCGAAGGAATCCCGGTTACTTTTGATTTCGTGTCGAGTATTTGCGCCTGGCTTACGCCGAGTTTTTCCAGAACTTCCTCTAAAAATAGGCCTGTGGTTTGGGCCTCCTGCTTCGCCCATTCAATCTTGTCCCTCGTAACAAGACCTTTCTGCAAAAGAAGATCGGCAAAACGAGCATCGGCCATGGAATTTAAAATTGGGCGAACGGATTCACCCTTCCATTAATTTCCGCGGGCAGAGGCGGTAGGGGCGGCCCGGATTCTAGCTCGGAGAAAATATCGCTTTTGAAAAAAGCGGCGTCGATTTGCGTCTTATTTAAAAGCGCGGTTATGGCCAAAAATTCTGGAGAAACAATCTGTTCCTCGCTATTTGCGCTTTTCTCTTCCGCGCTCGGATACAAGTATAAATACCAAACATAGCCTCCAGTCGCGAGCGATAAAACTAAAATTATGGCTAAGATATTTTGTCGGCTCATAAATTATTTTTTCCAATAAGTGTGCGCGCTGATAGAATATTCATAAAAATCGCTCTTTATAATTTTTCCGTCCGCGCCGATGGAACCGGAATCGAAGGTAAGCCTGTCTATATCTATAAGTCTTCTCGATTTCTCAAGCGCTTTCATGAAAGAAAGGAATGAACTGTAACTTCCAGAAACTGAAATCTGAAACGGAAAATCGGAAAATTTTTCTTCCACTGTTTCCCCCTGCCGCGCTTGCCTTTGTTGCGTATTTTTAACGCCTTCGCTCGCGTCTATTTTTTTCAAAAGCATGCCGTTTGAAGAAGCAAGCTTATCTATGTTCAAAATGAGCAAGCCGGGTTCTTGATTTTTCGGGAAGAATTCATTGAGTTTCGCCGTATCGTCAGAAGATAGTGAATTATACTGCGCTTGGATCTCATCCCTCTTTTTTGCTAGAGAATTTACGAGATCGAGCGTAGACTGGATTTTTTCTTTTTTTGCTATCTCTTCCGAAATATCGTTCCACATAGGATACGACCAAAAAACTGAAACTAAAACGCTCAACAATATTAATATGACCCCAAATGCATTTCTTGCCATTATTGTGAAGTTAAGAGAGTTGAATTAAATATAAGTTCGACCGAGAAAAGTACTTTCCCTATTTTGTCTAAATTAAAATCGCCAACGGCCGCTGAAGTTATTGCCGGATTGCTGATAAAAATTTGGCGCTGCTGTGCCATCGCGGCGTAATTCTTCGCCTCCGCGCCAAGTATTATCTTCTTGTTTTCTGCGTCAAATTCAAACTTTGAATATCGGACATCCGGAAGCGTGTTTTTTTGGATAAGCGCAAAAGCGTTTGAGACATATCTGTGATTCGCCAAAATCTGCTTTGCTAAATCTATGGCTTCCGCGGTCCTTGCCCATTCTTGGATGTCGGCTTGATTAAATCCCTTCTCTTTCTTTTTGATTTCTTGCGCGAGGACGGCCTGCTGTTTTACGAGATATTGTTTGTAGAAAATTAACCCAACTAATGCTAGGATTGTCAATATAAAAATTAAAATGCCCGCTACTATGAAAACCCCGACGGATTCTCGCGATCGACTTATATATTGTTGCGAACTATTTGGTATTAAAGACGGTTCGGCCATTTAATCGTTTATTTTTTAATTTGCTCTATTCATCTATGGCCCTGAGCGCGGCTCCCATAGCCGTCGCGAAAGTCGGGCCAATTTCACTCAAAGTTTCTTTTAAAAACGCCGGGCATTCGACTTTGCTGAAAGGATCCGCCAGCAGAACTTCTATCCCAAATTTTGATACGCCAAAATCTTGAATCCCGCCTAGGAGGGCGCCTCCGCCCAAAAGATAAGCTTTTCTAGCAGGTCTCCCGTATTTCTTGTAATATTCTGAGATCACTCTAGCTCCTTCGGAAAAAATATTATCCAAAATGGGCTCGATTACATTTCTTATCTCCTTATGTTCCGGACGAGAAGATAGGCCCATATCCTGTTTCAGACGCTCGGCCCTATCGAATTCAATCCCTAGTGAACGAGAAATGGCGTCTGTGAGTTCGAGAGATCCGCGATCAAGGGTGTGAGCCATCCGGATAACCCCGTAATCAACAATTACGAATCTTGTCGCTTGCGCTCCAAGATCAACCAGAAGTGAAGGATAAAGTTCCTTGGATAAAATTGATCTGACGTAACTGAATATCTCTATTTCAAACGCTTTCACATTAAGCTTGGTTCTGCGAAAAATATTTTGATATTTTTCGATGGTGTCGCGATGGATTGCTACGAGCAGCACGTCCTGCGCCTTCCTTTCTTTTATAAAACCTTCGTCTTCAGATTTTGAGAATTCGCCTTGCGGCAAAATCAACCAATTGAGAACAACTTCATTCGTTGGAACGGGAATATGCTTTCTCGCTTCAAACGGGATTGCTTCCTTTAATTCTTCTTCTGAAACAATTGGGAGGTTGATGACTTTGACAAAACTCGACCGAAGCGGCAAGGAAACGATAGCCTCTTTGGCATTGGAGCCGGCTTCTCTCATCAAATCTTCCATCATTTCACGAACCTTTTCGTCGAGAAGATGGGCGTTTTTCCCAACCTGCAACCCGGCATACGGGCCAGTGGCAATTTCTCCGTATGTTTCAAGCAGAATTCTTCTCCGTTCCTTTTTGAGTTGAACGATTTTAAGGTTAGACGACCCTAAATCGACACCAAGAACTTGCGACCCTTTTTTGAAAAGAGCAAACCCATTACCGAGAGACAGCTTGTTTAGAAAGGGTATCTCCATGCATCATGCTTTCTATATTATATCATAATAACATATGATAGCGCTTATCCACACGGTTCTAGGCAAAATTCTTTCTTTAGTATTCCCAAGTAGATGCGCTGGATGCGGCAAAGATGGCGACATTTTTTGCCAAAAGTGCATTAATAAGACACGGAAAAATCCACATAGCAAGGTTTCGGTGCTTTTTTTGGACAAATTGTACCATTGGGGCATTTATGAAAACGAGATTTTAAGCAGAGCTCTTAGGCGCTTCAAATACTACGGGGCGATCGGCCTCGCGGATATATTTTCAGATCTTTTGGTCAAGTTGATTGAGCCAAATATTAAAGATTTCGCCAAAAATACGGTTGTTCTCGCAATCCCGGCTTCACGAGCAAGAAAAAAGAGCCGCGGATATAATCAGGCTGAGCTTCTCGCGGAAAAGTTCTCCAAAAAAACTTCTATAAGCTATGTTCCCGACGTTCTAATAAAATCCAGGAATACAGTTTCTCAAACTTCGCTTGCCGGCAGAGAAAGGCTTTTCAACCAAAAAGATTCTTTCGCCGTCGCAAACCAAGAAAAAATTAAAAACAAAAAAATAATTCTGGTGGACGATATATTGACGACCGGAGCTACGCTCTCCGAGGCCGCGCGAGCATTAAAAGAGGCCGGCGCTTCGGAAATCACTGGTCTCGTTGTGGCGAAATGAAATACTACCAAAAGCTTTTAAAAATTTCAAAAATAGATAGAATGGAGTAATCTACTGAAATTCGCAAGGAGGGCGGAGGCGTGCGTGAGTGGCTTAAACGAGCGGATTGCTAATCCGCGGGGGTTAACAGCCCCACACAGGTTCGAATCCTGTCGCCTCCGCCCTCCTTGCGAATTTCTTCCCGTCAAAAACAAATTATCTTAATAAATGAGCCGCCGTGCTGGATGCACGACGGCCTTTTTGCCGCGATAAAGAGCAGCTCTGGCGCTATTGATCAAGCGGGCTTACACCTCCAATACAATATGCCACCCGATTGACCGGAACTCTGTTGCAAATTTCTGTGGAAAGCTTGTCGAGCACTTCATATGTCATTCCTTCGCCAAGCTTTGGTCCAAAAATCAGAACAATAAAAGAATATGTCCTATTATCGCCTTTGACTCCGGTAGAAAATAATCCTTCTGGGATTGCGAATTTGAGGTTATATTTTTTATACTTCTTGCTCTTGGCAAGATGGTCGAGAAAACTAGCAATTAATACCGCTACGAATTCGAAACGTTTCTGTCTTTTTTCGCTTAATCCACAGTGATAATCGGACCAATTATAATCCTCTTCTAGAAAAGGGATCAGCTCATTATTGCAAAACGGACAGTTATTCTTTTTTGCCATGTTTCCCCCTATTAAATTAAAGGTCAAACGTATTTAGTTAAGATATAACAGAAATATGATAATATTTCCAATATGACAGAGTTGCCTAAAAATGAAGAGATGCACTACGCTATTGATAAAATAGAGATAGTGGATAAAATATTAAAGAAATAGTAATATGTAATATATGGGGTTATTCGATAAAAATATAAAAAAGAAGAAAGATTTTGATAAATTTCTGCGAGGCAACAAAGATATTAGCGACAAAGAAAGAAAAATTCTTAATGAGCTGGCAAGGCCTGATATAGGCAAGTCATCCGGAATATCAAAGAAGGAAGTAAAGAAATTGCTGGACAAAGCCGATAAAGAAGGCAAGATAGACCATAAGGATGCTTACCATATAAAAAAATACGACCTTAAGTAAGTTCGATCGTTCGGTGGGGTGGCAGAGCGGTCTAATGCACCGGTCTTGAAAACCGGAGCGCCTTTACGGGCGCCGTGAGTTCGAATCTCACCCCCACCGCATATGAAAAATAATAAAACAAAGAAAATAATTATATGGTCTGTTGTGGGAATCGCGATTATCGCAGGCGGTTATTATTTTATTAAAGAAGCGTCGAAGCCCGGGAAATACGACGACTTCGCGGTGTGCCTTAATAACAAGGGTGCCGTTTTCTACGGAACCTTCTGGTGTCCGTATTGCCAAAAGCAAAAAGCGATGTTCGGGAAATCCGCGAATCTTCTTCCATACGAAGAGTGCTCCACGCCGGACGGAAAAGGGCGCCTTCGGATCTGCGATGAAAAAGAAATCAAAGGATACCCGACCTGGATATTCTCCGACGAATCCAGAGAAACCGGAGTAGTTTCGTTCGCAAGGCTCGCCGAAAAAACTGGGTGCGCCCTCCCGCAATAAAGTTTGATATACTTTAAACATGGATAATTTTCTAACTCTCTTATCTTGGGAGGCGGAAGAATACGCTCATCACGACAAGGGAAAAGATTGGTTTTGGTCGGTCGGCATCGTGTCAATCGGGTTTTTCGCGTTAGCGCTAATCCTCCAGAATTATCTTTTCGCGATTATGATTTTGATCGGCGGGTTCGCGGTCGCCTTGCACGGGTCAAAAAAACCAAAAACGGTTCATTTCGCGATTACTTCCCGCGGAGTCGCCGTTGATAATACTTTATATCCGTATGACAACTTGAAATACTTCTGGATAAATTATGATCCCCCGCATATTAGGGATCTCTATCTGATATCGAGCAAAACTTTCCAACTGCAGATAACAATCCCCCTTGGAAACGCCGACCCAAACGAAATTCGGGAGCACCTGATAAAATTTCTCGAAGAAAAAGAAATTGAGGAATCTCTCTTCGACTCCATTGCGCGATTTTTCAGATTTTAGTAGTATTCGGCAAATAATGTCCCCGTAGTTCAACGGACAGAATGCGAGCTTGCGGAGCTCGCGATCGAGGTTCGATTCCTCGCGGGGACGCATTATAATGTGTAGATGCTTGATTCTCCCCTTTCAAATTATTTCCGCTTAACTGAAAAACAATTAAAAATTTTGGGTAAATTCGGGCTAAACACAGTGCGAGATTTGCTTTGGCATTTTCCGTCCCGATATGAAGGATTTGCCGGCAAAAAAGCGATAGTGAATCTCGTGCCGAACGAACGTGCCTCGATCCACGCGCGCGTCATTAAAACCGAGGCTAAAAAAACATTTCGAAAGAGGATTAAGATCGCGAGCGCAACCGTATCAGACGAGACGGGTTCGCTTGAGATTACCTGGTTTAACCAACCGTATATGGCTTCTATATTAAAAGCTGGCGAGGATTACACCTTCACTGGAACAATTAAACAAAATAAACTGGGAAAATTTTCCATGCAAAACCCGGTATTCGAAAAGGGGGTTGTCGAAGCGAATGACATGGGGGCACTTATCCCAATTTATCCGGAAACGCGCGGGCTTACCTCGCGCTGGCTCCGCTTTGCCGCAAAAAGAATTTTGGACCACTTGGAGGCCGAGCCTCCACTTGGAGGCTCGGCCTCTTTAAAAGAGCCAATCCCGGAAGACATCTTAAAAAAATATAACCTCCCATCTTTAAGAATCGCGCTCCGCGAAATACACTTTCCTCGCGATCTTAAATGGGCGGGAGCAGCGCGAAAAAGATTCGCATTTGAAGAAATTTTTATAATACAGCTACTGCGCCAGTCTTGGAGAAAAGAAAGGGAGGAACACCAGTCATTTTTGATAAAAATTTCTAAAAAAGAATTGGATAATTTTACCAAAACCCTCCCCTTCTCGATGACTGGCGCGCAGGCGAAAGCAATAAATCATATTCTTGAGGACATTTCCGGCCAAAAACCGATGTCGCGGCTTCTCGAGGGAGATGTCGGTTCTGGAAAAACAATTGTAGCGCTCATCGCGAGCCTTGCCGCCATCCAGAATGGATTTCAAGTCGCTTATATGGCGCCGACCGAGGTCTTGGCGCGGCAGCATTTTGAAGAATTTATTAGGCGCTTGGGTCCGCCGGCTAGCGGAGCTAACATCAAAATCGGGCTCGCGACCTCATCGGAATTTCTGAAATATCCCTCCAAAGCGTTCGCCGGACGCCCCACGCACATTGCCCGCGCTCCCCTTTTGAAGTGGCTCGCTTCCGGAGAGATACAAATTATAATTGGGACGCATTCTCTAATCCAGAAAAAAATTAAATTTAAAGATCTGGCGCTCGTGATCATTGACGAACAGCACAGGTTTGGCATAAACCAGCGCCTAAAGCTAACTCAAAAAAATAGTGAAAGAGTTCCGCATCTTCTCTCTATGACCGCGACCCCGATTCCCCGCACGCTCGCACTCACCGTTTACGGCGACTTGGATCTGACACTGCTTGATGAAATGCCAAAAGGCCGGAAACAGATAATAACTGAGATTGTATCTCAGGAAAGGCGCGCCGAAGCTTACGAACATATCCGCCGCGAGATATCCTCGGGACGGCAGGCATATGTTCTTTGCCCACGCATCGAGGATACTGACGATCTGATGCGCGCGGTCAAAAGAGAATATAAAACGCTTTCCGAGAAAATCTTTCTGGAGTTTAAGGTCGCGATGCTCCACGGCAAAATGCTCCCGAAAGATAAAGAAAAAGTTATGAAACAATTCAGAGAAGGGCAAATTGATCTATTGGTCGCAACTTCCGTAATCGAAGTCGGAGTGGATGTTCCGAACGCGACGGTAATCATGATTGAGGGCGCGGAAAGATTCGGACTCGCGCAACTGCACCAGCTTCGCGGGCGTGTCATGCGCTCCGAATATCAGTCTTATTGCTTTTTATTTACCGAATCCGATAGCCAAAAAACCGCGGCGCGGCTCAAGGCGCTTACCGAAGCTAAAAGCGGATTTGAGCTTGCGGAATATGATTTAGAGCTTAGAGGAGCCGGAGAATTAACTGGAAAGCAACAATGGGGAATTTCCGACGTCGCCATGGAAGCGTTGAAAAATATAAAAATGGTGGAGGCCGCCCGCGAAGAGGCCAAAAAAATAATTGAAACTAATTCGCTTGAAAAATATCCTGAACTTTCATCCCGCGTCATCGCGCAATCCAAACAGCTTCATTTTGAATAGATTGGAATAAAATCTAAAAGTTGCATTTATTGTGCTATAGCGTAATAATGGGATAATGATTACAGTAAATAAAAAATTTAGAAAATTGCGGCCCACTTCCCAAAAAGTTCTCTTGTTACTATTGGGCGGCATCGCCCTTGGACTGACGCATGACCCTCGCCAATATTTTAAAATTGTTAAATATATTAAAAAGGAGTGGGAGTGGATCGATAAACGAAATTTGCATCGAGTAATCCAAAATCTTTATCGTTCACACCTTATTGATAGCAAAGATAATTCTGATGGCACTACAACGATGGTTTTGACCGAATTTGGAAAAAAGCACGCCCTCACCTACCAGATCGATACTATCACCATATCGCCGATGAATAAATGGGATCGCAAATGGCGAATCGTCATGTTTGATGTCCCCGAAAAACACAAAAGGGCGCGCGATGCGCTTTCGCGCTCGCTCAAGCGGATGGGTTTTGCACAACTTCAGAAAAGCGTTTTCGTGCATCCTTTCGAATGCTCAAAAGAAACTATGTTCGTCGCGGAATTTTTTAACGTTCGCCAATATATCCGCCACGTTCTCGCGGACCATATCGACAACGAATCAACACTCAAGAAAAAATTTCATCTTACATAATTCGCGAATCTCTAGATTTGCGAATTTAATTGTCCAGTTATCATGCTATAGCTGAATAATTGGATTTTTGTCTAATTACACCTTATAAGTCCCTGCTGGATTAAACCTTGGCAATCGGAACGGCTTCACTACGATTTTCAATTTCTGCACTTTTCCTAAACTTCGGAGTCACCCAGAAGCCCATGTAACGCCCGAGCATTAAGCGGGTTTGGGCGTCGAGCGCTGGAATCGAGCCAAAAATAATCAAAATCGCGGGCATCAAGAGCCATTGCACGATCATATAAATAGATTTTCTCTTTGGAGTTTTCTCCGGAGGAGGCGGGAGAAGCGAAGTTGAAATTAAAATTGACGTAACGATACCGATCATCGCAAATGTCATGATAAGTCTTGTCGCACGAGGAAGATTGAAAGCCAAGATAGTTGAGTTGAAAATTTCACCTCCCAAAGCGAGCGGGAGCCAGCCCAAAAAGAACATCAATATGGCGTTCGTTGCCCAAGACCAAAGCCCTTCGAACATTATCATTGTGAAATAAAGTTTTTTCCTAAGAGAAATTTCCGGAATCTTAATAAAGCCAAAAACCGTATACGAAAAATTTTCCGCTCCCCAAGCCCAGCGCCTTTGCTGCTTATAAACATTTTTAATCGTCTCCCATAAATTTCGCCCGACATTCGCGTCCATATAAACGGGGTACGAAAGCGGATGGGACTTATACCCTCCCTTATACCGCAGAAGTCCTTGCCAAAATATTCTTGAATCCTCGGAAACCATATTTTTCTGCCAGAAATCAACTTCAACAAGAGCTTTAAAGCTCATTGAATGCGAAGAAAATGTCGCCAAGCGTTCCGGGCGCTCTTGCTGCATCATCTGCCAAAAACTTCCGGAGTTGGCAACGACCCTAGAGAACGCCGGCGCCTCCCAAATATTATTGTGATAAAGAGGGACGGGTTGATAGGAAGTGTGGATCGGATCTTCCACTGTAAGAAAATGGTAAGTTGTCACCAAAAAATATTGTTTTGGCACCTGCGTATCAATATCAAACGAAGAAACTAAAATATTTTCGTAAGGAATTTTGAGGCTGTCGATGTATTCTTTGGTTTTGCGTCCGGCCCATGCCGCATTCGAACCCTTTCCCGGAATCTCTCCCGGAAAATTTGCCGGATGCTCGGTTTCCAAAATATGCGGAAAAATATTTTTATATTTGTCTCTAAGTTTTTTGGAAATATCTCTTGCTCCCTCGCCAACTCTTTCCTCATGCGCGAGAACAATTATCATCCGGTCTTTTGGCCAATCCGCTCCGGCAACGCTCGCTAAGAGGCCGTCCGATATTTCAAAGAGTTCCTTGTAGAAAGGCAAAATAACAACCTGCCAAACGTGATCCCATTTCAATTTATCCACTCTTTCCCTCCAATCAATTTTCAAATTATGCGTTATCCTTTTCCAATTTCCGCGAAGATGCACGGAAAGATAAATCGTTTTGACAAGCCAATATAAATCAAAGAGTATTATGAAAATCGCGGCCCCAATCGGAGCAAGCCAAGAAGCTAAAACCATCCCCAAAAGTGTCGCCCATGCCGCGAGGCCTGGAATAATTTCCAAAAC
>MFHJ01000014.1 GCA_001778545.1 Candidatus Giovannonibacteria bacterium RIFCSPHIGHO2_02_43_16
AGACGGATATAAGTTATTGTTTAACGTCGGCCGAGAAGGCGGGCAGGAAATAGATCACCTGCACCTGCATTTAATGGGAGGAAAATAAAAATATGGCTGTAGAAGTAAAAAGAAAGGAAAGCGAATCTGTCGGGGGGCTCTTGCGCCGGTTCACAAAAAAGATTCAGCGATCTAAAATCCTGGTTGAGGCGAGGTCCAGGCAGTATAGGGCAAGAACCAAGTCCGGGTTCAAAAAGAAAAAAGAAGCTCTTCGAAGGATCACTTGGCAGCGCGACATGGACAAGCAGAGGAAATTAGGGAAAATAGAATAGGTTTTCCGAAGTCCGACTTCGGAGAGCCCTGAAGTCGGACTTCTTAATCTTTATGACATTAGCAAAAAAAATCGAGGAGGAGTTGAAAATCGCCATGAAGGCGGGAGATATTCTTAAAGTCTCCACGCTTCGAATGGCCCAGAGTGCCGTAAAGAATAAAGAAATTCAGCTCTTGAAGAAAGACTCTGGGCTTTCTGATGAAGAAATAGCAGAAGTAATAAAAAGCGAAGTAAAAAAGAGGCGCGACTCTATAGAGGAATTTACTAAAGCCGGACGGACGGAGCTTGCCGAAAAAGAGAAAGTTGAGCTGGAAATACTTAAGGCCTATCTGCCTCCGGAGATCTCGGACGAAGACCTGGAGCGCATTTTGAAAGAGGGCGTTAGAGAAGCCGGGGCGGCAGGAGAGAAGGATTTTGCTAAAGTCATGAAAGTTTCGATGCCGATTTTGAAGGGAAAAGCTTCCGGAGACAGGATTTCCGTAACGCTGAAGAAGCTTTTGAGTTCTCTTTAATGCTTTCTATTGTTAAAATAAGTAAGGCGAAGATCCCAAGACTTCCTTATCCCGCCACGATGAAAAAAGTTTTTGGGAAAAAATATAATCTAGAGTTGGTATTCGCGACTCCGTCCATGATGAAGAAAATTTATAAAAAAAATACGAATGTTTTATCATTCAATCTCTCAGAAAATCAAGGGCAAATTTTTTTAGAGCCGAATTTAATAAAAAAAGAAGCGCCTCTGTATAGTCGCGGTTTTCGCGATCATCTCTGGGCTTTATATATCCACGGACTTCTGCATCTTCGGGGATTTGTTCATGGAAGGCGGATGGAAATAATGGAAAGAAAATTATGGCGCGCAATATAGTACACATTTTGGATATCGGCTCCAAGAGCATTAAAGCTTTGGCGGCGGAGAGGAAGGATGATACGGGAATTCATATTCTGGGCGCGGCTCTGGTGCCGACAGAAGGTGTTAGGCGCGGGATGGTGAATAATCCCGATTCTCTTTCAAGGAAAATAAAAATGGCGGTTTTGGAAGTTGAACGCTTTTCCGGAATTCCATTCAAGGAAGCGTTTTTAACTTTTGGGACTCCGGCTTTGGGCGCTTCCAAGGTCCGGGCGCGGATTGCAGTAGCGCAGGCATCGGGAGAAATTGGGACGTATGACGTAGAGCGCGTTTTAGCTCAAGCGCGTCCTTCTTCGAGAGATCTTCAGAATAGGGAAATTTTAGATACCTTCGGGCTTAACTACGCCGTCGATTCGGAGATGATAATGCGCGATCCATTGGGGATGAAGGGGGAGAATCTCGAAGCAGAGGTTTTATTCGTGACTTCTCTATTAAAGCCACTCCACGAGATGGTATCCGTTGTTGAAGAAGCCGGAGTTTCCGTAAACGATGTTATTCCAGCCCCGCTTGCTTCCGCTCGCGCTATTTTGACTCCAAGGCAACGCGAAGCAGGCGCTTTAGCGCTTGATATCGGCGCGGAGACAGTTGATCTCGCAGTCATGGAAGAAAATCTTCCCTATTCTGTGGCTGTTTTTTCTCTGGGAGGCGCCCATATCACGAATGATATTGCTCTTGGATTTCAGGTAGACTTGGATAGCGCGGAGGAAATAAAAACGACGACGAAGCTGCCGGAAGAAAATACTAAGGCAAGAAATAAATTTCAACACATAGTTGAGGCAAGATTGGAAGATATGTTCGAGCTTATCGAAAATCACTTGAAGAAAATCGGGAGGCAGGGGCTTCTGCCCGGAGGGGTTGTTTTGGCGGGAGGATCCGCGAAAATAGTCGGGATAGACGAATTTTCAAAAAATATTCTGCGCCTCCCTTCGAGCAAAGGAAGATATGTGGATCTCGATACGGGGCATCGCCTTCAAGATCCGGTTTGGGCGACTGCCGTCGGCGCGGCGCTATTGGTCTTGGATAAAGAAACCGGATCCGCGAAATCTATAAAATCAACGTCTATACTTCGCCAAAAAATCTCCGCGTGGCTAAGATCATTGATCCCATAGAAAGCGTAATATGCTATAATAGCAACATGATTACCGACAAAGATATCCAAAAAATGCAGAAAGTATTCGCCACGGCCGATGACCATGTGAATGTGGAGAAAAAGCTCGACAATATTACAGATAAGCTTAACGGAGTAAGTGAGGATCTCAACAGAGTAAGCGAGGAGCTAAGCAAGAAACCAAGCAAAGATGAATTCCCCGAGCTTTTAAGGCAGACTTTGGATTGGGTGACTATGAAAGCGGAACACGACCGCATGAAAAAAATTCTTCACGAGAAGCTTAATGTGGAAGTATAGTTTTATTGTTTTTATAAATCATGGATATGGAAAAACTATTATCGCAAGAGGAAATGGCAAAAATCCAAAAGGAACAGGGAGATGCACAGGATGTTTTCGACGAGCAAGGGAAACCACGCGAAACAGGAGCCGAAAAAGGCGAAGCTGCTTATAGTGGATTAGAAAGTCCCAAAAATGAAGAGTTGGTAAATTTAGACAGCGAGCGTAATAAGCTAAATGATCTTGTTGAAAGAAAAGAGAAAATTCAAGAAGAGGCTACCGCATCAATCAATAAGTTAAGAGAATTGCGGGAATCAAATGGATTTCCCCCGAATGATGAGAAAACGGCAAGCCAGAAAGCTTTTGAAGAGGCAGAAGGGCAAGTAAAAAAACAACATGCGAAAATTGAGATGCTCGAACATGGATCCGCTGGTATAGATAATAAGGAAACTGAAGAAAAATTAAATCAGGCTAAAAAGCTATTGCTCGATTCATTCGGTAATATTGAAAAAACAGAAGTGCGTGGGAATTATCATGTGCAGTCAAGAGAAACTGAAGCAACATTAGATGAAATTAAAAGCGTTTTAAAAGATCCAAGCATTGACCAAAAAGCTTTAGCTGATGATTTTTTTGAAAATACAATTGTCAAAGATTTTACAAGTAATAAACAAGCATACAAAGTCTATCGCGAGCTTAAAGGAACTGAATTTGCCCAAAGGTTCAAAGAATTGGAAAGCGAGCGACTCAAAAAGGCGGGCTTTGGCGAATTTAGGCTTTAAAGGCAATGTGCCCAAAAATAAATAAGGTTTTTCTGAAAAAAGCTCACCATGCTAAAATAAATGCATGGCGATGGCTTGTTTGACTTGACTATAATTAATCGTTTAATATATGAACATGTCTCAAGTGCTTGTGGAGAAAACTAAAGATTATTTGGTCGTGAAAATTCCCCTTAAAACTATGGAAGGAGGCAAGGCGGAGCTTTCGCCGCGGGCGCAGAAAATTGTAGATTCGGCGATTGATGAAGGGCTCCGCGACATCGAAGCCGGAAGAGTTTTTGGGCCATTTAAGAATGTTAAAGAATTCAAAAAAGCTCTGGCAAAAAGGTAATGAAAGTCGCCCTCTCTAAAAAGGCTTTGAGTAACTATGATAATTTATCAGAGACGCTGAAGAAAACTGCCGACAAGCAGTTTAATTTTTTGCTCAAAAACTTAAATCATCCATCGCTACACGCCAAGAAATATGACGAGGCTCGCGAAATATGGCAAGCTCGACTAACGCGCGATTGGAGGTTTTACTTCAGAATCAGCGGCGATGCGTATGAAATTGTCACTATTGTTCAACATCCAAAGTAAAAAATCTATATAAGCTCACTTGTTTTGTTGTGTGCTAAAATAAATGCATGGTGCAGGAGCAAATACATGAAGATATAAAATGGCTCGAGGGGCAGCTTGAGGCGAAAAAGCGCGAGCTTTCTGGCGCTGGGACTGAGGTTAAAGAAGAGCGCGAGATGATTCACGATGTCCTGAAGGAAATCAAGAACGAAGAATCTCTATTGCCGCCCCCATCTCCAGCAAGCATCTCGGATGACGATGCAAAAATGAAAGTCGCGGAGTTGGAAGAGAAAAAACACCACGAGATAATAGACGAGCTTGTCGGCATAGCGTTTTCAAAAAATCTAGCATCGGCTCTGAAAGTCGCGGAATCTTTCAAAAATTCACACATCATAGACGAATTTCACGATACTCTCGCGGATCATTATTATCAAAAACTTCTTGACGCGAGGAAATTAAAATGAGTTTTGGGGAATATTTTCTTTCTTTCTTATTTTTCGGAGTTCTGCCGATTTTGATAATTTTCTATTTTTATTTAAGGCGCCTGCGTATCCATAACGTATCTTCGAGTTTGTCGTTGCAGCTTTTTCTGGTATCCATACCGGAGGCGAGGCCCGATGAAAAAGAAAATCCAAACGAGGCAAGGAAAAATTTCATCGCCCAGATGGAGAAATTCCTGATGGGGCTTTCCGGGATGAAGGACGAAAGCTTTTTTGGGTTATTCGGCGGCTCGCCTTCTTTCGCACTTGAACTCGCGGCGCATAACGACGGCGCGGAGATTTTTTTCTATATCGCGTTCCCAAGGAAATTCGAAAATCTTCTGCAATCGCAGTTGCACGGCGCTTTTCCGGAGGCGAAAGTCGAGAAAGTTCTAGATTATAATATTTTCCATCCCTCCGGAGTTTCACGCGGAGCGACGCTTACTCTTGAAAAAAATAGTTTTCTTCCGATAAAGACGTACCAGAAAATAGAGTCTGATCCGGTTGAAACTATAACTTCAGCATTTTCCAAAATTGACGAATACGGCGAAGGAGCGGCTCTGCAGATTGTTTTGCGGCCTGGGGCAGAAAAACTCTCGCACCCGATACATAAAGTAATAGAACGCCTGAAAAAAGGAACGCCACGAAAAGAAGCGCTCGGAGAGAGAAACATCGCCGAGACGACAATCGATACTTTCAAAACTCCCAAACATTTAAAGCCGGAAGAGAAAGCCAAGCCAGTGGTGTATGACGAGGGATTGGTCAAATTGCTTGAAGAAAAATCATCAAAGACAATTTTTGATGCGAATATCCGTCTGATAGTTTCCGCGGGAGTTAAGGAAGAAGTCGACAGGATACTCAAAGAGTTTGAAGCGAGTTTCTACCAGTTTTCAAATCCCGAGGCGAATTCTTTTAAGATACAGAATATGTTCGGAAAAAATTTGCAAGATCTCGCGGAGAAATTTTCTTTTAGGTTTTTTGATTCTGGAGCGGCTATCCCGTTGAATGTTGAGGAAATATCTTCGATATTCCACTTCCCATATTCCAAAAAAGCGGCCCCGCAAGTGAGAATGCTAAAATCCCGCGAGGCGACCCCGCCTGTAAATTTGCCGAAAGAAGGAATTTTGATCGGCAAAAGTTCTTTTCGCGGAGAAGAAAAAGAGGTCAGGATCAAAAAAGATGACAGGCGAAGGCACTTCTATACGATCGGGCAGACGGGCACAGGTAAATCTGTTTTGCTTCAAAATATGATTGCGCAGGATATCAAGAACGGCGAGGGTGTCGCGGTTATAGACCCGCACGGCGAGCTTATTGAAAAAATTCTTGAGCTTATTCCGAGAGAGCGGGCGGAGGACGTAATTTATTTCGATCCAGGGGACACTGCGTATCCGATGGGATTAAACATGCTCGAATACGATCCGAGATTTCCGGAGCATAAAACTTTGATCGTAAACGAGCTTTTGGATATTTTTAACAAACTATTTAATATGGCCACTGCCGGCGGACCAATGTTCGAGCAGTATTTCAGGAACGCGGCTCTGCTTGTCATGGAAGATCCGGAGTCCGGGAATACGCTTTTAGAGATCGAGAAAATATTGGCGGATAAATCTTTCA
>MFHJ01000015.1:0-8761 GCA_001778545.1 Candidatus Giovannonibacteria bacterium RIFCSPHIGHO2_02_43_16
AGCCCAAATCCAAACTACTTTTACAGAGTCCCAAAATCCGCTCCGGTTATCGACGGCCAAAAACTATATTTCGGCAGCGATTCCGGTTATTTTTGGGCGATAGATAAAAAGGACGGCTCTCCTGTCTGGAAATATAAGGTCGGTTGGCACGCCAAAGGAAAAAGCATCTTTTCCTCCCCTGCTCTTTGGAATAATTTCGTATACTTTGGTTCGTATGATGGAAATGTTTACGCCTTAGACAAGAATACCGGAAAAGTAAACTGGATTTTTATGGAGACGGATTGGGTTGGCTCTTCGCCCGCCGTTGCGCCAGATCTTGGTCTAATGTTTATCGGCCTTGAGTTCGGACTTTGGAGAAAACGCGGAGGGATAGCGGCACTTGATCTCAAAACTGGAGAGAAAAAATGGGATTTCACGATGCCGGAATTAACCCACTCATCTCCCGTTTACGATGAAAAAAACAAAGTTGTAGCCATCGGAAGCAATGATTGCAAAGTTTACTTATTTAACGCTAGAGACGGAAAACTCCTTTGGGAATTTCAGGCTGGAGGAGAAATTAAAGCGTCTCTCTGCATCGACGATAAAAGAAAGTTATTAATCTTTGGCGCTTTTGACGGATATATTTATATGCTTAATCTATCATCCGGAGAGCTTTTTTATAAATTTAAAACTTTGGCCGCAATTTATTCAACGCCAGTGATATATGAAAATAATGTAATTGTCTCATCTTTAGACAAGAAGATTTATTCAATAAATTTAGATACGAAAGGATTGAATTGGGATTATCAATGCGGCGGACGCGCCATGACTACCCCATTAATCGTAGAACAATCCATTTGGGTAGGAGCTACAGACGGAGCAATATACGAGATTGAAGCAAGCTCCGGAAAACTTTTGAGCATATTTCGAACAACGGAACGAATAACAAATAGGCCAGCTTACGATCTTGAATCAAAAATCCTCTTTGTCCCCACATACGCTAACGAAATTTATGCCGTTAAAGTTTAGTTATTTGCTTTCTTAAACCCCCCCCAAAAAAAATTCCTCGGCGAGGTGATTTCATGGAACTATTATAAATTTCTATTTTTTGAATTATAAGCTCTTTTCTGTTAAAATTTGACGTATAATGACTTGGGATTACACCGAAACTGAATACAAAAAGCAGGAAAAAGACAAGAAATGGAAACTTGAGCGTCTTATTAACTATGGCCTAAAAGGAAAACGCCTCGACCGTGATCTATTGGAAAAGCATTTAAAAGATATACGCATACCAGAAAACAGAAGGACATTTCTCGAATTACTTTTATGGGAGAAGAGGTTTTAACCCAAAAGCAAAAAGACGCAATCACACATATTTCGAGTACGCCGGAACTCGCCTCTTTCTATCTTTCCGGAGGCACCGCGCTAGCGGCGTATTACCTTCGGCATAGATTGTCAGATGATCTAGATTTTTTCTCTCCAGAAAAACCCGATCTAGTTTTTCTGCACGCTTTTTCCGAGAAGCTAAAAAATATTTTAGAAGCCAAGGAAATATTATATACGCGCCTCTACGACAGAAATCAATTTTTCTTTTCTCTCAAAAGGGGTGAAGCCCAAGAAGAGTTAAAAATAGAATTCACTTACTATCCATTCCCGAATTTGGAAGGGCATAAAATTATTGACGGTGTCAAAATAGCCAGCATAAGAGACATAGCCGCTGGAAAACTAATGGCTCTCCTTGATCGTTTTGATCCAAAAGATTTCGTAGATCTTTATTTTTTAATGAAAGGAACGCAACTAAAATTAATATGGAAAGATGCTGAAAATAAATTCGGCATAAAGATCGATCCAATATTTTTGGGCGGCGAGCTTGCAAAAGTAAAAAGAGTCGAGGGATTGCCGAAAATGATAAAGCGACTTACGGTCGAGGAACTAAAAACATTTTTCAGCGAAAAGGCTCAAGAGCTGAAATCAGATATATTCTAGAACTGGTCGCCTCTAAACCCCCCCTCTAAAAATTCCTCCGCGGCAAAGCACTATCTCTCCGCCACGCTGAACTCGGCTAATTTTTTCTACAATTTGAACTGACGGACCGTTCTTTTGAGAAAAGCGGCGATGGTGTTGCGGCTAATTTCTTCGCGCAGGAAATCTATTTTTTGCGTGGAGATATCTTCCAGCGAGACGAGCTGTCCCAAAAATAGACGGTCATTGAAATCATCTTCAAACTTTTTCTTTGCGCTAGCGATAACTTCCCTCAAATCAACGTGTTCCTCATTAAGCAGGAAATACCAATCAACATAATCTTTGTATGCCAACCTCTTGCCTACAGCAAGCGCTTTCATCGCTGCGATTTCCCGCACCGTTGCAATTTGTACCATCTTATATTTTATATGCTGATCAACAACGGGATATGGATAGCGAAAGAATGTTGTCTTCACATTATCAATCAGTACATTCAGCTGTTCGGGAGCGCGATAGGTAACAGAAAGAGTATGCCCAGAAAATATCCGTTTTACCTGTTGCAAGAGTGTTGAAGACAGTTTTTCAGAAGTAAAAAAATCAAAATCAACCGAGATGCGATGCCCAATCTGAAGCGCTAACGCCGTGCCGCCGACCAGATAAAATCTTTTGAACTTTCTGAAAAGCGGGAATAACTCTGCCGCTTTTTTAGTGAGAGCTTCTTCGTGCATGGCGGAATTGAGGCACCGAAAAGATAACTTTTGCTAAGTTTCGCGACTCGGGATAGAATTCCGAAGCGAGGCGGCGCTTGAGCACTCCTCTTATCTTTTCTTCGCCGTACATTTTGATAATCCAACGCCAATGTTTAAGAGTTCCTTCATTCACCGCATTTACTATAATATCTTCTTTATCTTCATCAATGTCTATATCTTCCCATCTCAACGACCACAAAAGCGGTCGAAACATTTCCGGGAGTCGCCTTTTGGATAAATTTTTATCAATTGACCAATTGTGCATGAATTTATTATAACATATTCTTAATTAAAAGTCGCTCTCTCATCTAAACCCCCTCCAAAAATTCCTCACCACCGGGCTTTCGCGTATTTCATCGTTGGGCCCTTTTAATCATAAAAGTTATATTCTCATCTGCGTTTTTGTATTCAACCGAGGCGCTCTTGTGATGCGATTTCCACACCCTGAATCGTGATATATATTCCGTATCCATTTTGAAAAGCTTGACGGTAACATTAGTTTTATTAAATTCAAAAGACCTGTCAGAGAATTCCCTAAAAATTTTTGCTAAATCGCGTTTTGACTTTAAACCAATGGTAAAAATAACCTTCGTGCCTTTTATTCTTTTCGTATCTTGAACAAAGATATCACCGATGATATTGTTGAATATTAATTTCTTGTTAGAACTTTGGAATATCAGCGTATCTACGGCTTTAGAGGTAAAAAATATGCCCTCTCCGCTATGGGCGCGGGGCATGGTAGTCTGCTTGCCCTTTATTAAATCCTGAATGGCTTCTAATTCGCTTTTCAGGCGCCTTTTTCGCATGACATTCCTGAAAATTCCTATCCCGGCATCAAAAATTTCAAATTTCATAAGCCGAGAATTTCTATTCAGCGATACTTCTATTTTGCGGGACCTGGAATGTTCGATTGCATTATTGAGCATTTCAAGAAAAGCATAATCGGCTATTTCCGCGACATTTTTCCGTATATCGATGAATATTCCCGTATCTCTTTTTATCTGTTCCAGAATAATATCTTCGGAAAGATTTTTATTGGATAAAATGATGCGGGTGTTCCTGATCCCTTTCTTCGCCCTCAACAAAAACTGCTTTCCTGAATAAACATATCTCGCCCTATTAGCTTTCCCCACTAAAGCTATCTCCCCTTCCTCCTGTAAAATTTTAAAAAACCTGTCAACGTAGGCGCGGGAAAAACCCGTGCGTTTGATTATGTCCGCCGCACGGATTTCCTTACGCTTTTTGAGTTTGCTCAATATTATTTTCTTCAAATCCATAAAAGATAGTTGACAACTTTATGATAACGCATAAATTAAAAGTTGTAAACTCATTCTAAACCCCTTCTAAAAATTCCTGGACGGCCGGGCTCTCTTTTTTCGGAATGAGTTCGCGCTTGAGCGGGAGCAAGACCGTGAATATCGTGCCCTTTCCTTCCTCGGAAACAAAACTAATTTCGCCGCCGTGGCGTTTTATAATATTCCTGACGATGAAAAGGCCAAGCCCGGTTCCTTCCGTCTCGAGTCGAATCGCGTTTGAGGCGCGGAAGAATTTTGAAAAAACTCTTTTCTGTTCTTCTTTGGGAATTCCTATCCCAGTATCCGAAATAACAGTTTTCGCATAATCTTTTTCCAGAGAAATGCCTATATCTATTTTCCCGCCCATACTCGTGTAGCGAAGGGCGTTTTCTATCAAATTTGAAATCGCAAGAGAAAGTCTTTCCTCGTCCGCGTAAATTGGGGAGATCAAATCCCTAATGGGGAGCAGGATAACGCCGATTTTCTTTTCTTTGGAGGTAAGCTCGTAATTCTTGATCAGTTTTTTTATGAAATCAAGATAATCCATCTCTTTAAACTCATATCCAAATCGTCCTTCTTCAATCCGCGCGGCGTCGAGCAGGTCGTTCACAAGCTTGACCATGCGCTCGGTCGTCTCAAAACCGCGGCCTAAAAACTCCAGTTGCTTTGGCTCCAGTTTTCCCATATCCCCGTCTAAAAAGAGCTTTATCGTCCATTTAAGGGCCGCTAGAGGCGTTCTAAGCTGGTGCGCGGCCACAGAGACGAATTCGGACTTAATCTTCGATATAAGCGCGTCGTGGCTTATATCGCGCATTATCTTCACGTATCCAGCGACTTCGCCTGACGCATTCTTAATCTCTTTGCTTAGGACAAAAAGCCGCAATTCTGGGCGGGAAGTATGTATCTCCGTTCCTTTTTCGGACAAAAAACTCTCGCCCCCTCTTGAGAGAGTAAATGGCGCTAGCTCCGGATAGATTATCTCAACCAAGGCGCGGTATATCGGCTTGTCGTCCCATAGATCCGGAACGATTTTTAAATCAGAGATGTCTTTTTGCCGGACGCCAAAATATTCCTCCGCCTTCGGATTCATAAAAATAACTTTTTTATCCGCCCCGTACTGCAAAATCCCGTCTGAAAGCGACGCCAGAATTGCTTCTCTATTTTGTTTCTCCGCGCGAAAAAGTTTAATCTGGCGCGCTAAATCAATATAGCTCTTTGCTAAAAAGACTAGAAGTATTCCGATTAGAACTGAAGAGAAAATAATCATCTATTCTAAATCATAAGCTCCCCTCGTATATTTGTTAGCCGGATCCCATGAAAGCCAGCTCGAGAGTCCGGAGTCATAAATCGCATTTTTTTGAGCGCGGACCATAGGCGCATCGTATTTCGCGCCCAGATCAAAATCCTGTATCCACGGGCGGAGTTTGGCAGGGGTTGATGTCGGCGCGGAAAGGCGATAAACCGCTCTCGACATCGCGAATTTAATAATCTCATATGGATGCTCCGCGGGATTTTTAAAGCCGTGGAAGGTTGGCGGATAGTGGGAAGGATAAACCATTGGAGCGATATAATCGAAATGTTTGTCTATTCTTTCAAGAATCTGCCCTATTCCCAAATCGTCTGTGTTATTAGTCGTCATTCCGAAAATATCCGCGGACAACGGGATCGAAATCTGGTCTTTGCCCTCTTTCAGCCGTGACCTTAAATAAGAAAAAAATGAATCAAGAACGTCTGCCTTATTCTTATCTCTCGAAAGAGAGAAAACCGCGTCGGACATGTTCCCGTCCGAAGGGAAGCGGATATAATCGTAATTAAGCTCATCAAAACCGATTTTCTCCGAGGCGCGCGACAAGAAAACGATGTAATCCCAAAAATCTTGCGCGGACGGATCGACATATGAAAGCCCTTTTTTATCTCTCCATATTCCGCCGCTTTTTGTTTTAACCGCGCTTGCCGGATATTTCTTTGCGTAAAACGGGTCTTGAAAAACAGTTATCCTGGCAATTGTATAAATGCCTTTTTGGTGAAGCTTCTCGATAAATTCAGGAAGGTCATTAACTCGAATCTCCTCGGAACCGATTTCCTTAATTTTCTCGTCGCCCGTATCAAAAGAAACGCGCCCAGAATAATCCTTCACATCGATAACGATAGAATTTATTTCTGTTTTATCAATAAAGTCAACCATATCGGCTCTCCAGTCTTTAGTGCCCGAAACCCAGCTTGTCATATAAATTCCTTTCACGGCATTCGGAGTTGGCAAATGCTCAACCTTGCGAATTTCTTCTTTTTTTTCTTCCGGCTTTCCCCTAAAGCGGTCGGATATGTATTCGATTGGGGCAGATGCGCGAGATATGAAAAACAACGAAATTAGCGCCGCGCCTATAAAAATAAGTAGCCTAAAAAATCTCACCTTATTTTAATTCTAATTCAAGGGGAAGCGAAACTAAAGCTCCTGACATAATACTCAATTCATCCGCCCGCCCTCGCGGGAGTTCAAGCACCATATCAACCGCGCCCGGCGATGGAACGATTTTGAGGCCATTTCTTGGCTCGCTGGGAAGAAAATCAACGCCAAGAACGCGCTTATCTTTTATCCAAACTAAATCCAAATCCAAAGGCGTCTCTTTATTCCAAAAAGAAACGTCGTCATCGTTCCCAAAAATAAAGAGCATGCCATCATATCCTTCAATTTTCGTAATGCCGGTAAGCCCGCGCTCGCGTTCTTCGGCCGTATCCGCGATTCTAACGGAAATTTTCTTGCCATTAACATGAATTGACTTTATCTCCTCATCGGTTCTCAGAGGCGCTTCCATTTTTTTAAAATAAATAAAACTGCCGATAATAATAAAGATTATTAGAATTATAAGAGCGGGTTTCAGATTAGCCTTTTGCTTTTTCTTTTATACTCTTAACTAGTTCGGCCGCGGCTTTAGGATTCTGCCTCAAAAATTCTTTAGCGTTTTCGAATCCTTGCCCCAACCTGATTTCTCCAAAAGAAAGAGACGCGCCGGATTTTTTTATCAGTTCATATTTAAGTCCGAGATTAATCAGGTCGCCTTCGTAGGAAATCCCCTCGTTATACATTATGTCGAATTCCGCGCGCCTGAAAGGCGGGGCGACTTTATTTTTCACGATTTTGACGTTCGTTCTGTTTCCAATAATATCCTCCCCCTTCTTCAGCTGCGCGGCGCGCCTGACTTCGATTCTAACCGAGGCGTAGAATTTAAGCGCGTTGCCACCGGTCGTTGTCTCGGGGTTTCCAAAAACCACTCCGATCTTCATGCGAATTTGGTTTATGAAAATTACGACAGTTCTTGATTTCGCGATAATCGCGGTCAATTTTCTCAATGCCTGCGACATCAATCGCGCCTGGAGCCCCATATGCGACTGCCCCATTTCTCCCTCGATCTCCGCCTGCGGGGTTAGTGCCGCGACAGAATCAATTACTATCACATCGATGGAACCGGAGCGAACTAAACTTTCTACAATCTCAAGCGCCTGCTCCCCCGTATCCGGCTGGGAAATCAAAAGATCATTAATCTTGACTCCTATTTTCTTCGCGTACTCCGGGTCCAGCGCGTGCTCGGCATCCACATAAGCGCAAAGCCCGCCAGTCTTCTGCGCGTTTGCAACTATGTGCAAAGCAAGCGTCGTCTTTCCGGAAGATTCCGGCCCGTAAATTTCAATAACTCTTCCTCGCGGGACTCCTCCCACCCCAAGCGCCATATCAACAGCGAGCGACCCCGTCGGAATAACATCCACGTCCACTTTTCTGGCGTCTCCGAGCTTCATAATCGCCCCTTCCCCGTATTTCGCCTGTATTTCCCGCAAGGCACCTTCCACCCCCGACTTTTTCTCGCTTATAGCTTCAGATTTTTTCATATCCTTCCATTATACCGATCAATAAAAAAGTGCAAAAGCGATTCTCCACCACTAAACCGAATCCAATCAATAAGCGATCGCAAATTAATTCAACATCAACGATTTGAAATGAGCGCGCAACTCCGTCTCCCTATCTATGTCCTCTGTTTTAATTAAACTCACATATGGCTCAATGTTGAAAAAGCGGACAACAAAATTGATTTCATTTTCGCATTCAAACGGATGGACAAATACACTCTTTTGAAATTGGTACCATCCCATTCTCTTTAAAACTGCCGCTAAAGCATTTCTCGCCTTTTTATGTTTTTCTGGAATATCAAAAAGAATAATGCGCCATTTCTTATCCCATCGGGCCATTGGAGGAATCATCATTTCATCAATGCTATACGCGAGAGCTTTATTTCTTCCTTTTTCGGTAAGCACGGCCATTGCGGACCCGTCACGGCTATTCTTTATCTCTATATATTTCTCTTTGCGAAGTTTATTAAGCGAGTAGTATAATTTTCTTTTCTCGATAGTCCGCCAATCTTTTTTTATGTTTTTGATGATGTAAAAATATTGGCGCGGCGAGCGCGCCAAACCCAATGCAACGCCTCCCAAAAGAAGAAGCAGTATTTTCTGCGCGACCGGCCCCCATGAATCTATTTTACGCATAATATCGCATCTTATATCATAAATTATATTATTAATGATATCCAATCAATAAGCGATAGCAAATTAACTTGATGTGGCGCAAGCCAAAATCTATGCAAATTATTTCAGGAATATACCATTCAAAATTATCTCAACAAAACTGTTCGCAAAATCCTTTTTTCGTGCCCGAATTTATCCTCCGCGTAAATTTCTATATCGTTCACCCCTTTGGCAAGCAGAATTTCCTCGCGGAAATTTCCG
>MFHJ01000015.1:8768-18107 GCA_001778545.1 Candidatus Giovannonibacteria bacterium RIFCSPHIGHO2_02_43_16
CGGAAATTTCCGTTCTCATCGGTAAAAATAGTTCGGCCATTTAACGTAAATTTTATGATGTCGAAAGCTTGCCCTTTGACTACCATGGGATTTTTATCAAAAACTCCCCCTTGCTCTGGGCTTTCGATATAAACGCGAGGCCCTCTTAAAAAATCTCTCGCCTGCCAGAGGCCGTAAAATAAAACTAAAACCCCGACAAAACCAATCAAAAGCTTTTTGTTTGAAATTCTCATCTAAAAACTCTCGTAAAAATCTTCGGGTTTTGGTTCGGGCTTCGGCTCGTGGCTTGGCGTGAAATCTTCCCTCGCGATTAATACTTCCCTCGCCTTCGAACCGTCCTTTGGCCCGACGACTCCGCGCTCTTCAAGCAAATCCACAATTCGAGCAGCTCTCGCGTATCCCAATTTTAATCTGCGCTGAAGGTGCGAAGTGGAAATACTGCCGGATTCAATCGCGATCTGCCTTGCGCGTTCAAATAATTCCTCGTCCTCGTCGTCCTCTATCTCCCCGTCAAGATTGATATGACGCGCACCGGACGCATCTGAAGAAATTCCATTTCCATTTGGAATATCCCCGGAAATTTCCGTGATAACTTCTCCGATGTCTTCCACGTGCTCTTCAATCCAGCCGGTAACTTTCTTAACTTCTTTCTCCGAAACGAACGCCCCTTGTATTCGTTTAGGTTTGCCTACATCCCCGGCGAGAAAAAGCATATCCCCGTTCCCAAGAAGTTTATCCGCGCCGGAAGTGTCCAAAATCGTCCGCGAATCTATCTGCGAGGCAACCGCGAAGGCGATTCTCGAAGTTATATTCGCCTTAATTAGACCGGTAATAACTTCAACCGAAGGCCTCTGAGTTGAAAGCACTAAATGTATTCCAACCGCGCGCGACATCTGCGCAAGACGAATGATCGAGGCTTCAAGTTCCCTCGGGTAAGTTGCCATTATATCCGCCAATTCATCGACAATTATCAGCAAGTACGGCATCGTCTCCGCTTCTTTATCTTTCGAGAGGATATTCGCGTGATAGGAACTTATATCACGCACTCCGCTCTGGGATAAGATCTCGTATCTCCGCTCCATTTCCTTTCCCGCCCATCGCAAAGACAAAATCGTCTTTTTCGCGTCATGGATTGGGGGAAACATCAGGTGCGGGATTTTCGAATAAATAGAAAGTTCAACTCTTTTCGGATCGACAACGATCAGCCTTAAAAATTCCGGAGTATTTCTGTAAAGAAGGCTCATGATAAACGAATGTATCTGGACGGATTTGCCGGCCCCTGTGGCGCCCGCGATCAATAAATGCGGCATCTTAGCGAGATCGGCGTAAACAGCCTTGCCCGAGACATCGCGCCCGAGCGCGAACAAGAGCGGCCTATCTGACTTTTGAAATTCCTCCGACCCCAAAAGAGATCGGAGCCCGACTAAGGCGATGGACCTATTTGGAATTTCGATCCCGACGAGAGACCTCCCGGGGATCGGCGCTTCAATCCTCAAGGGGTGCGCGGCGAGCGCCAAGGCGAGGTCATTTTGCAGTCCGGTAATTTTGGAAAGCTTCATCCCCTCCGCCGGTTTAAGGGTATATTGCGTAACCGAGGGGCCGACGTTTACTTCCATCATCTCA
The DNA here is from genome assembly GCA_001778545.1 of Candidatus Giovannonibacteria bacterium RIFCSPHIGHO2_02_43_16. Lineage (GTDB taxonomy): Bacteria > Patescibacteriota > Minisyncoccia > JACPKW01 > UBA11713 > 2-01-FULL-46-13. The sequence continues at coordinate 10,392 of MFHJ01000015.1, forward strand.
ACCTCGATGCCGAAATTCTGCAGGGTGCGCTTTATAATATTCGAATTTGCTTTGATATCCCCCGATGAAGGAGTTCCGCGGTCATCTTCAAGAAGCTCCAGGGGCGGCAAGAGGCCGAACATTTCGCGAAGCCCTTTTGACCTTTTTGTTTTTAGGGATAAAACTCCGAATTCATCAGCTGGAGCCGGTTTCGCTTCTGGTTCTTTAACGACCGGATTATAAACCGCGATTGGCGTTAACTCTTCCCTGACTACGGGGACTGGCCTTTGTCTTTCGGCGGGTTCATCATCTTCTGCTTCAGCCTCATCTTTTTTAAATAAACCAGGGATGTGAAAATTCATCATTATAAAAAGTCCCACGATATCGAGAGCTAGAAGAATAATTAAAGCCGCCCAAAAATCAAAAAGTTTTAAAAAGAGGTAGCTTGCCCCGAACCCAACGTATCCCGCAGCCATATCCCTGAATGCAAGATCCGCAATGCCTAAAGTCGATATCAAAAATAATACGGCTCCGATTGTCGTCGCCCATACAAAATTCCTGCGGAAGGCGAAAAGAAATGAAAATCCTCCAAAAAGAAAGACCAATGGCACCAAGAAAAACGCTTTCCCGAAAAGAATTTCAAATAAGCTCTGAAGCCCGTTCCCGACAAGCCCTGCCTTCCCGAAGGCCGCCAGTGTTAGCAAAAACGCCGCCGCGAAAGAAAAAACCGCGAAGATGGATTGCTTTGTTTCGCGCCCTATTCCTTCATGCCATTTGGACTTACCGTTTTTATTTTTATCTTTTTTCTTTGCCACAAATGATGTGGATATTATAGCAAAAAATTAAAAAAATACCGAGGAGATTGCGGAGCAATCTCCTCGGCTGGTTATCGCCTCCTTATTTTTGCATAGGGACAAAGTCCTTCGCCTGTGCAAGAGCTTCCCAAGTTTGAGGCTCAGCCGAGATGTCTAGGGCACTTTCTTTATTTCTAATTTCGAACTTAAACCCCTGGAGAGATTCCCCAAAAACCCGAGAAATATGTCGCAGGGGCGCCTCATATTCGCGGAGCTTGCGCTCCTCAACCATATTTCGAAGAAACATCCTCAAAACGAAGGCGGACTTCTTGGCGAACTTCTCGGGATAGAGGGAGGTCATTGGAATAATCTCCGGCGCATCCGTCTCATCCGGGCAACCATCTTCCTTAAGCTCACCTGCGAAATGGAGGAGATAAAAGTTCTCCTCGTATCTACCCCCGCCTTCTCCGAAACTTTTCCTGATCAGCGTAAAAAGATACTCGAGTGAAAATTGGGGATTACTGCCTTCCTTGAAAAACTCTTCGTCGAGCTCCCGGTAAAGGCATCGCCGAGCAAACGCATTCGGTCGTCCGTCAGCCCTTGCCTTAGAGAAGTCGATAGGATCGAAGCTCCCCCCAATAAAATTGTAAGCATCTTCTTTCGTCCGCTGGAAATATTTTTCCGCCCACCTTAGCACCTCATCCCACGTAAGGTCGCCCTTGACCTTATCAGCACGGAGGAGTTTCCGCAACGCCAAACGCGCCAAGTCCTCCTGAGTTAATCCGAAAGGATTGCTTTTTTTAAGAACTTCGAGCGCTTTTGACCTCTTTTTAACACCCCAAGCTGTGCCCAGAAAAGTTGGCCTACCCCTCGGGATTAGAATTGCTCCAGAATAACCGTTTGGTAAAACAATTTCACTCATCAGATACCTTCCTTTCAGGTTTTGGTTAAAGTTTTGTTTTTGTTAAGCAACAACCCCTCAACTAAACCCTTAAATCCTTTTAAGAACTTGGTTGAAGTTTTGTGTCGGAGGAGTTGATGAATTTTGCTTCACCAACTCCCCCGACGGGTTTTTACGCTCTTTTGCCAATGACTATAATGACTAATCCTGCTACCGCGCAGAGAGCCAGCGCGATCGCTGAATGATAGTCAAAACGTCCGGTAATCGTGGCTAACTGCTTCAGCTCTAAGGCCAGATAAGCCACGACGGCCTCAACCAAAACGCCCCCAGCCAGAAGCGCTTTTTGCATGCTACCTCCTTCCCTGCCTCGATAAATCGAGACGGTCAATCGCACTTCCGGTTTTGATGGCGTGCCATCAGGGCCCTGGCCCTGATTTCAAATTCATCTCGCAAGACCGCCACTTTCGCATTATACCTATAATAGCGTCAAAAGTCAACAACACAAAAAGCCCTTATTTTTTAGTATCTTGAGCGTGTTCGGGTTTCTCTTCTTTCGCGGTAATATTCTTCCTCTACTTCTTTTTCATCCTTGATCTCATAGTCTTTTCTGTATCCAGTTCCTGCCGGAATCAGGCGCCCAATGATGACATTTTCCTTGAGGCCGTGGAGTTTGTCTTCTTTTCCTTCGAGTGATGCAGATATTAGGACGCGGGTCGTTTCTTGAAAGGAAGCGGCGGCGAGGAAACTCGAAGTTGAAAGCGCGGTTTTTGTAATTCCCAACACAATTCCCGATCCTTCAGCGCCTTTTCCATTTTTAGCCGAAACTATTTTGTTCTCTTCAATCAATTCGCTTTTCTCAATGATATCTCCAACCGCAAATTTTGTATCGCCTGATTCTTTAACCCTAATTCGAGAGAACATTTGCGAGACGATGACTTCCACGTGCTTATCGTTTATAGAAGCTCCTTGCAGGGAATAAATCCTGCCGACTTCGCTAATGATATAATTTTGAGCCGCGGATGTGCCGGAAAAACCAAAAAGTTCCTTAATATCGATCGGGCCTTCGGATAGGGCCTGTCCTTTTTTAACTTCGCTTCCCTTCTGTACCAAAAGCGATCTCCCAAATGGAGTTACAAATTCCTTGATCTCTTCGCTTTTCTTTTTATTTTTTTCGTCAACTAATATCTTAACTGTCTTCTCCCTGCCGTTATCTACTATCTCAATAACGGTTCCGTCAACGTCCGAAAGAACCGCCGCATTTTTGGGCAAGCGCAGTTCGAAAATTTCCTCAATTCTCGGCAAGCCCATTGTTATGTCCGAGGCTCCGGCAACTCCTCCGACATGGAAAGTCCTCATAGTAAGCTGGGTGCCAGGTTCGCCTATTGCCTGCGCGGCAACAATGCCAACTGCCTCTCCCATCTTCACAATCGCGTTCGAACCAAGATCGTATCCATAGCATGTCTGGCAAATTCCTCGGAGCGTCTGGCAAGAAATCGGCGAGCGCAAGGTTACGCTTTCAATTCCGGATTTATCGAGCAGGTCCGCGTCCTCGTGCGTCAATAAGTGCCCTTTCTTGAAGATCGTTTTTCCGCTCGCTCCTTTCGCGTCCTGCACCAAAACTCTTCCGAAAATCCTGGCGTTAAACGATTTACCGTATTCTTCTATATTCTTGCGAAATATCTTGAGTCCGGTTGAATCTTTGCAATCCTCTTCGCGGACAATTAGTTCCTGGGCGACATCAACAAGGCGGCGCGTAAGATAGCCCGCGTGCGCTGTCTTAAGCGCCGTATCCGCCGTCCCTTTTCTGGCGCCATGGGTTGAGATAAAATACTCTAAAACATTAAGACCTTCTTTATACGAAGACAGAATTGGAAGCTCAATTGTGCGCCCAGCTGGATTCCTGACAAGTCCCTTCATCCCGGTCATTTGCGTCACTTGCGTCCAAGTTCCACGCGCCGCGGAGGATACCATCAAATGTATCGGCCCCTCTTCGTCCAAAACCGTAGGCACAACTTCATCAACCTTCCTTTTCACCTCCGCCCATATTGAGATGACTTTGTCATACCTCTCTTCATCAGTAAGCAAGCCTTCGTTATATTGATCGTCTACTTTCTTTGCTTCTATTTGAGCTTCTTTCAATATCGCTCCTTTTTGTTCTGGAACTTTCAGATCGTCCATTCCCCAAGAAATTCCGGATACAGTCGCGTACTTAAACCCGAAAGACTTGATCTTATCCAAAATGGGCGGCACCTTGTCGACTCCGTAATCAACGATTAATTTAGCGACGATTCGTTCCAAAGTTTTCTTCTTAATATCTTCGTTCATGTATTCGAAATCGTTCGGCAGAACGGAATTAAACAAAAGCCTGCCGACTGACGTCTCAAAAATACCGCCCTCAAATTTTTTGTATTTTGGAGTCAGCGTTGCGCGGACTTTTATCTTTGCTTTTAAATCCAAAATGTCATAGTCATAAGCCAAAATCGCTTCGTTGGGATTAGAAAAAATTCTACCCTCTCCTTTTACGTTAGATCGTAATTTTGTGAGCCAGTAGCACCCAATAACCATATCCTGCGAAGGCGTTACAGTCGGATCGGCGGTGCCAGGTTTCAGAAGATTCTTTGTCGCCGCCATGATATCCGCGGCTTCCCGCTGAGCTTCTTCCGTCAATGGAACGTGAACCGCCATTTGGTCTCCGTCAAAATCAGCATTGAAAGCAGAACATACCATCGGGTGAATCTGAATTGCGTTTCCCTCGATCAGAACCGGCTGGAACGCCTGTATCCCTAAACGATGCAGGGTCGGCGCGCGATTCAAGAGAACATACTTCCCTCGGATCACTTCCTCCAGTATCGCCCAAACATCTGAAGTTGCTTCATCGATCAATCTGTTCGCAGATCTTATGTTATGCGCGAGATCCGCCGATATCAGTTTATTTATTACAAAAGGTCTGAATAGCTCAAGCGCCATATGTTTCGGAAGGCCGCATTGATGCAATTTCAATTCTGGCCCGACAACAATCACAGAGCGCCCCGAATAATCAACGCGCTTGCCCAAAAGATTCTGCCTGAACCTGCCCTGCTTGCCTTTAAGCATGTCCGCAAGCGAGCGCAATGGGCGTTTTTGCGCTTGTGACGTTGCCGCGCCGGGCCCGCGCCTTATTGAATTGTCCAAAAGCGCGTCAACAGCTTCTTGCAGCATCCTTTTTTCGTTCCGCACTATAACTTCGGGGGCTTTCAGCTCCAAAAGTTTTTTTAGCCTGTTATTTCTATTTATGACTCTGCGATATAGATCATTTACGTCTGAAGTCGCGTGCCTTCCTCCTTCGAGCTGAACCATCGGGCGAAGCGCCGGAGGAGAAACCGGAATAATATTCAAAAACATCCACTCAGGACGAGTTCCGGACCTCTCCATGGCTTTGACTAGCGAAAGCCTTTTGATTACTTTTTTTCTAGCCTGGGGATTTTCCGTTTCCTCGAGTTCTTTTTCAAGATCTTTTCTAAGGGCAGGCATATTCACATCTTTGCAAAGCTTGAACAATGCTTCGGCCCCGATGCCCGCTTCAAAAACTTCTCCCCAGCGCAGAGAGAGCCTATGATATTCCACCTCAGATAAAACTCTCTTTATCCGTATGCTGTCCAGTTCTTTTTTCGCGGCATCCCACGCTTCTTTCAGGCTGGACTTATCTTTTTCCTTCATCCCGTCTTTCTTTGTCTTAGATTTGAATTCGCGCTCAAGCTCTCGCAGCGCCTCTTCTTTAGCTTTATCGTTAACTTTAATAATCACGTATCCCGCGAAATAAATTACGCGTTCAAGTTCAGGAATTGAGAGATTTAAAACCAACCCTATTCTCGAAGGTACGCCGCGCATAAACCAAATATGAGATACTGGAGAGGCAAGTTTTATATGCCCCATTCGCTCCCTTCGCACAACCGAGCGAGTCACTTCGACTCCGCATTTATCGCAAATAATCCCTTTGTACCTGATCCTGCGATATTTCCCGCAATAGCACTCGTAATCCTTCTCAGGGCCGAAAATACGCTCGTCGAAAAGACCGTCTTTCTCGGCTCTCTGCGTCCTGTAATTTATAGTTTCGGGCTTTGTCACTTCTCCCCTCGACCAGGCCAAAATTTTCTCGGGCGAGGCGAGTTTTATTGAAATTGATTTAAAATCTGTTACTTTTGTCTCCATGTTTTCTTTGCTTAGTGGCTAAGCTACTAAGAAACTTAGTAGCTTAGCCACTAAATCCTAAATTCTTATAACCACATCATCCCTGCCTCTCTCAACCTTTGCATTTTTTTCAACTTCCTCTTTAACCCCTTTCAGATCGACATCAAGCCCAAGCGCCTTAAGCTCATTTATCAAAACGTGGAAAGAGGCCGGCAAATTTGGGCTCTTGAATTTCTCTCCACGGACGATGGCGTCATAAGCCGCCGCGCGGCCCAAAACATCGTCCGATTTTATCGTTATCATTTCCTGCAAAGTATGCGCCGCCCCGTATCCCTCGAGCGCCCAGACTTCCATTTCCCCAAATCTCTGTCCCCCGCCCTGCGCCTTGCCTCCTAGAGGCTGTTGAGTAATAAGCGAATAAGGCCCGATCGATCTCATGTGAATTTTGTCTTCCACCATATGTATCAATTTCATCATATAAATCATCCCGACCGTAACTTCCTGGTCAAAAGGCTCCCCCGTACGTCCGTCGAAAAGCTTGATCTTTCCGTGCTCGGGCAGACCAGCTTTTTTCAATTCGCCCCTTATTTCATCTTCCGAAGCTCCATTCAGAGCCGGAGTTATCGCCTGGTAATCGAGCGCCTTCGCAGCCCATCCTAAGTGAGTTTCTAATATTTGCCCGACATTCATTCGAGACGCGACTCCCAGAGGATTTAAAATTATATCTACAGGCGTGCCGTCCGGGAGATACGGCATCTCTTCAACCGGTAGAATCTTTGAAATGACTCCCTTATTTCCATGGCGTCCGGCCAGCTTGTCTCCAACGGAAATTTTTCTCAACTGCGCGATCTCGACTTGGACTCTTTTTATGACCCCCGTATCCAATTTATCCCCTCTTTCTCTTGAAAAAACCTTTATACCGACAACCCTCCCCGCTTTCCCGTGCGGAACGCGCATCGAAGTATCTTTAACATCCCTGGCTTTTTCTCCAAAAATCGCGCGCAATAGCCTTTCTTCTGGAGTGAGTTCAACTTCGCCCTTGGGCGTAATTTTGCCGACCAATATGTCTCCGGATCGGACCTCCGCGCCGATTCTAATAATTCCCTCCTCGTCTAAATCTTTTAATTTTTCTTCGGAAACATTCGGAATATCGTGCGTGGTAATTTCCGGCCCGAGCTTCGTATCACGGACATCCACCATAAAATCTTCGATGTGAATCGAGCTGAAAGTATCGTCTTTGACTAATCTCTCGGAAAGAATAATTGCGTCCTCGAAATTGGCTCCTCCCCACGAAAGAAAAGCGACAAGCAAATTCTGCCCGAGCGCGAGTACTCCGTGGTCAGATGAAGATGTATCGGCAAGAATTTCTCCTTTTTTAACAACCTCGCCAAGCTCAACTACCGGACGCTGATTGATGACGGTAAAATCATTTGAACGCAGAAAATTTACAAGAGGATAATTAGTTTCCTTTTTAGACGACTTAACTGTAATTTTTGAAGCATCCACGTGAGAGATAACCCCGTCTTCATCCGCCACCGTAAGTCTTCCGGAATCGAGCGCTGCGCGCTCTTCAACTCCAGTTCCCACCAAAGGAGCTTGCGGTTTTATGCACGGCACTGCTTGTCTTTGCATATTCGAACCCATCATCGCGCGATTCGCGTCGTCGTGAGCGAGAAAGGGAATCAATGTTGTCGCGATTGAAAACGCTTGTTCAGGCGCAACTTCTATAAAATCTATTTCCTCTTTTTTCATCAATCCGGGAGATCCCTTAACCCTGCCTTCGGTTTCATCGTCTAAAATCACCCCGCTCTTATCCATATTAGTGCCGGCCTGCGCGATATTATATTTCGCGTCCTCGAAGGCCGTCATGTATCG
>MFHJ01000016.1 GCA_001778545.1 Candidatus Giovannonibacteria bacterium RIFCSPHIGHO2_02_43_16
TAAGCCAGTTCTCGATATACGGGCGATTTGTAAAAAGCGGCGCGAGGTCCTGTTTTAAGTTTTCGTCATTTACTTTATTCATCTGGAGCGTCAGCTTATCAAACAGAGCCCGGGGATTTTTGATATCAATACCTTTAGCTACGAGGTAATCAAAATCCGGTACCACTTTTTTATTCATGTACCAAAGCAAGTCGTAAATATCCCGCCCTTTTTCTTCGTAGAGAGCTTCACCAACCCCACGAGTTCCACGCAAAAAGATTGCGGCAATCTTGCTCGCCATAAGAGCGGACATGTTATAGGTCACAATCACAAAGGAAAGCTGATCCTGATTTATCGGCCTTCGCTCATGCACCGTCTTTGTGGCGACAAAATGATTCAAATCAATTTTAATATGAACCTGTTTTGATGGGTGACCGAAGCTCAATTCTTCGCCCACATGGAATTTCAGAAGCAATCCTCTTCCGGTGGTGATTTTGATTGTCAAGAAATCTTCTCCAACACCGTATGTATTTTTGAAGTGCTCTTCAATTTCATTCTTGAGCTCCTCTAAAAATTTCTCGGTGATCGCGTGGGAAACTTCAAAATCCAAGTCAACCGACATGCGATCAAGTCCATGAATGATGCGAAGGGCAGAACCGCCATACATAATCCATTTGCTATATTCCGGGTGATGATAGATAAAATTGAGTGCATAAAACTGCAATTCTTCTTTAAGGGCGTTGCGTCGTGTTTCGACATCGAGCTCGCCGTAGGCGGCAAGATCGTCAAGCTTTCTTTTTAATGTTGTAAGAATCTGCTCACTCATGGCTCAGGTATTTTTTAATCATTTCATAAAATTTATCCTGCTCACCTTTGTCCATTTCATCAATATCTATTCGCAACTCCTCAATCAGCGGTTTGATGTCCTCCGGTTTAATGCCGCGAAACTGACGAGTTTTGAAATAGAGCAAATCGAACAACGCTTTAGCCGGGGAAGCAATAAAAAAATTAAATTTTCCTTCAACCGAAGAAAAATCCGTAAACAATTCTTTCTGAATTGACCGATAGGAAAAACTGCCTATTTTTGTATCGTAAGTTCTGGTCGGTTTCTGGGTTATTGAGGTAACGCCATGTATTGATTCGGTGGTGAGATTGTAATACTGCAAAGCGGTCCACGAGCTTACATATGCAGGCTTGCGGATGATATTTGCCAGATAAAGCGAGTAAGATGTGTCGGCCTTATTTTTGTTATAAAAATCCGCGGATATATACAATTCTCTCCTTAGCTTAAAAATTTCCTTGTACTTCAAGAAGCGGCTGATGTAGGTATCAATCGTAGTTTTCTTAAGCCCCAACTGGCCACCGAGCTGGTGAACCGTGTCCTTGCTGAAATAGGGCAGGTTTTTAAGCTGTTCTAAAAGGTTATTTTTGCTTTTCATATCTATGACATAAGTGTATCAGATGTGAAACGAGAAGTCAACGCCAGTAGAAATTACTATATCAATACACTGATTACGATTTCTGCTATTTCGACTATAGCGAATTGTATCCAGAAGTAGCCGAAAGATGGGAATAAAAATTTAGACGGGGCGATTTTTTAAAATCAGCCCAATGCTCCGGCGGCAGGACTCGAACCTGCAACCCGCTCCTTAACAGGGAGACGCTCTACCTTTGAGCTACGCCGGAGCATTATTCTGATTATTTATGTAATATTATACTTTCTTTATTTTTTTTCAACCGCCTGCTGGCAAGGCAGGCTTGTGTTAGAATATTTTTATGGTAACAATACATCCAATTTCCCACGCGACAGCGATACTCAAATGGGGCGGGGAAATTATCTATACTGATCCCGTCGGCGGAGCGAGCGCCTTTGAAGGACAACGGAAGCCGACCTTGATTTTAATCACCGACATCCATTGGGACCATCTCAGCGCCGAAACTCTCGCGGCAATACTTCCGAAAGACGCGTCGCTGATCGCTCCAAAAGCAGTCGTTGATATTCTGCCTGAAGCGTTGGCGGCGCGTGCGAAAATTATGGTGAACGGAGAAAAAATTGAACAGAACGGTTTTAATATTGAGGCGATACCAATGTATAATATTCCGGAGAAAGTTGACTCGTTTCATACGAAAGGACGCGGGAATGGATATGTCGTCGAACGAGACGGCTTTCGCGTATATATCGCCGGGGATACTTCGGATATTCCCGAAATGCGCGCGCTAAAAGATATTGATATCGCCCTTATCCCAATGAATCTCCCATATACTATGGACGTCGAAGAAGCTTCCCGCGCCGTTCTCGCATTCGCTCCGAAACAAGTCTATCCGTATCACTATCGAGGACCCGACGGATTAAGCGATATTCAAAAATTTAAAGAGCTCGTGGAATCCGGAAATCCAAATATTGAAGTGATTTTGCTTAATTGGTATCCTTAAATATAGACTCCTATGGATATAATCGCCATTCTGCAAAGCAAACCTGTTCTTATAGGTCTACATCTTGGGTTCGCTATTTTAGGCATAGATGCGTTCCTGTGGCTCTTGGGCGAAGTCGTTTCTGACGCCGCGTCCGTCAAGCGCCGTGTTTTTGCGGCTTTCGTCGGGCTTATCGGTTTTGTCGTCACATGGATTATCGGCGGATATTACTACGTTAAATTTTACGGCCCGCTTGTAAAACCAATAATAAAAGCTGGTAGCACTCCGTGGGCGCACGCAATTGCCATGGAAGTAAAGGAGCATGTTTTTCTTTTTACGATTCCGCTTTCCATTACTATATATTTCTTAGCGCGGCTTGATGCAAATGAATTGCGGTCGCTCGGACTCCGCAAGGGGCTTATTGTTCTGACAGTTATAGTCGCGGGACTTGGTCTGAGCCTCGGCCTTATGGGTTTTATTATTTCCGCCGCCGCGAGATGGGGCGCATAAATATATGGATAAATTAAAATCAATATACGCATCCGCCTGCTCCGCCATCGCAACTATCATCGCGGTTGTCGCAATGACCATTGGGGCGGAACTCTCCCCCGAGTTCAAAAATACTTTGGCAGGTTTTACTGGCCATCACTGGGTGACTAAAAGCTGGGTAACGATTATTTTATTTGTCTTGCTGTTTTATGTTTTTCGGTTAATAGGGAAATCCGCCAGCGACTCGCAAACAAAGAAAGCGCTTTTTGCTCTTGGGGTAATTGCCATTCTCGGCTTTCTCGCCATTCTCGGATTTTACACATACGAATTTGTTGCGCGTTAGAGATATTGATCAATAAGGTTTTATGTGCTATCTTGGGTTAACAAAGAGCAATGATTCGAAATAGTCGAATTTCTAGATTTTGCTTGATGTATATTTAGCCACTAATTTGTAAACGAAATGAAAGGTGTAATCAAAAAGATCACTGATAAGGGTTTCGGTTTCATCACCGCGGAGGGCCTCGCGAAAGACTTGTTTTTCCACGGGAACTCTCTTGTGGACGTGCAATTGAGCGAGCTCCATGAGGGCGATGCCGTTACCTTTGAAACAGAGGATACTCCGAAAGGACCAAGCGCGAAAAACGTAAAACGCGCGTAGTCTTATCCAAAAAACACCCCCGACCTTGCGTCGGGAGTGTTTTTAATTACAAAAATTTTTCGCAAAATTTTTGGACCTCTTTTTTATAATCCTCGAGTGATCCTTCGTTAACAATTTTGAAATCCGCGCGCGAACCTATACCCGATATAAATTCTTCTGTTTTAGCCCCCTCCTCTTCTAGAAATTTCTCAAACGTGGTTTTATCCTCGCCGACTTTCTCTCCAGCCGTAAGCCCGCGTAGCCAGCGCGTCTTGGCGCCAGCAGTTACATACACAATTAAATTTTTCTCAAAACTACGGATGAGCTTTTCATCCGTAGGCCAGCGGACCCCGTCAAAGATAACAATGTCCGAGTTATCTTTTGCTATTCTCTGCCTAACAGCCTCTGTAAGAGTTCCCTTTCCATACGCGCCGTCCATCGCGACAGCCAATTTAATTAAATTCATCCGGGTCGCGTCTATTCCCCAAATTTTGAGGGTTTCATATAGAACATCAACCGATCGAACGCGCCCCATGCTTTTTGGCTTGACGCGTTGCATAAGAAAATTTACGAATGTCCCTTTCCCGGATCTCTTTTCTCCTAGAAGTCCTACCAAGAGCATAGGACCTTATTTTATCAGCAAATTAGAGTCGAGACCAGCACCAACGGCTCCTTGACCATGGTTCTGTTCCATACTTTCCATACAGATACATGGCAAAAGCCTCATTACCATCCTCCGAATAGAGATCGTAGCCAAGTTTTTTCGCTTTATCTTCCCAATAGCGCAAGTTGATCTGATATCGCCCGATATCATGAATATCGTATTTGCCAATCACAACTTTCCCGCCTTCGTCAAAATGGCGGTCATTAGATTCGCATGCCGCGATCTTTCGCATAATCCCAGGAACCTCCAAGCCGGCGCTTGGGGCAAGCGCGTTCGCGGAAATTGTCGCGTTTCTCTCCAAATAAACATCTGGAACGTAAGCAGGGCCCGCCTCATAACCGACTTCCGGGAAAGAGAGCGCCAAGCTCATTAGAATAAAGTAAATTATAAGCATGTGTGTAATATAAAATCCCGCATATTGCGGGAATTTATATCGTTTCTATGATAGCAGATCTATATAAAAAAGTCAATACTTCGACAAGCTCAGTACAAGTACCAAAAAACGTTTAAAAATAAGGCTTTTTTGCATAATTAACAGTTCAATCTTTAATAATTTCGGGCAAGTATTAGAATTAAGTATATGAAAATTTTACATATGGTTACTTTTACCCTGCTCGTGATAGGGGGCTTAAATTGGCTCCTTACGGCCTTCAGCTACAATGTAGTCGAAATGGTCTTGGGGGCTGGACAGATAGCGACGGTCGTTTACGTATTGGTCGGCCTTTCCGCAATCTGGGAAGTCATAACCCACAAGCAGAATTGCCGGAACTGCAATACCGGCGGGTCTGCGATGTAATTTACAAATTTTAAAGGTCACTATTAAAACCGTCCCGACCTTGCGCCGGGACGGTTTTTGATTAATTATGAGGTAATAAAACTATGTCACGCCTCATTTTTGATATTGAAACAATTGGCGAGGATTTTGACTCTTTAGATAAGACTTCCAAAGAGGCTCTTACGCGCTGGATAAAAAAGGAGTCCGAATCAGAGAAAGAGTACGAGAAAGAATTAACGGACTTGAAAGAAGGGCTTGGATTCTCCCCTTTTACCGGCGAGATTGCCGCGATAGGAGTCCTTGATTACGAAAAAGATAAAGTCGTGATATATTTTCAGGCGCCCGGCGAAAATTTGAAAGAATTCGAGGAAGGCGGGGTTAAATATAAGCCGATGACGGAGCCCGAGATGCTTGAGAGTTTTTGGGCGGGGGCGAAGAATTATTCGGAATTCGTAACCTTCAACGGGCGCGGGTTCGACGTTCCCTTTCTTATGATCCGCTCGGCCATCAATAAAATAAAGCCTTCGAAAGATTTAATGGCTAATCGCTATTTGGGAAGCCAGCCCGCTGGGGCAAAACATATTGACCTACAAGACCAGCTTACTTTCTACGGGGCGCTACGTAGGCGCGGTGGGCTTCATATCATCTCTCGTTCCTTTGGCATCAAGAGCCCGAAGGATTCCGGGATCAAAGGGGAAGACGTCGGGCGGCTTTTCAAAGAGAAAAAATTTATCGACATCGCGCGCTACAACGCCGGCGACCTCTACGCCACCCGCGACCTATATTCTTACTGGAAAGATTTTCTATACTTCCAAAATGAGAGGTATAAATATTAAAAATGGGTCGCATGTTTTTGCACACGACCCATTGTTAAACGAGTTAACCGAAAAAACTACTCACTGGGCGGCTCCAAGATGAGATCATTCTCTGGACCGAATATAACTTGGTGGTCGCCCTCTCTTACATCTCCGATCTCTATGAGCTCGAATCCTGCTCGCCGGGCTGCTTCGGTCGCGCGATAAACTCCTCCGGCTCTGACAAAAATATAATATCCGATACCCCAATTGAAAGTCGTGAGGCAGTCCTTAATTGGAATACCAAATTTTTCGCGCATAAAGAAGAAGATCTCTTTGACGGCAACCCATGAGTGAATTCTATAGGTAAATCTTCCCAATTTGCAAATTTTACTCACGCCGTCTCCAGTCCCCGGCATAAGAGCAGACACGTGCACACTGTCATCCAGAAGAGCTTCAACAAGCCCGATGTAGGATCTCGTCGGTGTCAAAAGCTCTTCCCCGATGATTTTTCCAGAAGGGAGTTTGCCCATAAATTCATCGGGCATGGTAAGCACTTTGTTGAACGCGAGAGTGAATCCATTTGCGTGCATCCCTGATGAAGACGCGCCCAAAATTACGTCCCCCGGACGAACATCATCGAAAATCATTCGCTGCGTCGGGCAGATGATGCCGACTACGGAAGCGCTCATGACAGGAGCGCTATACACAGGAGGCAAAGGGTTTACCAAGTAACGGAGCGAGGCGGATTCCCCTCCTCCGAGTGCTGCGCCAATCATCTTCGCCACCGAATAGAACCCTTCGCCCAGATCTCGCGCACGCGCTTCGTCCAAAAACCAATCGGAATCCCCCGCCGAAACTTCGTCCATGATCAAAACGGGCAAAGCTCCTGAAGTAATGACGTCGTTCGCCGCCATAAGTACGGTATCGATTCCTATTTCCCAGTAATGCGGTTTCCTATCCCCAAATCCGTACATCCATTCGGCGAGCCAGTTTTTGTTTCCTAGGCCTTCTTTGGTCGTCCCCCAGGAATGTCTTTTGCTCCCCACGTACTGAAAACCTGCCGAATGAGCCCTCGGATCTACCATTACCTTGCGACTTTCCGGAAAATACCGCGTTCGCTGTGCAATTCCCTTCATCACTCTTTCAAACACGCGTATTTTGTTCGGATCTACCCCGGCTTTTGCGTATTCTCTCATGAAACACCTCCAAATTTTGAGTTAGAACTTTGGGTTAAGGATATATGTTACGGGATTCTCTGTCAATAAAAAACTTGAAAACAAAGCGAGCGGCAAAAAGAACCGTAGAAAAGCCCCCAAATAAATAAAGGCCCTGAACGCTCTATAGCGCCGGGCCTTTCACTTCGTGCATACCCTCCCAATCAAGCAAGTACATATGAATTTGTGCCTCGCAGTTTTTGCCACGAAGGTAATCCAGAAGTGCCTGCCGGGCTTTCAAAAGCTCCTGCTGGAAAAAGTAGATTTCCTCATCGGGAGTTTCAAACCTTTTTCCGTACTTGCCGCAATTCACATGAACTCCCAGATTAACCCTCCTGCAATCATGGAGCTTAAGTAAATCCAGAATGTCGGCCAGCGTTGATTCACGCTCCCCTTCGTTTTGCGGAGAGGCAAGTTTTTTTGCGCCTCCAGCAAAATAATTTCTATCTGGGTTATGATAACCCTCTTGGCGATAAAACTCTTCGTAGTGCTCATTGCACCAACGACAGTCCAAGCAGAACACATTGCAAGACTCGGACTTGTAGTGGTCCGTCTTAACCGGGCTTCGAAACTTTAACACGGTAACCATCGACAGAATCTCCAAATTAGCTCTTGTCATCTTCTTTACGTCCTCCATAAAAAATTTCTATATAAATATAGCAGACAATAAGATTTGTTGCAATAGTTAATACCCTTCGAGTTTTTTCGCCTTCTCGTGATCGCGGATTTTCATCAAGGCCTTTGCCTCAATCTGCCGGATTCGCTCGCGCGTGACGCCGAATTCTTTGCCGACTTCTTCGAGCGTATGAGAAATCCCGTCATCCAAGCCGAAACGCAGGCGCAAAATTTTCTGTTCCCTTGGGGCAAGATCGTTTAAAATTTCGTGAAACTGGTCGCGCAAAAGTCTTCGCGCGGCTTCCTGCGAAGGAGACAATATCTTCTCGTCTTCTATAAAATCTCCGAGTAAGGAGTCTTCATCATCCTCGCCAACCGGCTGTTCCAAAGAAACTGTCTCTTGAGAAATTTTCTGTATATGGCGGATCTTATCAACTTCAATATTCATCTCGGACGCGATTTCTTCAGCCAATGGTTCTCTCCCCAAATCCTGAGTGAGCCGGCGGACAACCTGCTGATATTTTGAAATGGTCTCGATCATATGCACTGGGATGCGGATTGTCCGCGCTTGGTCCGCGAGCGCTCTTGTAATCGCCTGTCTGATCCACCAAGTCGCGTAAGTTGAAAACTTAAATCCTTTTCTCCAATCAAATTTTTCAACAGCCCGGAAAAGCCCAAGATTCCCTTCCTGTATCAAGTCGAGAAGCGTCAAATTCGGGGAGCGCCCGACATATTTTTTCGCGATTGAGACCACCAAGCGCAAATTCGCCTTAGCAAGCTTATTTTTCGCTTCTTGATCCCCTTTCTCGATTTTTCTGGCGAGCTCTTTTTCCTCATCCGCGCTGATGAGAGAAATTTTCCCAATTTCCCTCAAGTACATCTGCACGGAATCCGTGCTAGATTCTCCCGGAACTTCTTCTTGCGCCTTGGAACCTTTCTCTTTAACCTCTAGTTTTTCCCCTTCTAAGACATAAATTCCGATCTCTTCCAATTTTCTATACAGGTCGTCAAGAAAAATAATATTATCTTCGATATGCGGAAATAAAGTTAAAATCTCGGAATATGTTATGAATCCGCGCCCCTTTCCTTTTTCCAAAAGCCCATCAACCTTTGATTGGGCAAACTCTTCCGAAACTTTAGCCGCCCTCGGCTTTCTCGCGACCTTTGCTTTCTTTATAAATTTTATTTTTTTAATTTTGCCTCTTGCCATAAATAATTAAGTTTACGCGATGTCTCTTGAAATTCATTCAAATATTCAGCGAGTTTGGCGCGCTCGCCCGCGGCCTCTGTTTTTCTTATTTCTTCAGAAAGCGATTCGAGCTTTGCCCTTACAGTTTCTCTTTCCAGT
>MFHJ01000017.1 GCA_001778545.1 Candidatus Giovannonibacteria bacterium RIFCSPHIGHO2_02_43_16
TTTTATAAATTTGTGGCGATATTGCTTAATTCCCTCGGAAGTGACTTCGATAAAAACGTATTCCGCGCCTGCTTTCTTCGCTTCATACAAAAATCTGTGCACACGAAATCTCCCGGGCATGGTCATTTTTAAAAGATTCGGTTCTGCCTTATCCAAAACTCGAAACCAGATGCCGGATAAAGAAGCGGTCTTGAACCCAGCATCCGTAAAAATCCTATATAGAAATTCCACGGTCGTGGTTTTCCCGGAAGTTCCCGTAACACCGTCGACTTTAATCGACCTCGCCGGAAACCAATATATAAACGCCGCCAACATAGAAAGAAGCCAATGGTAAAATGGCGAGAAAAAATCAAAAATCGGCTCCGGAATGGTTTTCTTTATAGCGCGCAATATCCTATCCATTCCCGTTGCCGCCCAAAATTTTTAAAGCTTCCTTCACGCGCTTTGACGTTCCTTTTATCTCGTCGGGAATTTTGCGAAGCGCTTCCCGGACATCCCTCGCGGAATATCCCAGAGATTCGAGAGCTTCGAGAACGTCTTGTTCTTCTTTCAGCTCTACTCCTTCCATAGTTGCTTTCCCAAATTTCTCCCGAAGCTCAATCATAATTTTCTCCGCGGTCTTGCGCCCGATTCCGGAGACTTTTGTGAGATAGGCGAGCTCGCCGGAAGATATTGCACGCTTAAGCGTGTCTGCTGGCGCGACATTCAATATTCCCAAAGCCGTCCGAGGCCCAACTCCAGAAACGCTGATTAAGGTCTCAAAAAATTCGAGCTCATCGGGAGTAAAAAATCCATATAGTTCTATAGTATCTTCTCTCTGCTGCAGATGCGTCCATATTTTAGCGTCCGCTCCATCGGAAAACTTACGGAGCGTCTCGGAATTCAACATTATACGGTATCCAACCCCGCCGACATCCAAAACCAAATGCTTCTCCCCCCTCAAAATAACCTTGCCAGAAAGATATCCAATCATAAGTTAATCTTATGCTATAATGTAAGTTTGCCAAAATGGAATTCTCGAATATAAATTTATTGAAGCCCGCCGGTGATCAAGGCCAAGCAACCGAAAAACTGGTCGCAGGAATTCGCGCCAAAAAAAGATTCCAAACCTTGCTTGGCGTGACCGGTTCCGGAAAAACTTTGACTATGGCGCATACGATTGCCGAGGTCGGCCGCCCGGCTTTGATCATTTCGCATAATAAAACTCTCGCCGCGCAACTGTATCAGGAATTCAAAGAATTTTTTCCGGAAAATGCCGTCCATTATTTCGTTTCATATTACGATTATTACCAGCCGGAGGCATATCTGCCCGTGACAGATACATATATAGAGAAGGATGCCAAAATAAACGAATTCATCGACCGCCTGCGCCACTCCGCAACCCAGTCCGCGCTTACTCGCAGAGATTTTATAATTGTGGCTTCCGTCTCCTGTATCTACGGAATCGGCGACCCCGAGGAATACGCAAAGATGTCGCTTGACTTAAAAACCGGAACAAATTACAAACGAAAAGAATTACTGGAGAGATTAGCTGATCTGCAATATGAAAGAAACGAGATCGAGCGGCGCGCGGGAACTTTTTCGGTTAAAGGAGAGATTCTGGAAATCTCCTCGCCTGATGGAGAATTGATAACGCGAATAGAATTTTTCGGAGATAAAATTGAAAAAATTTCTCTGCTTTCTCCAACATTCGGTGTTAAATCCCAAAAAACACCGAGTGTTTCCCGGCATAAAATATTCCCCGCCAAACATTTCGTAACGCCGAAAGAGAAAATTCTGCGGGCCGTAAAAAATATCGAGGCAGAACTTAAAGATCGCCTGCAAAAACTGAAAAAAGAAGGAAAATTGCTGGAAGCGGAACGGCTCGAACAAAGAACTCGCTTTGATCTGGAAATGCTCAAAACCACCGGCTACGCGAACGGCATTGAAAACTATTCGCGACATCTCTCATTTCGAAAACCGGGTTCTCCTCCTTATACGCTCATCGACTATCTTCCGAAAGACACTCTGTTTTTTATCGACGAATCACATATGTCAGTTCCTCAAATCCGCGGAATGTATGCCGGAGACCAATCGCGAAAACAAACGCTCGTGGATTACGGTTTCCGCCTGCCCTCCGCGCTCGACAACCGGCCGCTTAAATTCGAAGAGTTCGAGAAAAAGATTGGGCAGGCCATCTTTGTCTCAGCAACACCCGGGCCTTATGAACTCGAAAGATCTAGGGAAGCTGAGCTTCCACTTGGAAGCTCAGCTTCCAAGTCGGGTATCATCGAGCAACTCATTCGTCCGACGGGACTGCTTGACCCCACAATCGAAATCCGGCCGGCCGAAGAGCAGATTAAAAACGCGGAGGAAGAAATTCTGAAAGCCGTTCGGGCAAAAGAGCGCGTTTTGCTTTTAACGCTAACCAAAAGAATGGCAGAGGAAATCTCGGACTATTTAAAAGAAAAAGGCATCCATGCGGAATATCTGCATTCGGAAATAAAAACTTTGGCGCGGACGGATATTTTAAAAAGGCTCCGTGAAGGAGAATATGACGTTCTGGTCGGAATAAATCTTTTAAGAGAGGGACTTGATCTGCCGGAGGTCGCTTTGATTTTAATTCTGGACGCGGACAAGGAAGGTTTTTTGCGAAACAAAACTAGTTTAATTCAAACCGTCGGCCGCGCCGCAAGGCATATTAATGGCCGCGCGATTTTATACGGAGACGTTATAACGGAATCTATGAAATTTACAATTGATGAAACCAAACGCCGCCGCGCATATCAGGAAAAATTCAACCGCGAGCACGGGATAACGCCGAGGCAGATTAAAAAAGAAATACGGCCTTCGATATTCGAGGAAATCAAAAAACCGACGGACATTTCAAAAGAAATCGAGAAGCTTTCCAAAAAAGATCGCCTCTCAGCCAAAAAAGATTTGGAAAAAATGATGCTTGAGGCCGCTTCCAGCCTAGAATTCGAGAAAGCCGCGAAGTATAGAGATATTCTAAAGACTCTTGCGTAAATAAATAAATTATCCTAAGATTACCCAATGCCAATCACGAAATCAGCAAAAAAAGCGCACAGAAAATCGCTTCGAAACAGGGAGCGAAATTTGGGCCGTAAGACCACGCTCTCAAAAGCGCTCAAAACGTTCTCGAGACTATTCAAAGATAAGAAGCTCGATGAAGCAAGAAATTATTTCCCGGCGGTTCAAAAAGCTTTGGATAAAGCAGTCAAACAAGGAATTCTTAAGGCCAACACGGCTTCGCGCAAGAAATCCAGACTCTCAAAAAGAATTAAAGCCTGATAATCAATTTTTCGAGCCCCTCCTCAAAATTATCTTCTCCCCGCCTGACGCTAGAAAACAAATCAAGAAGTTCGCGGGAGATTTTTTTTAATTCCCAGGAAGAAAAGTTTCGGAGATCTTGGATCGCTTTTTTTT
Organism: Candidatus Giovannonibacteria bacterium RIFCSPHIGHO2_02_43_16; assembly: GCA_001778545.1. GTDB lineage: Bacteria > Patescibacteriota > Minisyncoccia > JACPKW01 > UBA11713 > 2-01-FULL-46-13. Next base: position 3,427 of record MFHJ01000017.1, read on the forward strand.
GAACAAAGGGGTGCAAATTTGACGTTCTCTTTCCCGAATCAACCTGACGCAAAGTTTTAATCTTCCACCAAATCCTCCAAAACGCCTCTTCGGCCCCGAGCCCGTCTTTTACATAAGAGCGCAGCATAGATATTGCCTGGGTTTTTCTTTTATCAAAAACCGCGTCTGCGAAGTTAAAATAATTTGGTTCCCGATCCGATTTCGAAGAGGCTAAGCCACCAAGTGGTGGCTTAGCCTCTAAGCACAGGCGTTCGAGTTTATTTAAAATGGCAAATGGATCCGAACCGGTTTCGGAAATTAGAATATCTATTTCTCGCTTTTCCAAATTAATCCCCATCTCTTTGGCTTTTGCTCCCATCCACGCTAAAAACTTCGCCGAAGAAGGTTTCGTAAATTTTTTTATATTAGCCCCCGCTTCCCCGAATATCTTCGTCCAGGAATCCGAAATATCCTTTTCGACAATCGCAATTATATTTTCTGCGCGAGAAAAATCTTGGGCAAGCTTTTTAACCTCCTCGGCGCGCTCGGGAATTCCAAGAATGTCATCCAATATTAGAAAAGTTTTTTTGCCGAAAAGATCGCGGGATAAAAATGAATTCAGAGGGACTTGGGAATCGTCCCTTATTTTAATGACTTCGTAGTTTTTTTCCGCGGCCTTCTTTTTCAGTTCCAAAAGCTTTTCCTTGATCCAAAAAGTTTCCCCATGGAATACGTAGAGCATAATTAAACGTATTTCTTCTTCAAGATCGTTTTTATCTTCTCGACGATTTCTCCGAGCGTAAAATTCGATTTTATTAAGAAATCCTCTGCGCCCATAGACAACGCGCGCCCGACATCTTCTTTCTGTCCGAGGTTGGAGAGAATTAAAACCGGGAGATGCGAGAGCTTGGGTTCTTTTTTGATCCGTTCCAAAACACCGAATCCATCAACCCGCGGCAATATCAGATCCAAAAGAACCAAGTCCGGCGGTTCTTCAAGGGCCATTTTAAGCCCTTCCTCCCCGTCGAGAGCTTCTTTGACGCTAAATCCTTCCTTTGTGAGCTTCTGGGACATAAGGTCGCGCAAAAATTTATCGTCTTCAATAATTAGAATTTTCATACTTGTCATTCTAGGATAGCATATTTTTTCATTTCTCCCCAATTCTTCCCGATTTTTGCCTCAACCTTAAGTATAACTTCGCCTGTATATATTTCTTCCAGGATTTTCTTAATACCTTTTATAAAAAACTCGACATCGCTCTTTTTCACCTCAAATAAAAGCTCGTCGTGTATCTGCAAAAGCTGAAATGCCTTGCCGAGCAAATTTTTATCTATAAAATCCTGAGTCCGAATCATGCCGATCTTGACTATATCCGCTTCTGTTCCTTGTATTGGGGCGTTCGTCGCCATGCGCTCCGCTTCTTTTCTGATGTATTCGGCTTGCGAGTATATTTCCGGGAGATAGCGCCTGCGCCCAAAAAGCGTCTCGACATATCCTTTTTCTCTCGCCTTTCTTTTAGTCTCTTCCAGAAATTTGTAGACCCCGTCGAAATCGCGGAAATATTCTTCCCAAAATTCCTGTGCTTTATCTCTCGGCACCTCAAGCGCTTGTGAAAGGGCATTAACTCCCATGCCGTATAATATTCCGAAATTAATGACCTTGGCCTCCCTTCTCATGCTATCCGTAACTTCGTTTTCTCTGACATTAAAAATTTCTACCGCAGTTGCGGTATGGATATCTTTTCCCTCGGCAAACGCACGGGTCATTTTTTTATCACGAGAAAGAATCGCGGCTATGCGCAATTCAAGTTGAGAATAATCAAAAGCGACGAGTTCGAATCCCTGGCGCGCCAAAAATGCTTTTCGAACTTCCCTCCCAGTCTCGGAGCGTATCGGGATATTCTGCAAGTTCGGGTCGGACGATGAAAGGCGCCCTGTAACCGTTCCTGCCTGATCGTACGTCGTATGCACCCTGCCATTCGCATCTGCCATCGGGGGAAGCGTGTCGAGATAAGTCGATTTAAGTTTAGCGAGTTCTCGATAGGAAAGTAGCTCCGTAATAACCGGATGTATCCCTTTTAATTTCAGAAGTTCCGACTCTCGGGTAGATTTTGCTCCGGTTCCGGTCTTTTTTAATCTCTTGGCCGTGAGTCCCATCTTTTCAAAAAGCATCTCGGATAATTGCTTGGGAGAATTAATATTGAATTCCGTACCGCATATATCCCAAATTTTCTTCTGAAGCACTGTCAGTTTTTTCTCGGTTTCAGCCGAGAGTTTTTTAAGAAATTCAGAATCAATTAAAATCCCTATTTTCTCCATAGCATAAATAACTGGAATCAATGGCAATTCGATCTCTTCCCAAACACGCATGAGTTTTTTCTCCGAAATCTCTTTTCCCAAAGCCGAAGCAAGCTTCGGGAGTAACGAGATGGCTTTCACAGTTTCGCCTTCTTTTACAGCTTCTTTCGGGAGAAAATTATGAATCAAAGAAATCAAACTCGGACCCTGCAGAGTCGGGCGCGAAAGTTGGGCCGTTATTTTCAAGTCAAATTTCATTTTAGGAAATTCCGCAGAATCAACCGCGTGCATAATTTTTTTCGCGTCAAAAAAATAGTGGTCTTTTTTTGACTCAAGAAAGCTTTTTATTTTTTCATCATCCGCGTCGAAAGCAAAAACCTTACCATCACCGGATGCCGCGTATATCTTGCCTTCTGATTCGTGCCAAAAAATTTTATTTTCCTTTTCTAAAAAATCTGAATCTGGCTCTTCTGTTATTTCAGCGGGTTTACCCTCCGAAACTTCAGTGAAGGAGGGAAGTTTTGATAAGAGAGACGTAAATCCGAGCTCCTTAAAAAGATCTGTTACTTTTTTATTATCGTAGCCGTTCTTCCACTTCAATTTTTCAAGTTCGAATTCGATGGGAACATCCCTTCTTATAGCGCCTAACTCGCGCGAAAATAGCGCTTCTTCCTCATGCTCCTCGAGAAGTTTAACCGTACGCTCTTTGATGCCTTTTTTTATTAACTCCCCCCTATTTTTCTTTATCGCCTTAAAAATTTTCTCAAGGTTGCCAAATTTTAAAATCAATTCCGTGGCTCCCTTTTCTCCGATACCAGGGATTCCCGGGATATTATCCGAAGGGTCTCCGCGAAGCCCTTTATAGTCCGCGAGAAGTTCCGGCCCGAAACCGAATCGTTCGCGCACTTTCTCCTCGTCATATATTACAGTGTCATTGATTCCTTTCTTTAGAGTAAAAACTCGGATTTTAGAGCCCAGAACCAGCTGCAAAGTATCCATATCTCCCGAGGCGACTATTATTTCCAAATCTTTAATTGATTTCGCTTTCTCAGCCAAGGTTCCTATCACATCGTCCGCTTCGAATTTGGCATGCTCGAAATATTTAATTCCGAGCGCTCGCAAAATATCATAAGATCTCTTTATTTGCATCGCTAAATCCGAAGCAAGTTCCGGCCGCTGCCCTTTGTATTTATCATACGCGGCGTGTCTGAATGTCGGCTCAGGAAGATCGTATCCCGCCGCGATATAATCTGGTTTTAGTTCCCTTATCGCTTTGAACAAAAATGTGACAAGGCCGTATAAAGCCCCCGTCGGCTCGCCTTTTTGGGACGAAAATGCCGGAAGCGCGTGAAAAGAGCGGTGCAGAATCGCGTGCATGTCGAGAAGGACCAGCATCTTATTTTTATCTTTAGGCATAAAAGATGATCTCCCTCGAAGTCCGACCCCGACGCAACGTCGGGGTTGGATCTCTTAAAACAAACCTGAAATAATTTTCCGGGAGAAATTTTTTTGCTTTATTTGACCATTCGACAAGTAAAATATTTTTATTACTCCTCAAAAATTCCCTAAAATCGATTTGATCACGATAGGCGTCAATGTGGAAAAATACCGAAGTCCGACTTCGGGGAGTCCTTGAAGTCGGGCTTCGGAAACGAAAAACGCGCATCAAGATGAAAGTCGGGCTTTTCATTTCTTCTTTGATCCCGAGCCCGCGCGCGAATCCCTTCGCGAAAGTCGTCTTCCCCGCGCCGAGCTCCCCTTCAAGTCCGATCAAAATTGCCTTTTTGGTCTTTAGGCGCAAAACTTCTCTCGCGAACGCTTCCGCAAATTTCTCGGTTTCTCTGGCGCTTTTGGTTATTGCCTTTAAAATTTGCTTCATTGATATAAGAATCCTATCACAACTGAAATGCCGGCAGAAAGTCGGATGATACCAAGTAATAATTTAAATAAACAGTATGTTCACGATCGCAAAGATACTATATATTATAATCTTTATAGGTTAAATGCCTTCTTGAGATCGGCGTCGAAAGAGAGCAAGGTTTCACATATGCGCACTTCTCTTCGAAGTCCGTAAGTATTAATTAAAATATTGATTTCGTCCTCGCAAGGATATGGAAAGACAAATACGCTCCTCTGCAATTCCTTAAAGCCGAGATTTTTTAATCGCCAACGCAACGCATCGCGAATTTTTCTTCTAGACTCCGGAATATCAAAAATTACCATTCTCCACCTTCCATCCCATCTCTTCGGTTTTGATATTTTTAAATTATCCAATCTGTGCACTGGGGCGCGCACAATTCCTTTGGGAGTTAGGATTATTTTGGTTTCATCATTCTTTTCTATCTTCTTTATAAATCCCCCGAGGCGCAAAGTATGGAGAATATAAAAAAGCTGATTGCGGTCTATAGATCTCCAAGTGTGATCACACTGGGCTAGCAATTCTCTTCTTTGCTTTCCTCGGCGCGTATAACCCAACAAAAGTCCGGAAGACAACAAGAACAGCACCTGGCCAGCTAATTTACTGTAACGCATATTTATTTATATTATACAGTATATTCACGATCGTAGACATACTACTAATTATCCCAAGCCCAGTTTTAGCCAAAATGAAAAGAGCGCCCGACCGCAGAAGAAATCTACGTGGGCGCTCTCCAAATTGGTGAGATAAAGAATTGATGAGATAAAGAACGGGTTTAGTAGCGACTGCGACCGAGCTCCTCGCCAAGCCGTTCGGCGTTGCGGAGACGTTCCCGAACGATTCGCTCGCGCTCGCGATCCGATGCCCGCTGCCGAGCTGCCTCGCACCGTTCTTGCTCGATATCGGTAGCAAGATCCTGGCACGAGGGGATTCCATAGCCATAGCCATACTGTGGGTAAGCCGACGGGTAACTCGGCCCGGGTCGCAAAATGGTCCGATCCAGAATGACGCCGCCAATCCCTCCGAGAATAACCGCGGTGGCAATTGTTCCGGTGCCGGAACCTCCGCGATGTCCTCCGCCGCCGTGCCGACGACCGTGTCTCCCGCCAGCAAACGCCTCCGAGGCAAAAACCGCCAATAAAACAACTAATACCATAACGAACAATCCCTTTTTCATAAGTCCTCCTCTTTTGTGAATTTTCTATATTATATCATAGGCAAAATAAAAATGCAAGGCCTGCCGGTAATCCCCTAGAAATGGCCTAAATTAAGCGTAAAATAAGGTAACTATGGCTGACTTTGAAGAATCAAAAGGGAAAAGCAGGTTTGCCGAGCTTAGGGACAAAGAAGAGGAAGAATTGGCCCAAATAATGGCTAAAAAGCGCGGCCTTCCCTATTTGGACCTGGCCTCAATTACGATAGATCTCGATTCCTTAAAACTAATTTCTGAAAAAGATGCGCGTGACGGGAAAATCGTTGTCTTCCAATCAGTAGGCAAAAAAATATCAGTGGCGCTCGTCAACCCGGAAATCCTGAAAGCAAAACAGATAATCGAAGATCTTAAAAGCAAAAGATTTATGGTTGAGATTTTTCTAGTCTCGCCGAAAAGTTTAGAGAAGGCTTTTTCCAGATACGCAGAACTTCCGGCGTTCGAAGAAATCAAATCCGCTATGGTCGCGGTCTCCCAAAAACGGCTTGATGAATTCCAGACGAAAGTAAAGAAAATATCCGATCTAAAAACCCTTCTTTCGGGCATAGGAGAAACCGAGGAGTCAAGAAAGATTTCCGAAGTATTGGAAATGATAATCGCGGGGGCCATCGCCCTCGATGCATCCGACATACATATCGAGCCCGCGGAGATCAATGTCGAGGTCAGATACAGAATGGACGGCGTCTTGCGGGAAGCAGTTTCTTTTCCGCAGAAAATATATAAGATGCTCCTCTCTAGAATAAAGCTGATATCGGAA
>MFHJ01000018.1 GCA_001778545.1 Candidatus Giovannonibacteria bacterium RIFCSPHIGHO2_02_43_16
GCCCGCGCGGAGGAGGGGTCTGGGGAGGAATCCGCGCGGGCTTCGGCTTTCTTTTTTGAAAAAATTGGCGGCTATTTCAAATCGGAAACATCCAAATAATTCTTTCCAGATTTGTGGCTTTGGAATGACAACTTGCACATCTCAAAAATCGGATCGGGTAAGTTGTCTAAATCATACCAAAGCCACGATTCTGACTTTTCCGGCTCAAGCACTTTTGGCTCGCCGCTTTTCCAATCGGCGACTAAACCGATATGGACATAATGCTTCGGCGCGTACTTTGTTACATTTGCTAGAAATTGAAAACGAATGTTTTCAATTTCTATTCCACATTCTTCTTGAACTTCGCGCCGAGTACAATCCGCAAAGGATTCCATGTATTCCAAATGACCGCCCGGGAAGGCGTACTCGCCCTCACCATGCGAACCTTTGCGTTTTCCTAGCAAAACTTTCCCATTTTTGAGAATCATTACGCCTACCCCAACTTTTGGTCTTTGTTGTTCGTTCATAAATTTAGTAAGCAGTCGATCGCGTCCGATGATATGGTTTGTCGCTCTCAAATTTTTCTTGAGTGGCGAGCCAAATAGCGCTCCCGCCAATACTACAACCCGCATCTAGTATTTTCGCACCGGAAGATATGTGAAGAATATCAGCCAAAAATTTATTTTCATTCAACAGTGCCTCCTTTACACTTTTGGTGTCACCGTTCCAAAAGCCGTAATGTAACGCATGACTTTCATCGTCTCTATGCCAAAAAATTTTATAAAATGGTGAGGTCTTATCATAGTATTCAGCTATTTGTTTAGTTTGGTCTGCCATAACTATTTCGATAATTCATCAACGAAAACATCAAGCGTTTATATAGTTTCTATCCATTTTAATTGCTGGGCAACTTCTTCGGCAAATCTGAAATTGTGGACCCGACCGGCCTCGAACCGGTAACCTCCCGCGTGCAAAGCGGGTGCTCTGCCAATTGAGCTACGGGCCCTTTCTAAAACTCAATTTATTATATGTAAAAAGCGGAACTGCGGGAAGCTCTAAGAACTCCCCGCAGTTTCTTTACCTACCACATTAGTGGTTATTTATTTTCCCAGTGGTGGTAGTTGGTTTCATCAACCACTCTGATTCCCGTTGTTTGAGCACTTTTATGTTGACATGTCTTAACGAATCTTCAACCCTTCGCCTCTTGCGCTTAAAAACAACAAACGCCAATGATACGTTCATTAAGACCGAGATCGCCAAGCCTCCGTAAATGAATGGGCTCAAGTAATCCATCCTTTCGTATTTCTTGCGCAAGCTCTCGGCTCCTTCTGTTGCTTTCCTCGCGTCGTCAAGAGCGGTCGTAAGTTGCAGGGCCAAATCGCCGGCCTTGTTTTCAAGCGCTCGCAGATCCGGAAGATTTGACGGAATCTTGATACTCTCCCCGACCTTGAGATTCGCACCAAATCGAGGATTCGCTTTTTTTATTTCCTCGACACTGCTCTCCAGATAGCGCGCGTACCCATCAAGGGTCGCGCCTTCATGAATCCTGCGCTCTATAACCCAGCCAGATGCCGGAACCGCCTTCATGGCAACAAAAATCAAAACCACCCCGAACAACAATCTCTTCATTTCTCTTCCTCCTTAAAATTAAGATCAGCCCAAAAAAGCTTAGCAGAAATTCGTGAATATTGCAATCGTTATCTACTCGACGATTATCTTGCCGAACTGGATCGGGAACAGGTGGTCGTGCATCGGGCAGGTCTTCACATCCGTGAAAGTGTGCGAGTAACTTTCGCCCGCGTTGATTCCCTGCTTTGCGTCAAACCCAGGGCAGAGAAGATGCGTTGGGTGCACTCCAGAAGCTGGCCAGCGCTTCTTGGTATCTTTGTTAATAAACTTAACCGTATCTCCCGCCTTAATTCTCACTTCAGCCGGTGAAAATCCCGAGGCAGTGATATCCACAACAACTTCCTTTGCCGCAACACTGCTTGGAGCTGGCAGAAGATCGCCGGATGATTGGGGTGCGGGCGCCAAAGTCGGCGCCTGATATTGCGCCCTATAAAAATACCATCCCGCGGCGGCGACAATAACTATTAGGACTGCTATTATTGATGTTTTCATATTGTATTATTATATCCCAGTTATTATTTCATGAAAACCCAGGAAAATAATCCGTCGTGATATTTTTTCTTCGAACGCCCATGCCACGAAGCATTTTTTTAAACGCGTCCACCATTGCTTCCGGACCCGAAATGTAAAATATCCTCTCCCGCCAATCCGCGAGTTTTTCGCGGATCAATGCCGCGTCGATTAATCTTGAAATGACATATTCTGTCCGCAACCCTATTTTGGCCTCGGCCTCGATAAATAAATATCTATACGCTATCTTATTTTCGTTTTTCACGGCATAGAGGAGAGCTATATCCCGGCGCTCCCCAGAATCAACCATATATTTAATCATGCTTCGAAAAGGCGTGATTCCTATCCCGCCCGCTATAAAAGCGAGTTTCTTTTTTTTATCGCGCGGAAGCGTAAAATCTCCGGCAAGCTGGCCTGCAAACGCTCTTTGCCCATTTTTTAATTCAATTAAGTTTTTTTTAAAACTGGACGGCGGGCGGCTTAATTTCACTCCGAGCTTTATTTCCTGCTCTGTCGGCGAAGAAGCGATTGTGAAATACCGCCTGACTCCACGGCTGTCGGGGCGATCGTGCGGGAGCGTCCACTCGAGATATTGTCCGGGCGCGAAGGATATTTTTTTATCCGGACTGAAAACGAACTCAAAAATATCTTTCGCAATTTCATTTTTGTTTTTTAGCGTGAGGAATATTTTTTTCTTAAACCCGACAATATACGAAAATGTGTTCCCCGCGATCAATATAAATTCCGGCGGCGCGGCGTTGAAAAAAAGACCAATCAAAACCCCATAAATAATTCTAAGTTTTTTTGTCGGCGGCGTCGTTATTGGTTCGGTCAGCATAATTGTTCCAAAAAATATGGCCGGCCAAGACAAAATAGCTTCCATAAATGCTCCGAAAAAATAAAAAGCTGACACGAGCAATGTAGCAAAAAATGAGAAAAAAAGGTCGAATCTTCTGATCTTTCGGACAATCAAAAATCCTGTAATCAATATTGCTGGAAACATGGCCGAAGTCCCAACCCACCAAGAAGCGCCGCCGAGATCAAGAAGGAAAATAGCTGCCGCCCCGAACGCCGCAGGATTGAAAATATGGCGCCGAAACGGAGCGATAAGGTATTTAGACGCCATCGCGATGATGCCGGCGAGCGCTAAAATTCCGGCTCCATTCAAATCCATCGCGGGAGTTAAAATAAAAAATAAAATCAAGGCGGAGATGAAGCAGGATTCGGTATTAACTGGGGCGCCAAATAATCTAGCAAAAATGTAATTCGAGGTATAGCAAGCTGCAGTTAAAATAGCCGCGGACAACATAAGCTCAGCGGGCGTAAAATCAATTAGACCCAAAAACGAGAAAATGAGCGCGAATAGAGCCATGCCAAAAAGCGCATACATCGCCAAACGGTACATTGTTATCGAATTCAGGAAATTATCTACGAAGCGCATCTATTTTGTGAGCGCCAAAGACACTAAGTGGTCCAATAGATTCGGGAAAGATAAACCGATGGCTTCGGATGCTTTCGGCAAGAGCGATTCTGAAGTAAGTCCCGGTAAAGTATTTGTTTCTAAAATATAAATTCCTTTTGGAGATATGATGAAGTCGGATCGTGAATAATGACGCAATCCCAATGCGCTATGCGCCCTAACTGCCATTTCCTGAATCTCTTTAGAAATTTTATCGTCTAAATGCGCGGGGCAGATTTCTTTGGTCGCGCCATTATATTTAACTTCGTAATTAAAAAAATTGCCATCGGGAGGGATTATTTCAATCACGGGCAGTGCGTAATATTCCTTTCCGCGGAAATTTTCAAGAACCCCGCATGTCGCTTCTCTGCCCGCGATAAATTCTTCCGCGAGAGCTTCATCATCATATAAAAACGCTTTTTCAAGCGCGGAGGGAATTTCCGGCACATCTTTCGCGATCGCAACGCCGACCGAGGATCCCCTGCCCGCGGGCTTGATTATCCATGGTGGGAAAAGAGTTTCGTTTATATCGCGCGCTGAATCCTTCAAATTCGCCGATTTTTTTACAACAAGGCCTCTCGGCGTTTTTAACCCTGTTTTTTTATACACATCCTTGGCAATACTTTTCTTCATGGCCATAGCAGACGCAAGTATGCCTGATCCGGTATACGGAATTTTATGTCCTTCCAAAATCTGCTGGACCTGCCCGTCTTCCCCATATTCGCCATGAAGCGCGTTAAAAACAGCGTCTACTTTCCGGAAAATCTTTGCGGGCTCGCTCGGAAATCCGTCCATGTGCCAGGCACAGTCCCTGGAAATTAAAATGTCGTGCGCGTGATATTTATCTTTCGGCAGAAATTTTAAAACGTTTCTCCCAGTCATGAGAGATATCTCGTACTCCGCGGAAGGCCCGCCGCGCAAAACCGCCACTCGAATTTTCGCCATTTAGATATTATAGCTTTATTTACCTATTTTCCCAGCCGTCGTCCTGCCTGCACAAAAGCTCTTTTTTCTTCTCCGGCTCGGCCATGAGCCGCTCCACAATTTTCTCCATCCGCATGCCCTGTGATCCTTTAATCAATAGAATGTCGCCCGGTTTTATAATTTTTTCAAGCTCGTCCGCAGCGCGCTCGGATGTCTCAAAAGTGTAGATGCTTCGCTTTTTAAACCCGGCCTTAATCGCGCCTTCCATAAAAAATTTCGCGCGAACCCCGACTGTGCATAAAATATCTGAAACATCGGCGGCAATATTCCCTAAATCGCGATGCGCGGTTATTGTATGTTTCCCAAGCTCGAGCATATCCCCCAAAACCGCGATTTTCCTTCCTTCTTTAGAGGGTGGTTCAATTTCCTCAAGAACCTTTAAGGCGGCCTCTAAGGCTTTTGGAGAGGAATTATAAGAGTCGTCCAAAATCAAAGTATTTTTTATACCGCGGATTAATTTTAATCGCCCGGGAGGAGGCGAATAGATCGAAATCATTTCAATGCTATCCTCCAATTTCATTCCGAATACGGATCCGACCGCGATTGCGGCAAGAGCAGGATAAGCATTATGCGAACCAAAAGCGTTTAAGATTTTTGCAGGAAATTCATCTTTCTTATTTCTTACCTTAAATTCAATGCCTTCTGGGACTCCCGCTGGATCTTCTTTTCTCAAAAATATTCCGTAATCCAGCGCTTCAAAATCAGCGCCGTCGGAAAACCCGTATGTTAATATTTTAGCGCTAGTATTCTTTCCAATTTCCATTATTCTCTCGTCGTCAAAATTTAAAATAACAGTGGCGCTCTCGCCAAGCCCCCTGATTAGCTCTTCTTTCTCGGCAAAAACTTCTTCCGGCCCGGAAAAGAATTCAACGTGGACCGGAATTTCCGCGAGCGCCGTCAAAACTGCGACGTCGGGCTTAAGCCATAATCTTATCTTTTTAATATCTTCCGGCCGATCAGCGCCAACTTCCAAGACTAGAATTTCAGGGTAAATCTCCTGTGCGACGATGGCTTTAATTCCTTTCCAAAAAGCAGCAAGCCACTTGTAAATAGAATTCCATCCGCTCTCCGCTCCTATTATCGCGAGCGGCACGCCGAGCTCGGAATTATAACTTTTCTTGCTTTTTCTAACCCTGAATTTTTTCTCGAGGACTTTCGCAATCGCATCTTTGGTCGAGGTCTTTCCTACCGATCCTGTCACCGCAACAATTTTCGCCTTATATTTTTTCAAAATCAGCCGCGCCTCCCAAGTCAACACAAAAACGACTATTTTTTTCAGTATTTCGCGCATATTCTAAATATAGCATCCATTATAAGTCATCTAAAGAAAGGGGTAATTAGATTCCACTTAGGTGTCCGACACCTAAGTGCTAAAATAAAGATATGAGAAAAACTCCATTTGTTTCAGGAGAATATTACCACATATATAATCGTGGCGTAGATAAACGTACTATTTTTTCTCAAAAACACGATTTAGATAGATTCTTGAAATGCATGATTGAATTTAATAATGTCGAGCCGATCGGCAGCCTATATCAGCTTTCTTTTGAAAAGCACGGGAATAAAAACTCAAAAAGTAATTTGGTTGACATTGTTTGTTACTGCTTGAATGAAAACCATTTTCATTTAATTCTAAGATGCTTAAAAGATAATTCCATCAGCGAATATATGAAACGCATAGGCGGCGGATACGCGAATTATTTTAATATTAAATACCGAAGAAGTGGCGCGCTATTCCAAGGAAAATTTAAATCTAGACATATAGATTCCAATGCTTATCTCACACATCTGTCGGCTTATGTTAATCTGAATAACAAAGTTCACAAAAATAATGGTCTTTATGGATCGAGTTGGCAGGAATATTTAGATAATCGGCAAAACGGACTTTGTAAGAAGGAAATTATATTAAAGCAATTTAGTAATTCAATTGATTATAAAAACTTTGCAGAGGAATCTCTAGGGAATATTTTGGAACGAAAAGACCGCTTTAGAGAAATGGAAACCTTACTCCTCGAAGAAAAATGACACTTAGGTGTCCGACACCTAAGTGTTAGCGGTCGGGGGGGACGTCGTAGTAGGTGAGTAGAAACTGCATAATCTGCTCATAGTACGGCCCCAGGGATGCGGAAGCATATCGCACTCCTTGGGGCTTTTCCATATACATGAAAAGTAGAAATCTGGTGTCAAAGCCCGGGGCGTAGGCGAGGAATGAATGGAGATATTGGTCGGAGTATCCCTTCCCATCCTTATTTGCAATTTGAGCCGTACCGGTTTTTGCTGCCGCAGTCCAATATTTAAACTTTGCCTTCCCTCCCAAAAGAGCTTCATCCCCGACTTTAACTAGCATGCGAGAGACGGTCTCCGCAGTCTCTTGAGTTATAACCTGCCTGACTTCCTCTGGCCCGAAAATTATATCCTCCCGGCCCGGACGGACGATACGTTCAACGATGTACGGCTTCATAATTTTTCCGCCGTTCGCGAGCGCTGACGCGGCTCTGGCAAACTCGAGAGGCGTCGCGGAAACTCCCTGCCCAAATGCCGCCGTCGCGTATTCGATATCGCGAGTTGAATTCAGATTTTGCAGATTTCCCTTAACTTCGCCTGGCAGAGTTATCCCGGTTTTCTCTGAAAGTCCGTAGGCCCCGAAATATTTTCTCATATTTTCTTTCCCTATTTTGCCGGCAACGAATGCCGCGCCGGTGTTAAGCGATTCGCTCAATACGTTCTGCATCGTCGTCTCGCCTCTGCCTTTTTCATCAAAATTCCTTATTGTATAGCCATCGAGAGTAAGGTATCCCTTATCAAAATATGTCGTCTCTGGCGTAATGATTTTTTCATTTATGCCCGCGGCCATAGTCAAAGGCTTAAAAACCGACCCGAATTCAAAGGTACTCTCGACAAGCGGGTTCGTAAAAACATCCAAGGATACTGATTTGCCGTACGTATTGGGATCGAAATTCGGGAATGCCGCCATAGCTAATATTTTTCCGGTTTTAGGCTCGATAATAATTGCGCCTCCCCCGGATGGCTTCCACTCCTGCTCTATTTCCTTGAGTTTTTTTTCAAGAAAAGCCTCAACGTTTGGCTCTAGCGTCAGCACTACGCTATAACCTTCTTCTGGCGGCGAAAAAAATCTTTTCCCTAATTCGAGTAAAATTCCGCCCGCGGACTGAGATCCAGAAACTGACCCAGTCTTACCTCGCAGTTGATCTTCAAAAAATCTTTCTATTCCATATCGCCCCTCAAGCTCATCCTCATTATTGTATCCAAGAAATCCGATAACTTGAGATGCCAAATTCTTCGCCGGATATACCCGCCATTCTTCAGGCGAAATGCCCACATTTTCAAGTTTCAAGCCTACAATTCGATCAGCTAAGGCGCGGTCGAGATGATGCGCGATAACTTCATACGGATCGTCCTTCTTTGAAGCCCGAGCAAAAAAATCCGCTTTGTCTAATAAAACTACTTTGGACAATTTTTCAAAAGAATCGTTTGGATTTTCTAATTTTTTTGGATTTATGAAAAGAAGATATCCTTCTTTTGTGGACGCGACAGGGATAAGCTCCTCGGAGCGTTCGCGCAAATAAATCTCGCCGCGCCTTGGCGTCAAGATCTGCGAAAAATTCTGCTGGCGCTCGGCTTGGGTTTTGTAATAAGCTCCAGAAACCACCTGCAGGAAAAAAAGTCTCCCAATTAACAAAATCGATGCGACAAGCAATATAAAAAAGGCTATCCGTATGCGCTTGGTTATCTCGCGTTCCGGAGAAGAATTTTGCCTCATCGATACAGCGCAAAGTTGCTTTCACGCGATACGAATTCTTGTTTTTGGATTTCTTTTTTCTCGAATGATGCCGAATATTGATCGTAAAAATCCGAGAGGCTTGCCATAAAAACTTCTTTCCTATCCTGGATATCTTGGCGAGTTATACGTATTTGACGATCAAACTCTCCCTTGCGGAAATTTTCAGAAATTGTCATATTTAACATCGTTATATAAATGATAAGCAAAGAAACAACCGCGACCGTTATTAAAGGCAACAGTTTTTCTTCTTTTGATATTTGTATTCGAATGTATCTCATTTTAAAGTTTTTCAAGTATTCGTAATTTTGCGGAGCGGGAACGCGGATTTTTTGTAACTTCTTCTCTGCTCGGTACGATAGGCTTTCTATTTATAAGCTTTCCCTCTTCGTTCTTCGCCTTTTCTTTAAAAAAATTCTTAACAATTCTATCCTCGAGGGAATGGTACGAAATCACAGCTATCCTTCCTTTGGGCTTAATTATCTCCCAAGCTCCCCTCAGCCCATTCTCAATATTTTCGAGTTCGTGGTTCAGATGAATCCGCAGCGCTTGGAAGGTCTTCGTCGCGGGGTTGATTCTGCCCCTTCTAGGAACTGCTCTTGAAATTATTTCCGAGAGCTCTTTGGCGCTCGTAATTCTCTTTCTCGCCCGATATCGCTCTATGGCGCGCGCTATGCGCCCCGCGAACCGCTCTTCGCCATACTTCCGTATAACTTCTTCTAAATCCCTTACATTGGCAGTGTTGATAAATTCTTCGGCATTTGGCCTCTGATTAGGATCAAAAGTCATCTTTAGGCCTTCTTCCGATTTGAACGAGAATCCCCGGCCGGATGCTAAAAGTTGTAAAGAACTTAGCCCAAGGTCAAATAAAATCGCATCCGGCCTATAGGGTCCCGCCACCTTCTCCAGTTCTGAGAAGTTCGAATGAAAAAATTTAACTCTCACATCGCCACCCAGATCCTTCCGCAGTTTTTCAACCATTCCTGAGTCCCAATCGAGTCCGATAAGTTTGCCCTCCTGCCCCAATTTTTTCAATATCTCTCTCGCGTGTCCTCCGCCATCTACTGTCGCATCAACAACTACTGATCCGCTTTTCAAATTAAGTCCGTCGACAACCTCAGAGAGCAAGACGGGAATATGTATTTCTTCGATCATCTTAATAGGCTCCTATCTCTCCGAGTTTTTCAGCAAGCTTATCCGTCGAGCGCTCAATCTCCTTTCTGTAAGCTTCCCAGCGTTCTTTATTCCAAATCTCAACTCGCTTGAAAACTCCAATAATGCTGGCTTCTCCTTTTAAACCGGCGTACTCAGACAGAAAATCAGGTATCAAAATGCGTCCGAGATTATCCAGTTCAACATCCGCAGCGCCGGCCAAGAATAGCCTGACGAAATCTCTTGTATCTTTTTGACCAGTTGGGAGTTCCGAAAGCTTTTGGGCAACCTTCTCCCATTCGGATAATGGGTATACAAACAGACAAGAATCCAAACCGCGCGTAACGATAGCTCGCTTCCCGAGATCCTTGCGAAACTTAGCCGGAACGGCCAAGCGCCTTTTTGAATCTAAATTATGCAAATATTCGCCGATAAACATGAATTTGGGGCAAATAGTCTTTATTTTTAAAGAGGAAATAGGATATGCACACTATCCACAGATTTATCCACTTTTCCCCACTTCTCTTTCATTATACCCCACTCATACTACCCTATCAAACATTCGCAAACATTTCCATGTGGAAAAGTCTAGGCAAAGAAAAAACCCCAGCGTCCAACGGACGCTGGGTGTTGAAGGTTTTGCTATTCCTTTGGTTTCATTGTCGGAAACAGAATCACCTCCTTGATATTGTGGGTATCTGTCAAAAGCATGACTAATCGGTCGATTCCGATCCCGAGGCCTGCCGCAGGAGGCATCCCGTATTCCATGGCTTCGAGGTAATCCTCGTCCATTGGGTGCGCTTCTTTATCCTTCCCCTTCCGAAGCGTCTCTTGGAATTCAAATCGTTTCTTCTGTTCCAATGGGTTATTTAATTCCGAAAATCCGTTTACGACTTCTACTCCCACTATGATTAATTGAAATCTATCCACCAATTGCGGATTATCCGAACGCTCCTTCGCTAAGGGCGAGATTGCGAGAGGATGATTTGTGACAAAAACTGGCTGGATCAATTTCGGCCTGCAAATTTTCTTAAATATCTCGTCGGCGATTTTTTCCTTTGTATCTTCGAGAGCCGGATTTAAGCCGAATTGCTTCGCGCGGATCGAAAACTCTTCGCGGCTCATATCCTCTGGTTTGATAATCAAGGCGTAACGCTCGATCACCGACCAAAAAGGGATCGAGGAAATTTTGCCTGAAAATTTAATTTCACGTCCTTCAAATTTGAATGAATTTTTTCTTGTAATTTTTTTAATTAAGGCAGCCAAAACTTTGGCAATAAATTCTTTTAATATTTCGGCATCCCAATAAGCCGCGTATAATTCAAGCATTGTAAATTCAGGGTTGTGGGTCATGTCAATGCCTTCGTTTCGAAATACCCTGCCAATCTCAAAAATTTTGCCCAACCCCCCCACCAAAAGGCGCTTTAAATAAAGTTCCGGAGCGATTCTTAGATACATATCGAAATCAAGCATTTTGTGATGCGTCTTAAATGGTTCCGCAAGCGCCCCGCCGTAAACGGACTGCAGCATCGGAGTTTCCACTTCAATAAATCCCTCTTTCGCAAGTATCGTACAAAGCTCGCCTATTAAATTAGAGCGGATTCGAAATTTCTCGCGAACCTCCGGATTCATGAGTAGATCCAAATAGCGCTTGCGAAATCTTTCCTCAACGTCCGAAAGGCCGTGCCACTTCTCCGGTAATGGCCGGAGCGACTTCGCCAAAACTTGCCAACGCGCGGCCTCGATTGTCGGCTCTTTCCTCTTTGTGTAAAATGACCTGCCGGATATAGCGATAAAATCGCCGACATCTATATTTTCAGAAAATAACTTAAATGAGTCCACGCCGATTTTATCGCGTCCGATAAAGATTTGAAGTTTCTCAAAACCATCATATAAATCCAGAAATGCCGACCCGCCGTGCTCCCGCTTCGCCATAATGCGCCCGGCAACTCCAATTCCTTTTTTTCGCAGATTTTTCTTAAAATCTTTTTTTATTTTTGATATTTCAAGAATTGGGAAATTTATCTTCAGAGGAAATGCGTCAATACCCGCCTTTTTGAGGCTTTCTAATTTTGCAACGCGCACGCTTCGCAGTTCTTCAAGCGACATCTATTGTATATCCAAAATCTTATAAGCCATTTCCCCTTTCGGAGTGTGAATCGAAACAATATCCCCTCTTTGTTTCCCGATAAGAGCCCTGCCTAATGGAGACTCGTTTGAAATCCTATTTTGAGACGGGTCAGCTTCTTCCCTGCCGACAATAAAATAAGAATCTTCGCTTCCGTTCCCTTCTTTCTTAGTGATAACGGTTGAGCCTATAGTTACCGATGAAGCTGAAGCCGGTTGAGAAATCAAAACAGCTCGGCTCAAAATATCTTCGAGGTCAGCTATGCGCGATTCGATGAGCTGTTGCTCTTCTTTTGCCTCTTGGTATTCGGCATTTTCAGAAAGATCCCCGAGACTCTTCGCGTATTCAAGCCGCTCTGCGATTTCTTTGCGCTTCTTATCCTTAAGCACCACAAGCTCAGATTTAAGGCGCGTGAACCCGGAAGCGCTTAGATATTCTGCATTTTCATTGATATTATCCATAGGGTTAGAATATAAACTATTATACTACTTCCTTCAAGTAACACTTCTCGCAATAAACAATCTCCGGCCGCTCTGGAGCATAAGTCGTCTCAAATTCAATGGGGCATTGTCCTTCGTGGTCATGTTTGATAGTGTTTGTGTAAGTTGTCTTGGTTCCGCACATGCATTTCCTATGCCATAGCTTAAGTGGATTTCTTTGTTTTATGCGTTGATAATGACGGCAATTCGGGCATAAGCGAGGAAGAGGCAAATTCATCTTTCTCAAGAAATCTAGTTCTTGAGGGATGATTCTGAAGGCTTCGGTGCATTGTTCGTTGCAGTTGGAGGTCTCACCTCCAAGTTGATGATGGGCGCATTGGATTATCTCATTAAGTATTGAATCTGGAACATCCTTTATATGATCGGGTATATCTTCTGTTTTGAGTGTGATTTGGTAGTTTCTAGGTTCAGGGTCTTTCCAAGAGTAGCCTTGCTCTATAGCTTCTTCCCTGGTTAGAGGAAAGTATTCCTGTGCGATGGTTTCGTTATATGAGAAGGGAGATAGCTCTGGAGGGAAGAATTCACCATATTTATATACTCTGCCTTTCTTATCTATATAGGGCATGGTGTTCATGTGTTCTATGATCTTGGGCACTAGTGCTTCGTATTCTTCTTTGGTGTATTGGCGGTTTAGGATGCAGTAGGATTTGGAGTGGAGGCCTATGCAAGCGAAGAGGTTGGAGGAATTATGACAATCTTCCGATAAGATAATGTCATAGCTATACCAAATTTTTACCCCAAAATATGATCTTCTTCCTATCCCGCTAACTTCCTCATAAAGTAGTTCTGAATCAAGTCCGGCGCCAGTTAAATCCATGCTGTCTTTCGTGGCATCAGAAATATTGGCGCTATATCTGCAATTTTCAGCATCTCTGGTCACAAAAAAACACCAATAACAATTTTTTGAATTACGTATATCATCTCCAATAACATTGATAGAATTTCTTATCATAGCAAATCGATGGGGATATTTTAAAACATGCTCTTTAAATTTCTCCCTAAATTCAATGAAATTCTTATAACTTCCCAAATCAAATTCTTTTATTTTTTTATCATATTCATCTTTCAAATATTGTTGGTTAAAAATGCAATGTGATTTACTCCTAAGATTCGCGCATCCGAGACAATCAGAACAATTTCTGCAAGCAAATAAAAATTGGTCCTCTTGAGAATCCTCTACATACCTACTGAAAAAGACTTTAAAGCATTTAGAGCAATCGACTGTTTCATAACAAAACTCGCTCCATAAAGTTGTTGTAATATCTATCGAATCTTTAGAGTGAGCAGAGGTTTTTGCATAAGAAACATTTTCAAGATCATGGCTCCCAAATGTTAAATAAGTATTCTTCATATTTACTCCGTAGTTAAT
Source organism: Candidatus Giovannonibacteria bacterium RIFCSPHIGHO2_02_43_16 (assembly GCA_001778545.1). Lineage (GTDB taxonomy): Bacteria > Patescibacteriota > Minisyncoccia > JACPKW01 > UBA11713 > 2-01-FULL-46-13. The sequence continues at coordinate 13,510 of MFHJ01000018.1, forward strand.
ATATTCGCTTGCAACAGCATTAGTATAAGACAGGGCTGGACGCGGCACTTTTTTCATTAAATCTTTAAACTGCTCAAAGAAAGACTTAGAAAAATTATACTCTATTCCGTAATCTAGCGTACTCCATTTATCTGACCACCAGCAATTGTGGCAATAAATAACAAAGTCGGATTTTTCTGGGTATGCCGAAAGCGTATCCTTACTGCAAAGAACACATTTATTTCTGTAAAGTGCTCTTTCATTTCTAAAATTCATTCTTCTCACCATCCTGCACTCCGGGCACCAGGTCGGCGGCGGGACGGAGATTTTCTGATAAAACTTAAAATCTTCCGGTTCGATCCAGAAGTCTTTCTTGCATTTTTGGCAAACTTTAGTTTCGCGGTTCATAATTTCCTCAAGAGGCGTTTATAAATTTTATCACGCCTATCGGCGGCGAGAAGCTGAATAACATGCTGGGCGCTAAATTTAAAACCCACACGCCAATCCCTCATAATCCTAAAAGAAAATATCCCCTGAAGCGGGGCGCTCAGAGGCTTGGTATGTAAAAGCGGCGCAAAAGGGTCCCCTCTTAGTATGTCTATGAGTTCAGCAAGCTTATCTTGAATTTCTGAAGGCAAGCGGTGAACATCTTTCTGAAAATCTTTATCGTAAATAAGCTCATTTCCGTGAACGGACATGCTTCAAAAATGACTCCTTGTCTGTAAATTTATAAAAAGGACCGCGACTCTGCGTTCTAGACAGCATTTTTTTTATGAAGGATTCGCGATACTCTCCTTCGGGGTCCTTAAGGGGCGTGAAAAGGAAACTCTTTATCGCGCGCACATCTTCCTTCAAGGATCTCACTTCTTTATTTAATTTTAAAGCGCTAAGAGTGGGCATGTTTGAATGGTAGCAAGGGCGCGTGCTCGCTGCAAGTTGTTGTTAGATTATACCTATTTTAGGAGATCTGGCCTATAAACAAGAATCCACTCGATAATCTGCCGGGTTGCCGCGGTAGCTCCAACCAAGTTGGACGAACTCCCTCCTTCGAGGACCACCGCCATCGCGATTTTGGGATTGTCGTACGGAAAGTATCCGATAAACCACGAGTTGACATTCTTTTTTTCAACACCGATTTGCGCCGTTCCGGTCTTCGCGGCAATTTTCAAATTTATATTTGCCAGGGCCTGCGCCGTTCCGATTTTGGAGGACAGATTCATCCCCTCGCGCACTACTTGAAGATTTTCCGGAGAAACGTTGACTGATTTTCGAACAACTGATTTGCCGGAATCAATAATTTGATCTCCGCTTTTTATTTCCTTCAAAATTCTCGGCTCCATTATTTTCCCTCCGTTGGCGATGCTAGCCGCGAAAACCGCCATCTGAACGGGGGTTACCTGAAAATTTCCCTGCCCGATGGAAAGGTTGTAAGTGTCTCCAACGCGCCAAGTTGGATCGTCTTTTTGCGTCTGGGCCTTCCACTCAGGAGATGGAATAAATCCTTCTTTTTCTTCCTCCAAATCTATATTAGTTTTCTCCCCAAATCCGAATTTGGAAAGCCATTCGCGAAGCTTAGTTACCCCAAGCCCCTTTATATCTCCAAATCCTCCGCCTATAGTATAAAAATAAATGTTAGAAGAAACAGCTATGGCGTGGCGCATGTCAACAAAGCCGTGAGCCTTCCAATCTAAGAATATAGAAGGGTGATCTGGATCGAATGGATTAGGAACGATTAATTTACCAGTAGATAGAATTTCTCTCTCTGGATTTATAATTCCTTCCTCCAGCGCCGCAATCGCGTAAAGCGGCTTTATGATCGACCCGGAAGAATAAAGGCCAGATATGGCGCGGTCAAAGAGCGGCTTCGAGGAAGAAGTTAGATAATAATCAATATCTTTTTTGGGGCTGCCTTTTGTCAAAACATTCGGATCAAATCCGGGATAACTGACCAAACTCAAAACTTCTCCATTATTCGGAGCCAAGAGCACGGCGCCTCCGCCGCGAAATTCCCTCTCGTCTACAACCGCTTTTATTTCTTCATAAACTTTTCCCTGCAAATCCGCGTCAATTGAAAGATAAACGTCATCTCCGGTTTCTGGAAGTTTTTCCACAACTTCGGAAAACGTATCTCCACCAGAATCAACCTCAATCAGCTTCGAGCCGATTTTACCATACAAATAATTGTCGTAAATATTTTCAATTCCGCTTCTTCCAATCAATTTATTCGCTTCGAGGACGCGAATTTCAGCGGATTCCTCTGCCGATAATTTACTGAGATATCCAATAAGATGCGAGGCGGCGGCGCCAAGCGGATAAGAACGCGACGAAAATAATTCAATACGCAAAGGAAGACCGCGAAATTTATTTCTTATTACCTCAAGCGCTTGCCAATCCGTGGAATCTTTAATAACTATATTGCTTTTTTTAGAGGAGATTTCTTCCATTATCTGTTTGTCGTCCAGGGACACAAGCTTTCCAAAAAGCTCCTCTTTCTGATCAGAGGTAATTTCAGAAGCATCCAGAATTAGCCGAAACGCGGAATCGTTCGCGGCTAAAATCTTCCCTTCTCGATCTAGAATTCTGCCGCGCTCCGGCCACAATGGTAAAACTTTTAAGTGATTGGCCTCCGCGCGGGTTTTAAAAACATCACCGCTGATTACCTGAAGATTATAAAGGCGATATAGGAAAAGGCCGAAAATTAAGACTAGAATTATTCTTAAATAATTTAAGGAATCAGAACCTATTGGGAATTCGAGACGTCCCTCGAATCGTTCGCGCTCAAAACCAGGGAGATTCTTTGAATCCATGAAGATTTCGCCCGGATCGAGATCTTTATTTGAAAATCTTCCTCGCAACAACTTTTTGCTCCATCAATTCTAATAATAAAAGAGCGGCGGACAGTCCGGCGATAAGTTTAACAAAAATAAGCGCGCTGATTTTGATCGGAGCTAAAACTTCCGGCCAATTTGAGCCGAGCAAAAATAGAAAAACTATAAAAACCGCCAGAAAGGACTCTGCTATCCCGCGCATCGCGCGATTGAAAATTGATTCGGCTTTAAAAAATTCATCAATTAGCAACGCTGCTATCAAAATCGCCGATAATACGACGGTAAAAAATCCCAGAGGAAAATTAAATAAAACATCGAATATAAGCCCTAGGAGCATATATTCCCAATATACTTGACCTAGCGCGATTAAAAAAATAAATATAATCAGCAGAAATTCCCATCCAAAAGAAAACCCGGCCAGGAGAAGTGTCATGAACAATAAAAATCTAATCAATAAGCTCGACATATCTCAAATTTCTAAAATTAAAAGGGAAACGGAGTCTAATTTCCTTCAAAGGATTAGTGGGTTTTTCAATTATTTGTTCGACTTCCCCGATCAGAAATTGTGGACTAGTATTGGACAAAACTTTATCTCCGACTTCAACGGAAATGCTTTTAGGAACAGAGAATTTCATATTGTAGCCGCCTTCACCGACAAGCGTAATGTTAATTCCAGCTTGCATTAACCATGCTTCATTTTCAGCGGCCGGGTAAGATAGAAGCTTGACCATTGCCGACCTCGCTCCGATTTCAGAAATATCGCCGATATAAATTTCCTTATGCGCGACAACTCTTGTTCCGAATTTCGCGACGCCAAGAGCATCCATGCTTATTAGAAGAGTGTCGTAAGGAGTGGATGGGGCTTGACTCAATATCAGCGCGGACGACTTTATGATATCGCGATCGTTCCTCGAATTACCTTCTCCGGACTCTAATCCTGATATTTTTTCTTTAAGCGCAGAATTTTCCCCAAGAAGTTCCGCGTTCCTTGATTCCAACTCGAGAATCCGATTGCCTCCAAAATCTATAAGAGAATTCCTGATCGCGGCGGAAAAACTCAATATCGCGTCAAAAAAATCCCTCACCCCCGAACGAAAACTTACAGATACAATCCCCAAACCAGCCAACAAAATTATCGCCAGGATCAGGCCTGCCGCAGCTTTATATAGAAAGCTGTTACGTTGGCGGGAGTTCGTCTTCATGTTCAACCAAAGCTTCCCTGAAATTGTCCAGATCTTCGAGTACGATTCCGCATCCTCTAACAACGGCCGTAAGCGGATCGTCCGAAACAATGATGGGAATTTTAGTTTCAGATTCCAAAACCTTATCAAGTCCGCGCAAAAAAGATCCGCCCCCGACCAAATATATCCCGCGATGCATGATGTCAGCGACTAGCTCCGGCGGAGTTCTCTCAATTACTTCTTTAGTTGCCTCAGCGATAGTTCTAATGGATTTTGCCATGGCTTCCCTGACATCAGCGTCCGTGATTATGACTTCGCGCGGAAGCCCTGTCACCAAATCCCTTCCTCGAACGCTTGATTCTATCGTTTTTGCCCCTTTCGCAGCCGATCCGATTGCCATCTTTAAATCTTCCGCAGTTCGCTCTCCCAAAAGAAGCTTAAACTCATCCCGCACATAATTGATTATGTCTTGGTTAAATTTATCCCCTGCGACGCGCAAATTTTTCGAGGTTACAATTCCGCCAAGGGAGATTACCGCGATGTCAGTCGTGCCGCCGCCGATATCAATCACCATATTCCCAATGGGCTCATGTATTGGAAGGCGCACTCCTATGGCCGCCGCCATCGGCTCTTCCAGCAAATGGACTTCCCGCGCTCCCGCATTCTTCGCGGCATCATGAACCGCGCGCCTCTCAACTTCAGTAATACCGGAAGGTATGCCAATTACAACCCTCGGACGCGCCAGAATTTTAGAGGTGTCGGAGTGAGCCCTTCTGATAAAATAAGAAAGCATCTCTTCCGTAACTTCGAAGTCCGATATAACCCCTTCGACCAGAGGCCGTATAGCGACAATATGTCCAGGCGTTCTCCCAACCATTCGTCTCGCTTCCTCGCCGATAGCGACAATCTGTCCGGTTTTTTGATTGACCGCGACAACCGACGGCTCATTAATAATTATCCCGCGTCCTTGCATATAAACGAGAGTATTGGCCGTTCCTAAATCTATCCCAATGTCATGGGAGAAATATCCAAATAAATTATCTAATATTGCCATTTAATCTTTTTATTAGCTCCTCTGATTTAACCAATTTTACTTCTTTTGAGTCTCTCTCCTTAAACTCGATCTTCCCGCTCGTCTTATTAGATATCACAGCCCTAAATGGAATCCCCATTAAATCAGCGTCCGCGAATTTTTCGCCCGCTGACGCGTCTCTTTCATCGTATAAGACCTCTATTCCAGCGTCTAAAAGCTTTTTATAAGTATGCTCGGCAAAAGCCTTAATTTTGATCGACTTCGCGTCTAACTCTAGCAAATGGAGTCGGAAAGGCGCAATAGAACGCGGCCAGATAATTCCTTTCGAATCGTTGAAAACTTCCGCCGCAGTTCCCATAACGCGAGATGTCCCTAGGCCGTAACAGCCAGCTTCAACAAGCGCCTCTTTGCCGCCTTTATCCTTAAAGGTCAATTTAAAATCCTCGGCAAATTTTTTCTTGAGCGGAAATATATTCCCCACCTCTACGGCCTGCCCTTCCGTCAGACCTCCGCCGCATTTCTGACATTTTTCTTTTCCCGAATGTACTTCCTTATTTATTCCAATCTTGCATTTGGGGCAATAATAAATCGTATCTTCTCCGGATTCAGCGATGACTTGGAATTCTTGCGACAATTCTGAAAAAGTTCCGCCGGACGCTTTTGTCTCAATAACATCTAATTCCAAGCGCTTAAAAATTTTTAAATAGGCTTTACGCATTACTTCATAATATCTATCGCGATCTTCGCCAGAAACATGGAAGCTGTATAAATCTTTCATGCGAAATTCGCGGCAGCGCAGAAGTCCGGACTTTGCCCTTTTTTCATCCCTGAATTTCGTCTGGATTTGATAAAGCGATACCGGGAGGTCTTTATACGAAGAAATAAAGTGGCTGAGCAAAGGATAAATTATTTCTTCGTGCGTCGGCCCGATCGCGTATTCACCTCCGAAATTGCTTTTTGTCTTCAAGAGCGCGTCAAAGCTGTCCCATCTTCCCGTAATTTTCCAATATTCGGCAGGATGCAATGCCGGCATCAATAGTTCGATTCCGCCAGCCGCGTTCATTTCTTCGCGCACTATATTTTCTATTTTATTTAAAACTCTGAGGCCGAGAGGAAGGAAAGTATAAATTCCCGCCCCAAGCTTATTTATGAATCCGCCCTGAATCAACAATTTAGCATTCCTGCTCTCCTCGTCTTTAGGCGGGTTTTTTAAAGTATTAATTCTGAATTCCAAAAATTTCATAGCCTAGGAATTAATTTTTAGGATATCATGATAAGTAACTAAAATCATCATAACTATAAGAACGACAAAGCCTGCCGCGTGCACGGTGCGCGTAATCTTCCAATGGAACGGAGATCCTTTAATTTTCTCGAGCAAAAGGAAAAAGATCCTGCCGCCGTCAAGTCCAGGAAACGGGATGATGTTTATTAAAGCTAAATTGATAGACAGAAGCGCAGTAAGCTGAATTAAGAAAATGAAACCGAATCTTGAAAAATCTCCGACTAAATTCACAATTCCAATCGGACCGGAGACCCCTTCGAACGAAGAGCGCCCGGAAAATATTTCCTTAAAAAATCCAAAGAGGGCTATTGTTGTCGCGCGCGTCATCTCAACGGTCGCGGTAAAGCCTTTTTTCAAAGATGCAAAAAATCCGAGCTTCTCGACGCCCGTCCGGATCATGGCAATTCCAAGCGCTCCCTCGCCTTCTTTAACTTCGACTCTGGGCATCGCTCTAACTTCGTGAACCTCTCCATGCCGAGCGTAATTTATGGAAATTTCCTGCCCCCTGTGGTCTTTGATAAACTTTTGAACTTCAGAGACCCGAAAAGCCGAGATGCCTTCCTGATCCGCTCCGAGAAGAGACATGATTCGGTCTCCGGGTTCGAGACCCGCTTCTTTGGCGGGAGATCCAAGCTGGACTTCGGTGATTTGTATGCTTGCGCTTGGATTTGCATCGCTGTCGCTCAAGGGAATCGGCGTGCCGATAATAAAGCCGGAGGTAAATAAAATATAAGCCAGCAGAAAATTAAACAATACACCGGCCGCTATAATTAAAACTTTCGTTAAAAATCTCTGCCCGGAAAAACTTCTTGGCTCCAACGCTTCGTTTCCTTCTTCGCCGAAAATCTTGACGTATCCCCCGAGGGGAAAAAGGTTGAACGAATATTTCGTCTCCCCCTTCTGGACGCTGAATAATCTCGGCGGAAAGCCGAACGCAAACTCCTCCACTTTCACTTTGGCCAATTTCGCGAACAAAAAATGCCCAAACTCGTGCGCAAGCACCAGTATCAATAGAATTATTAAAAACGTCAATATCGTCAAAAGCATGGTTAATTAGGCTATTATAAACGCTTCCGCCCAATAAAAAAAGCCCAAGCGAATGTGCTCTAGTTAGACTTCTCTGCTTTAACTCTCAACTATCCCCTATTTTCGCTATAGCGTAGATATGCTATCTTTAAAGTATTAATTATCACTATGACTAAATATGGCAAACTAGCCGGGCAAGTATTGGAGCTCTTGGCAACGGGCAGCAATTTGGGTTTTGTGCGCAGTAGAAAAATTCGCGCTGAATTGTTTAAAGAAGCGGATAAGATTTGGTTTTCCATCGACCGCAAACTGCTTACTTCCACCCTACAGAGATTTAAACTCCATAATTATATTGAAAGTATAGTGGGGGCGAATGGGATTGAAAAAATAAAACTTACGAATCGCGGCCGCGCGCGAGCGCTAGAATATAACTTTGCCAAATTAGATCTTCCCTCGAAAAAGAAATGGGATAAAAAATGGCGTATTGTTTTATTTGATATACCCGAACCCAAGAAAAAAACGCGCGATGCTCTTCGCCGAAAATTAAAAAAATTAGGTTTCCTGGAATTTCAAAAAAGTGTTTTTATTTTCCCTTTTCCATGCCAGGATGAAATCAATTTTGTAATTAATTTTTTTGATATCCATGATAATGTATTCTATCTCGAAGCCCCAATCTCACCAGATGCATCATTCCGATCTCACTTTAAAATTAAATAATATAACTATCTCTTATTTGCGCTATAGCGTATATATAGAATAGTTCCATAAATTGCCGCATTATTCCCTATTCCATTATTTCCTTCTCTTTTTTCGCGGCGATTTCGTCTAATCTGTCGCTTCCCTTCTTGATTTTTTTCTCCATTTCTTCCTTGAGGCGGAATTTTTCGTCCTCAGACAAAATTTTTGCCTTCTCTTTCTCCTGGATATCTTTCCATACTTCATCGCGGACTTTGCGAATCGAAATTCGAGTTTCCTCCGTTTTTTCCTTCAAAATTTTAGCCAGCGACTTGCGCCTCTCTTCCGTCAACGAAGGAAGGGAAATTCTTATAGAATCTTTAGCAACTACCGGATGCGCGCCTATGTTAGACATCTCAATCGCTTTCGAAATAATTTCCACGAGGCTTTTGTCCCAAGGCTGGACCAAAAGAGTTTTTGCGTCCTCAACGATAACAGATGCGATATTTTTTAGCGGGTTCATAGCTCCGTAAGCATCAACCTTTATGCTTTCAACCAGTGCCGGGGAAGCTCTGCCGGTTCTTAATGAAGATATATCGGATTCAAAATATTTAGTCAAAGAATCTAATTTTTCCTGCAGTTTTTTAAAATCGTAAGCCATCATTTTCTGCTGCCGATAAAAATTTCTTTTGTATTCACTGGGTTGATTAATACGGAGGAGATCGCTCCAGACGGAGAAATCTGGATGCCCCGCCAGGTCACACCTCCGTCATCCGAAATATAGAGCTGATTTTGCGCCGCAACGTAAATTTTCGCGGAATCGTGCGGATCTATGGCAATCGCGGTTATCGGCAAAATCTCTGGAGCCAAAGTTAAGTTTATCTTTTCCCAGGCAAGTCCGCTATTAGTCGACCTCAAAAGCCCGTACCGAGACCCGTGATATAAATACTGCGTTCGCGGATCAATAAATATTGTCGGGCCATCCTTAGCCCCCGGGAAATCCCGAAGTGAATCAGATAAATCTTTCCAGCTAGCCCCTCCGTCGATAGATATGTAAAAGGAGCCTCTGGGATCAAGCGCCCAAACTTGGTTTTCGTGGGAGGGGTTAAAAATCATTGAGATAAGCCCTGACTGAAAACGGGAAGCCAATCTCCAAGTCGCCCCGTTATTTCTAGATTCATAGAAACCGCCATCGGATCCGATAACTCTCAAGAATCCCGCCTTGGTTCGATATCCTTTCAAAAAGGCATATTTTTCTAAAGGCGTGAAGAATAGTTCAGAACGCTTTTCGTCTTTATATTTTATAATTCGGCCGCGATTCATAAATAAAACGAGCGCTATGAATTCTTTCTCCGTTGCTGGTTTTATCAAATCGAATACCCTGGCTCCCTCCCCGATCCCTCCGGGATACTGATCAAACTTTTCTCCGGATATATTTCCTCTCCACACTCCTCGCGCCTCCGTCCCAATTAAAATCTGCTTTTGGCTTGATTGGTCAAAAGTCATAGTTGAAATATTCCCTCCGACAAAATTATTTAACACCTTCCAATTCGCCCCTCCGTCATCACTTTTATATAAAGTTGTTCCGTTTCCCCCGCCTTGAGAACCCCCTGAAGATGTCGAGGAAGTCCGCGCCCTAAAAAGCACGGGGATTAAAGACAAGCCCAAAATAAAAATTATTATTATTACGACAATTATCAAAAAAGGCTTTTGCCCAGTCATTATTCTATGTAATGTTTAGATAAAGCTAGATGTTCGAGAAGCATTTTTGGCGAGTAAGTTCGCTCAAAAAATCTCTTTTTTATCTCAAAATAATCTTCTGCGAAGCCGAGAAAAAGCATAGCGGAGTCTGTATTCAAAGTCCTTATCTTTGGCTCCATCCAAGCCTCAATTTTGCGAAAAACTTCTTCGGCCTCATCTCTATTTTGCGCGAGCGCGCCTATATCTTCAAGGTTTAATTTAAATTTCGAGATTTCTGCTTTTTCATCTTGCTTACTTTTCTTGAATACAGTCAAGCGCGACAATAAAGGAAGGGATAACGAGGCATCCGACGCAAGAGAAATTACGAAATAAGTTTCTGGATGAGGCTCTTCAATCGTCTTGAGAAGAGTCGTTTGCGCGTCAGGAGCGAGATATCCGCTTTTTATCCTAAAAATTTTAGAACCGTAAAGCGCCGTCTGATTCGCCGCAAATTGGATTTCTCTCGCGTCCTCGATCTTTAAAGATTCGCCTTCGTAGACGCGCGCGCCCAGAAACGATTCCGATTGGCACGCCTCGCATTTTTTGCAAAAACTTTTATCGTAGCAAGCAAGATAGCGCATGAGAAGATTCTCGGTCTCGCCGCCATCCCCCACCAAGAGAAATGCCTGCGCCCCCCCGTCTCTAAAAAAATTCCTAAAAAATTGGTTTATATCCCCATCGATAATCATCTTTTGGAAAGAATGCTTTTTTTATACACGTCGAGATGTTCGAGAGCTATTCCTGTTCCTTTGGCAACGCACAAAAGCGGCTCATCCGCGATTTTTGCTTTAACCCCAGTAGAACGGTAGACAAGCTCGTCCAAATTTCGCAAAAGAGACGACCCGCCCGTCATAACGATGCCTTGATCAATTATATCAGAGGCTAATTCCGGGGGAGTATCCTGCAAGACGCGTTTTATGGTTTTCATTATTTCTTTTAGTTCGCTGTCAATCGCTTTAACTATTTCATTCGTTCCTATTTTTGCCGACCGTGGAAGCCCAGTCAGGAAATCTCTGCCCTTGACTTCATAACTATCTTCTTTCTCGACTGCGATCGCGGAACCTATGGCTATTTTTATTTCTTCGGCTGTTCTCTCGCCTATCGCTAAATTGAAAGTTTTTTTAATGTAATCCGCGATTGCTTGGTCAATTTTATTCCCCGCGACTTTAAACGAAGCGGAAGCGACAATTCCTCCGAGAGATATAACCGCCGCGTCAGTAGTACCGCCTCCGATATCAACAACCATATGGCCTGTCGCCTCATAAATTGGTATCCCGGCTCCAATCGCCGCAAGTATCGGCTCCTTCATTATATAGGCCGCTCTTGCCCCAGCCTTCATCGCGGCTTCCACCACGGACCTTCTTTCTGTGGAGGTAACGCCGGCCGGAACGGAAACCATGACCTCGGGCTTAAATAAGTTCCACTTGCCAAGCGCTTTATTCAAGTAGTACCTCAACATCGCTTCCGTAACGCGATAATC
>MFHJ01000019.1:0-6336 GCA_001778545.1 Candidatus Giovannonibacteria bacterium RIFCSPHIGHO2_02_43_16
AGTTTGGCTGGGCGCGACTACCCGCGCTTTCACTTGTATATAAAAAAGGAGGGAGATGACCTTATGGTAAATCTTCATCTCGATCAGAAAAAACCAAGCTACGCCGGAGCGTCTGCCCATAGCGGAGAATACGAAGGGGAAGTTGTTGAAAAGGAAGCCAAAAGAATCCAGGAGATCTATTCCAAAATGCGCGGCTAGCCGCCCTTTGTTTTTTATAAAAAAACTGCTAGAGTAGGTGCATACTTTTTATTAGCCGGGAGGCGTGGCTGAGCGGTCTAAAGCGCTGGTCTCGAAAACCAGTTGGGGAGAAATCCCCTCGGAGGTTCAAATCCTCCCGCCTCCGCCGTCTTCTAAAATAATAATGACGGAACAAATTCTAATTTACATATCTCTTGCGTTCGGCGCCATCGCGATCGGCTGGATCGTTTACTTTGAGTTGCGGCTTCGTCGAGTTTTCGGCGGCAGAAAAGCGAGCGATTTGGAGGACATAATGAAGGAGATAGTGAAAGAACTTGAAGATGTCGATAATTTTCGAGGAGAGATGGAAAAATATTTGGAGTCGGTTGAGCGCAGGCTTCGCAGATCGGCGCAACACGTCGGGGTCGTCCGCTTCAATCCATTCCATGACGCGGGAGGAGACCAGAGTTTCTCAATCGCGATAATGGACGAGAAGAAAAACGGGATAGTCTTATCCTCTTTATACGGGAGAGAGACGTCGCGGCTTTACGCAAAACCGCTCGAAAATGCTTCTTCGCGCTATAAGCTTTCCAAAGAAGAGGAGCAGGCAATCGGTGAGGCGCTAAATAAAAATTCTTAATGGCTGAACAAATCAAAACAAAGCGCCCGCCGGTTGTCGTCGTGATGGGGCATATAGACCATGGCAAAACTTCGATTTTGGATAAAATCCGCGAATCAAACGTCGCTGGGCGGGAAACAGGAGGGATTACACAGCATATCGGAGCGTATAAGACTCATAATGTGACCTTTTTGGATACACCGGGGCACGAAGCATTTTCCAAGATGCGCGCAAGGGGATCCAGAGTGGCGGATATAGCTCTTCTTATCGTGGCGGCGGACGACGGAGTTAAGCCGCAGACGGAGGAAGCGCTGCAGGTGATTCAAGATGCGAAGTTGCCTTTTATTGTTGTCATAAATAAGATAGACAGGGAAACTGCGGATATTGAACGCGCTAAAAAAGAATTAGGAGAAAAAGGCGTGATTTTTGAAGAATGGGGAGGAAAGGTCCCTTTGGCAAAAGTTTCCGCAAAAACTGGAGCGGGAATAAAAGAACTTTTGGATTTAATCCTTCTTTTGTCTGATGTTGAAGATTTGACGTGCAATCTTTCAAGCAGTGCTATCGGGGTCGTAATTGAATCTCACTTGGATTCGAGGCGCGGACAAGCCGCGACTCTTTTAGTCCGAGACGGAAAATTTAAAAAGGGCGACTGGATTTTGGCTGGGGGCGTCTTTGTTAAGACCAAGATTCTCGAAGATGAAAATGGAAAATCTCTTAACGAGGTATTCGCTTCGGATCCGGTTCGGGTGATTGGTTTTAATGAATCAGTTAAAGTTGGTTCGGTTTTTAGCTCTTTTGATACAAAGGATAAGCTAAATGCTGTCTTGGAAGGAAATCTAGACTATAAGCCGCTCAGCCCAAAATTATCTATCCCTGAGGGAAATAAAATTGTTCCCATAATTATCAAAGCTGACACTGCCGGTTCCATCGAGGCAATTCAAAGTCAAATTTCAAAATTAGATCTTAAGGATTTTTCCTTAGTGACGCTCCGGGCGGAAGTTGGGAACGTTTCCGAGGATGACATAAAACTTGCGTCAGCGAATAAAAATTCAATCGTAGTCGCATTCAGAGTTAAGATAGATCGCACGGCAACGATCTTACTGGAACGCTTTGGAGTCAAGGCGATGAATTTCAATCTAATATATGAACTTGAAGTTTGGCTGAGGCGTGAGCTTGAAAATATTATCGGAGAAGAAAAAGTCAGAAAAACCTTGGGCATGGTGCGAATCTTGAAAATATTTAAAGAGGATGGTTCCAAAAAAATAGTCGGCGGAACTGTTCTATCCGGGGGAATTTATCCGCAAAAGCGCTTCGTCCTCCTTCGCAGGAACTTTCCGCTCGGGGATGGCAAAATACTGGAATTGCAAATCGGAAAGATTAAGGTTAAAGAAGTTTTGAGCCCGGGAGAATTCGGCGCTTTAATTGAGCTAGGACTCGAAATCGCCACAGGAGACCAGCTCGAAGTTTATGACGAAGAAGTTGTTAAAAGAAAGCTGTGAGCTCGCATGAGCGGATTTAGAAAAGAAAAACTCGCGGAATTGTATAGGCGGGTTGCTACGGAATTTTTGCAAAAGAATATTCCAGCGACTGATTTTATCTTGGGTATTACAAACATAGATATTTCCGATAAATTATCCCGCCTTAAGATATATTTTTCCGTATGGCCTGATCAAAAAGAGAAGGATGTGATAAAATCATTAGAGGGTTTAAAAAAGGAATTGAGAGCTGAAGTAGGAGAGAAAGTTAAGACTAAATTCGTTCCGGAAGTGGAATTTATTCTTGATGAATCGGAGAAGAAAAGATTAAAAATCGAAAAGCTCTTGAACAAAGAGAAATAAAGTTATAGATTAAACATTCTGGCCTGGTAGCCAAGTGGTAAGGCAAGGGACTGCAAATCCCTTATACGCGGGTTCAATTCCCGCCCAGGCCTCCGGCTGTTTGCCGCCGTGGCGGAATTGGTTTACGCAGAGGACTTAAAATCCTCGGCTCGAAAGGGCTTGTGGGTTCAAATCCCACCGGCGGCACCACGAATTTTTTAGAAATTTTTTTGCCGAGGTGGCGAAATTGGCAGACGCGCCAGCCTTAGGAGCTGGTGGGGCAACCCGTGGGAGTTCAAATCTCCCCCTCGGCACATCACAATTTTGCGTTATTATAAAAACATCGGCTCGAACCATATTTTGATTTTGGTGAAAAGAAAAATTTTTAATCATTGTGGTATAATGGTGAAAGGTCGTAACCATCTTAATTCATTAACTTGATAACTATGCAACAACTTGATCCAAAATCTGTCTGGTTATTCTTCATCGGCTCCATTTTGGGATGGCTTATTTCCATTATCATTTTAGCAATTTATGGAGTGGTCATATTATCTGATCTTGACAAAGGCACTCCTTCGTTTGGATTCTTAAATTGGTTATGGGTTGTAATCCCAGCCCTACTCATATTTTTCTGGATTTGGGCAAAGCTGACGTATCACTTTTATCGGTATGAACTTCGAGAGGACGGATTCCGTAAAGAGTTGGGGGTAATCTGGAAAAAATATGTAACCATTCCATATGACAGAATCCAGAATGTTGATATTTATCGTGGTGTGATAGCTCGTATCTTGGGGCTTTCTGATTTGAACATCCAAACCGCTGGTGCAAGCGCGCAGGTATCCCGTTATGGGACTTGGGGGCTTGGCGCGGAAGGAAGATTGCCCGGGCTTTCCCGCGAAGTTGCGGAACAACTCCGAGATGAACTTGTAAGGCGGGCTAAACAATTGAGAACCACGAACCAAGGTTTGTAATTGTGCTTTCTCTTTTTTCATAGAAGATTTTGCCGCCAAAGAAAAACCCCGGTAGTAGAACGCTTCGCGTTCACTACGGGGCGTGCTTGAAAATTGGTTCGGACTATCTTTAATATACAGCACCACTTCGATAGACTCAGTGTAAACATCGTGGAGAAAATTATTTTTTCAAAAAAAGATTATCTATGGGCGGCGGGAATTGTCCTAGCGGCTTTTTTAATAAGAATTCCAAATTTTACATATCCGTCCGCGCCGGTCTGGGACGAATTTCATTATACAAACTACGCCATCCGCACTCTTAACGGGGAAGGAGCAATCGACGTGCATCCGCCGTTTATGCGCTTATTTTTTGCAAAAGCCGCCATGCTTTCCGGGTTTCGCGACACAGCTTTAAAAATAAGCATAAGCGAAGACTTTAAAAGCTTCCCCTATGTTCCGTTGAGATTTATGGGCGTCGTAACGGGATCTTTATTGGCGGGGATTATTTATTTAATTTCGAAGAAAGTATTCAAAGAAAATTCCTTAGCCTTAATTCCGCCGCTTTTTGCGGTATTCGATGGCTTCTTGATTACATATTCGAGGCTTATTTTGCCCGAGATTTATATTTTATTTTTTGGATTTCTAGGAATCTTATTTTTGCTAAGTGGCGGCTTATTGCCCATTATTATCGGAGGAATATTAATCGGAATTTCTTTTTCCATCAAATGGAGCGCGCTTGGGTTTTTGGCGAGCGGGATTCTCTATCTGGTTCTTTTTAAAAAAATTAAATACGTTTTGCCGCTTATTTTGATTTCATGCCTGACTTATTTTTATATTTTTTCTTTGATAGCCCCATCAAGTCAGTTTATAAAATATCAGAAAGCTATGTACGCAGGACAATTGGCGTTTACGGAAAAAGAAATCTCTTACGCTTCGAGCCCGATCAAGTGGCCTTTTGCGGATAATCAATTCATACTTTGGGGAAACGGCAAGGACGATATCATAAAGCTTTCTCCTAATCTCTTTTCCTGGGCGTTGATTCCGTGCTCGCTCATAATTTCTCTATATCTAATTTATCGGAATAAAGATAAGAAATTAATTTTTCTTCTCGCAGGTTATTTAGCAAGCTATATTCCATTTTTCTTAATATCGCGTCCGGTATTTTTGTACCACTATATTATCCCGTTAGTTTTCGGATTTTTGTTTGTGCCATTCTCAATTTCTTTATTGATCGATATTTTCGAAGTCGAAAAAAAGAAGAAAATATTCGCCGTAACTCATACGGCAAACGCATTGCTTTTCTTGATTTTTATTCCGTTTATATATTAAAATACTGGATATTGCGGCCATGGTTTAGTGGTAGAATGCGTCCTTGCCAAGGACGAGACGGGGTTTCGATTACCCCTGGCCGCACATTATTTTAAGTAATTTAAAAAAATCAAAACTAAAAGGCCTAAAACAACTAGGCCCAAGAATCCCGATATGAATTTAATGGAGTTTTTAAGCATTTTAATTTATTCGTCCTGGAAGATCTGGTAAACTTGGCGCGCCGATGCCTCCAAAATCAAAGAAATCAACAAGCACTTCCACAATTCCCCAGATAGCCACCATCACAAAAAGTCCGATCAGGCCAAAAATTATATATTGCCTTCCTTCTTTCCTTTTCTCTTCGTCTCCCCCCGAGGTTATAAAAAGAATAATTCCCCAGAGAAAAACTATCGTCGCGATTAAAAATAGAATCGGAATTATCGAATCCAGGAAATCAATTATTGTATCAACGATGCTCCCGACAGTCTGGGCATGCGCTATCGGTATTAAATAGAAATTCATATGATTAAAAATTTTCCGCAAAATGTATTAAAACCCATAAAATCCCATTAACCGAAAACATTATAACAAGTCCGACGATTCCCCATAGCATATGGCGCTTGCCCTTATCCCTTTCTTCTTCATTGTCGCGGTTGATCAAGAACTCAACGACGCCCCAGAAGAAAAGAATAGTGGCAAGCGCGAATAGCAACAATACGATTGGTTGCAGGATTTCAGTAGTGACGATAGCGATAACCTCGTCTATAGTCTTGGCGTAAGCAACCATTGCGATCCGGACTTATATGCCAGGAATTCCTCCAGGAGATGTTGGGATTCCTACCCCCCCTGTACTGGTAAATCCAACGAGAACATTTACAATTCCCCAAGCGGCAACCATTACGAATAGTCCAACCAAGCCGTAGATCATAAGCGATCTCGCGTTGGCGCGTTTTTCTTCATCCGCTCCGGCCGTGAGGAACATAATAACCCCCCACAAGAAAACAATTGTGCCAATGATCAGAAGAATCGGAATGATATTATTTACAAGAGTTTTCGTACTTGCTACTATAGTGTCTATTTGCGCGGCTAGAACCAATGATGGCGCCAGCGATATTGCAATATAAGGAAGGACTTTTTTAATTTGTGTCATATTATTGTTTATTTATCCGAACGACCTTTATAAAATAATAAATTTGCACCTTTCTATTATAATACAATACTTTGGGATATTTATCCACATAGCCACCCAAAAAACCGTCTACTGATTATACAAGGCGTCGAGAAGTTCTTTTGCGTCTCTCGCTGCTTGTTCCTCTGTTTTAACTCTTGTATATACGGATTTTACCATGCCTGCGAAAATTTCAGAAGTTTTTGCATAATTTATATCAAGCCAGCTCCTAAATTTTATCGCTTGCTTGAATATTGTTTGCAGAGGGGCATTTGTGGCGCCTTCTTTAAGCAAGTC
>MFHJ01000019.1:6348-6911 GCA_001778545.1 Candidatus Giovannonibacteria bacterium RIFCSPHIGHO2_02_43_16
ATCATAATTTTTTGTTTGGTTCACTATTCCTACGGAGTAAAATTTTCCGTAAGTTAATGAGAGCCTTCCGTTTAATATCTGCGGAACTTGCGATATATCGAAATTGAGATGAGGATTCCTCTCTTTTATGGACGGGTATTGGGACCCAAAACCGAAATACATAGCAAGAGATTCTTTTAAGAAAGCATCTTCGGATTCCGGCATCGATTTTGCCCAAGAATAGGAAAACTTTTGCGGGTCAGAAAATTCCGCAAAAAATCTTAAAGCATCTTTCATTCCATCAAAGTTTACCCGGAGTGTTTTGGGATCAACTATAGGCGAGCCAGTTTGCAGAACTAAAAGAGAAATAATTTCTTTAAAATGGTTAACATTCGTCTCGATTCCTAAGGCTGAACCCGCGCGCGAAATGTTCCCCGCGCTGCCGAATTCAGTAAGAGTTTGAGATGTTGTGAGGAATTCATTCCAAGTTTTTGGCGAATCGGCGATTGATTTATTTCTGAATATGTCCTTATTCCAGTAAAGAACTAAAGGGTCAATTAATATTGGGAATCCCGCGACTCCAG
>MFHJ01000020.1 GCA_001778545.1 Candidatus Giovannonibacteria bacterium RIFCSPHIGHO2_02_43_16
GGGAACATTGTTATAGCAAATAGTTGTCCTTATTTGCTCCCAGTTTCTTCCAGGAGAAAACATCGCGTAGCTCGAGATAAAAGGAATCTTGCCGTAGTTCGCGAGCCCAGCGGCAACTGTTGCCATATTTTGCTCGGCCACGCCTATTTCAATAAATCTCTCTGGAAATTTTTTGGCGAAAAGATGCATTTGGGTGGACTCTGTCAAATCCGCGCAAAGCGCCACGACTCTCTCATTCTTCTCCCCCGCTTCAAGCAAACCCTCGCCATATCCCTTCCTCGTCGGCGCCTGCTCGATTTTGGCGAGGTCTAATATATTTTCCGCGAGTTTTAAATTTGGATTTATTGGCATGTGTTTTATTTCAACCGCCTTGCTTGTTTTATATTAGCATATTCAAGCTCGTTCGCCGCGCGAAATTCGGTAAAATAAGTCTGCTTCGTAATTTCGCGCGCATGCAAAATCCCGCCGATGCTTAGCGTCAATACTATGGATACGAAAATCGCCACCGGAAACAAACCAACATTTGTCTCCGTCATTTTTCTAAAGTAAATCATCGTACTGTCGCGTGGTGATGCGTGAATTTCATTGATGCTCGGACGTTATTTTCCCGCCGAGCGTCCGCAACTCATCCAAAAATTTCGCCGCTTGTTCTTTATTCGGCGGGATCCCGTGCCACTTGTAATCAAATTCTATTTCTTTAATTCCCTTCCCCGGAATCGTATGAGCGATAATCATAGTCGGCTTTTCATAAATCGCCTTCGCTTCCTCAACCGCGTTCACAATCTCTTCGAAATTATGCCCATCGATTTCCAAGACATGCCAGTTAAAAGCTTCATATTTCGCGCGCAGAGATTCGAGCGGCATTATATCCTCCGTCATCCCGTCAATTTGTATATTATTTCTATCAATGATCCCAGTTAAATTGGAAAGTTTATTTTTCCCAGCAAACATAGCTGACTCCCAAATTATTCCGCAATCCTGCTCCCCATCGCCCATAAATACGTATGTCCGAAATTTTTTATTATCCATCCGCGCCGCGTACGCAATCCCAATCGCTTGCCCAAAGCCCGATCCAAGCGGGCCCGACGTAATTTCGATCCCCGGAAGCGCGCCTCTATGCGGATGCCCCTGCAATCGAGTCCCGAATTTTCGAAGCGTTTTTAACTCCTCGATTGGAAAATACCCCGCGTGCGCGAGCGCGGCGTATTGCACGGGACAGATATGCCCGTTTGAAAGTATCAAGCGATCTCTCTCTTCCCACAGGGGATTTCTCGGATCGTGATTCAAAATATGAAAATAGAATGCCGTAAAAATATCCGCCATGCCCAAGGGACCGGCCGTATGCCCAGACCCAGCTTCGACCAACATCTCAATTATCGACTCACGGATATCGTTAGCTTTTGTTTCTAAGAATTTAATTTTGTCCTCGTGCGGATAAGACATGTTTATTTATTCATTAATGCTTTCTCAATATCCGGATCTGCCCATCCGCTTGTGCGTAGGGCATTCCGGATCGCTTCGTCGGACATGCCGGACTTGCGCGCCTGCATCACATACGCAGAAATGTCTGCGCCTGGATTGCGCGTGACGGCTTCATCTTTAGCTACCCTTTCTTCAAGTATATGCAACTCCTTTTCCTCAACCTTCATTCGCTTACGCAGAACGAACGTAAATATCCCAAGAAATACAATTATAACGAGGCTTCCTCCAGCAAGCACCCAAGTAAACGCGGGCACCAATCGAAGCCGCGCGGCCAATTCGTTTTTCCAGTTATCAATCGATTCCCTCTTCGCTATGATCCCCTTGCATTGATCAATATAAGCATCAAGTCGAATCGCGAAGGCTTTATTTGTCTCCTGCGCTTGGTCAAACTCCTTGATTGCTTTCTCGCAGTGATTATTTCGAAGTAATTGCAGACCGGCAAGTAAATGTTTGTAGTATGCCCCGGGTTCTGGATTCGTTCTACTGTTTTTCAGAAAATCGTTAACGGGATCGAGCGGAATTGCGAATGCAAATACATCCCCGCCTCCTGACAATGCTCCTGCTTGTGATTGCAGAGTAATAATGCCGACCGTATTCCCCTTTTCATCAAGAAGCGGGCCGCCGCTCGAACCAGACGCAACTTTCGCATCTGTCTGGATATATTTAAAATCTTTTTTCTCGGAGTCTTTAAACGCATTAATTATCCCCTGGGTAAAAGTAGGTTCAATAAGGTCTTTAAATGAAATCTGCGCCGTACCCGGGAATCCAAAAACAAATATTCTATTTCCAGTGGTTAGCCCTTCCGAATCTCCAAGCGCCAGGGCCGGAGTGTTCGTTTGACTGATTTTAATAACCGCTAAATCTTTTTCATCGCTGATGAAATCTCCGCTTTTTATCACGGTTACCGGAAATCCGCTCTCAAGCGCGTCGTCAAATTTCTCGTTGCCAAGCGAGGGATTAACCACAGATATTTTCTGATCAAACTGGAACGTACTCTTCTCGGCAAGCTGCTCGAAAATAGTTTTTCCAAATTCAGTCATTTTTTCATCATCGAATTGAGCTTTAGAATTCTTTGATAGCGCCGTCAGGGTTTCTTTAAAAAATGCTTGAAAAATAAGTGGTAAAACGGCTGTATATTTAATCATCTGAGGCGAAACAACGTGCGAATTCGTGACTATATACCCATCAGGACGTACAAAAAATCCAGTCCCGGTCAATTTAAGATCAATGGGTACGTTTACTGACTTGCCTTTCGGAAAGGTAATCGCATAATTTTTTAAATCAACTTTAAAAGGCGGGACTATAGCGGTGCCCGTGGCATACTGCACAATCCGCACCACGGAAGGTTTCACTAAATCCGCGATCTGATTCTGGTTCAGTTCGAGCTCCAGCTCCGGAAGCTTAGGAAGAAGAAAAGTTGTCAGGGCGGGCTGCGGCGCATACGTATCGACCGCGAAAAACCCCAAACCAGCAACGGTCAAAACCAAAAATGCAAGTGCGAGAAATTTAATTTTACTATCTGGTAAATAGCTCACAAATTTTTTAAATTATTAATGGCTTCTTCTATATTTTTCGATCCGAAAATATAATTCGCGGAGACGAGGATGTTTGCGCCGGCTTCGACACATTGCCTACCGGTCTCAAGATTGATTCCGCCGTCTACTTCAATTATAGCTTTTGGGTAAGATTTGCGGATGTGCTTAATTTTCTCAATAATCTCTGGCCTGAACTCTTGCCCGGCGTGCCCCGGAGAAACCGCAAGCGTCTGCACCAAATCGGCTTTCTCAAAAAAGGGTTCTAATTTCTTCCAATCCGTCTCTGGACGTATCGCCACGCCAACTTCTTTTTTTGCTTCTTTAATTTTATTTAAAACAAATTCTGGGTCATGCGCCGCCTCAACGTGGAAAATAATCCGATCCACTTTCGGCAAGGCCCAATCTTGCCAGCGAGTATCCATATCCGAGATCATTAAATGCACTTCGATTTTCGGCTTTATATTAAAATCAATTAAGTTATTTGGGTCGTGCCAAGACGCGTGCTCTGTAAAAGTGCCGTCATAGACGTCCAAATGAACCCAGTTGACATAAGGTTCGACAATCTCAATTTTATTTCGAATATCTTTAATCGATGTCTCGTTTATAGATGGGATTACTTCGATCATTTCTTCTTCGTGATCGCAACTCTTATGAACTCGCGAAAAAGCGGATGAGGTTTCAGCGGGCGCGATTTAAATTCGGGATGAAACTGCGTGCCAAGAAAAAACGGATGGTCGCGCAATTCTATAATTTCCACCAAACCGGATTCCGGATTAATACCTGCGGTCACGAGCCCCTTAGATTCCAAAATATTTTGCAAAGCATTATTGAATTCGTAACGATGACGATGCCTTTCGTAAACTGTTCTTGTTCCATACGCGCGGCGCGCGATAGTTTTATCCTTGAGCCTGCAGGCATAAGCCCCAAGCCGCATCGTTCCTCCCATTTTCCCGGAAAAAACTTTTTCTTTCTGTTCCGACATCAAATCAATCACCGGATATTTAGTCCTTGCGTTAACTTCGGTTGTATTAGCTCCCTTCATGCCCGCGACATTTCTCGCGAATTCTATCGCCGCCAACTGCATGCCGTAGCAAAGCCCGAGATACGGCTTTTTATTTTTTCTCGCGAAACTTATGGCTTTTATTTTCCCCTCAATACCTCTCGATCCAAATCCTCCCGGAACTATTATCCCATCCAATAGTCCAAGCTCTTCTTTCATTTTCTCCGGAGTTTTTTCATATACTTCCGCGTCAAGCCATGAAATTTTTGGAATTCTCCCGAACTGCCATGAAGCATGCTTTATCGCCTCAATAACTGATATATACGAATCGAAAAGGGTGAACTTTCCAGTCCCGAAATATTTCCCGACGATGCCGATGCTAACTTCTTTTTTTGAAAAAAGCGCCCTTCTAACCATACGAGCCCATTCTTTCATATCGCGCCCTCCGGCTTTCATTTCGAATTTTCTCAAAATTTTCGCGCCGAGTTTTTCCTTCTCAAAATTAAGCGGCACTTGGTAGATATTATCTATGTCCGGCGCGGAAATTATATCCTCTGGATGCACATTGCAGAAAATCGAAAGTTTTTTCTTCCGCGGCTCGTCAAGGGAAATTTCGGCCCGTGCTATTATAAAGTCCGGCTGGATCCCCGCGGAATTAAGCGCGCGGACAGCGTGCTGAGTCGGTTTTGTCTTCATCTCGCCGATCTTTGTTGGTATCGGGAAGTAGCTGATGAGCATAAAAATTACATTCTTCGGATCCTTAAGGCGCATCATCCGAGCCGCTTCCAAAAATAAAATGTTTTCATATTCTCCCGCTGTTCCCCCGATCTCAACTAAAACAAAATCGGCCTTTGATTTCCTGGCCGCCGAATTTAATCTCCTGATTATCTCTTCCGGAACGTGAGGAACAATCTGCACGCAATCTCCGCCGTACTTTAAGGCCCGCTCTTTCTCTATAACGGAAAGATAGACCGAACCGGAGGTCATATAGTTCTCTGCGAGTATGTTTTCGTCCAAAAATCTTTCATAATTGCCGATGTCCTGGTCCGTTTCCATCCCGTCTTCAGTCACAAAAACTTCGCCGTGTTCAATGGGATTCATTGTTCCCGCGTCAACGTTCAGATACGGATCAATTTTTACGCAAGTCGTTTTATATCCTTTGGACTTTAAAATCCTCGCCGTTGAAGCCGATGCGATTCCTTTGCCGATGCCGGACATCACTCCGCCAATTACAAAAATAAACCTTGGACTGGGCATAAAATATTTGACCTATTTTAGAATAGCATCTATTCGTCCAGCTTTTCAATACGCCTTTTGTGCCGCCCTCCGCTAAAAGGTGTGGACAAGAAAATTTCAACAGCTTTCTTGGCCTCCTCTTCGGAAATAAGCCGCACCCCGAGCGATAAAACATTGGCGTTATTATGTTCCCGAGCTAATTTAACCGTC
>MFHJ01000021.1 GCA_001778545.1 Candidatus Giovannonibacteria bacterium RIFCSPHIGHO2_02_43_16
GATACAATGCCATGTTTGCATCTGAAAGATAATCTCGGATGAGTTCATTTACGTCGCCCTTGATGAGGACATTCCCGTCTATGTAAACGCTGTACTCATATTCGGGGAAATATTCGTGTGCTAGCATTTTTATACGGCGGTTGGAGCGCGTCAGGTCGCTCGGCACCGGCATTTCCATGATTCGAATTTGCCAGTGTTTTGATTTTTGAGGTTTATCGGCCAAACATATAAAATCGCAGCCCGGCGGTAACACCGCGGGTTCCTGCAATTCATCATAGTTGCCGAATATTACCGTGTAGATAACTGTCCGGTTTGCCATAGGGTAATGAGTTTTTTATACCACGGCGTGACTTGTTATAAAAGAGTAAGTTGGTATATATTATAAAGATATAAAAACATGAACCGAAAAATACCTCTTTTTAAGGTGCATATGCCGAAGACAGTTCTCGGCCCGCTCGGAAAAGTTTTGATGTCGGGCTATATAAGCGAAGGTGATAAGTCCCATGAATTTGAGAAAAATTTTCAAGAATTTATTGGTAATCCGAATGTTGCGTTAGTAAACAGCGGAACGAGCGCCTTATCATTGGCGTATCGGCTAGCTGGCATTGGCCCTGGTGATGAAGTTATCTCTACGCCAATGACTTGTCTCGCTACTAACGAACCAATAATGACGTCTGGAGCTAAGATTATTTGGGCAGATATAGATAAGAACACAGGGAATATCGATACAAAATCACTCGAGGGCCGCATTACTCCCAAAACGAAAGCCATTGTGGTGGTTCATTGGGCCGGAAACCCGGTGGATTTAGGAGCTGTTACGAAAATTGCGAAGAAACATAATCTCAAAGTGATTGAAGATGCCGCGCATGCTCTAGGCGCAAAGTACGATGGGAAATATATTGGGAATCATTCAGACTACGTTTGTTTTTCCTTTCAGGCCATAAAACACCTCACCACGGTAGACGGCGGAGCAGTTGCGGTAAAAACTCCGGAGGAATACCAGCGCGCAATCTTGCTGAGGTGGTATGGAAACGCACGAAGCAGTACGAGCGATCCCATCAAATGGTCTGGGGATGTCCTAGAGCCCGGGTACAAGATGCATATGAACGATGTAAACGCCACTATTGGTTTGGAGCAGCTGAAATATATGCCAAAGATTATAGCAATGTACAAAAAAAACGCTGCATACTTATTAGAAGGGTTGGAGGGAATAAAGGAGATCACATTGCCACAGACAACCGTAAATGGAGAATCAAGTTTTTGGCTTTTTACGATCAAACTTCCGGGTGAAGATTATCGGCAGAGGTTTTCAGAGGCTCTTCGGGCTCGCGGCATTGCAAATGGAATCGTACATTCGCGCAATGATGCTTATTCCCTCTTTAAATCCTGGAAAAGAAGCGACCTGCCCGGTGTAGATGATTTTTGTTCGCGCATGTTAAATATTCCGTGCGGCTGGTGGCTTTCAAAATCAGACGTGTCATACATCATTAAAAATATAAAGGAAGTCGTGAAAGAAATTTAGCATCTGCCCTCGATGAAAGTTTTAACTATTGGAGGAGCTGGATATATTGGCTCTCGACTTGTGCCGGAGCTGATGAAGGCTGGACATGATGTCGTCGTGGTAGATCAACTTTGGTTTGGTAATTTTTTACCGCCGTCCGTAAACATTATCCAAAAAGATTCTTTTTCCTTGAGGGCCGATTTTATGCGGGGATTTGATGCCGTTATATTCCTATCGGGCATATCCAATGATCCTATGGCAGAGTATGCGCCGCACTTAAATTTTATGGCTAATGCTTCTGCCCCAGCACACGCGGCATATATTGCCAAAAAAGCCGGAGTAAGGAGGTTCGTATACGCCGATTCCTGCTCGGTTTATGGCTTTACTGACGGAGTTGAGGTAGACGAAAAATATTTGCCAGGAAGCACTGCTCCATATGGAATTTCCAAACTGCAGGGAGGATTGGGAGTTTTGCAGCTTGTCGATGATAATTTTTCCACAATTTGCCTGCGGCAAGGAACACTTTCCGGATACAGCCCGCGAATGCGCTTTGATTTATTCATAAATACCATGTACATGAAAGCCATGATGGAAAATAAAATCGTGGTGAATAATCCCGTAATATGGCGGCCGCTTTTGGCGATGACCGATGCGGTTAAATGCTACATTAAGGCCCTAGAAGCACCCCCTGAGGTAAGCGGAACATTTAATGTGTTGACATTAAATTTGCAAGTGGGAAATGCGGCAGACCACGTGAAGAGATATTTTTTGGAAAAGCATGGCGTTGATGTCGAGCAGAGCATAAACAATATACAAGACAGGAGAAATTATCGAGTTTCCAATCGGAAAGCAAGAGAAGTATTGGGAATTGATTTTAACGGGTCTTTAACCGGCATTTTAGATGAGCTGGATGTGAATCTCGGAAAAGATTTTAACTTTGATCAGGATCATTTTTACAATATCCAGATGTTTAAACGCATCTTTAAAGAATGAAGATTGAACGTACGGATATAGAAGAGCTCTATATTTTTACTCCTGATGCCTTTGTGGATGAGCGAGGGTTTTTTATGGAAACGTATCGAAAAGACAAGTTTCAAGAATTTGGCATTGATGCAGAATTTGTGCAGGACAACCATTCGCGCTCCGCGAAGAATGTTTTAAGGGGCTTGCACTTTCAATGGGAGCCTCCGATGGGAAAACTTATGCGCGTAACCCAGGGGAGCGCTTTTTTGGCAGCCGTTGATATAAGAAAAAAATCAAAAACGCTCGGCAAATGGTTTGGGGTAGAAGCGAGCGCCGAAAATAGAAAACAGCTCTATGCTCCTGCAGGTTTTGCCAGAGGTTTTTGCGTTCTCTCGGATACCGCAGAGATACAGTATAAGTGCACTGGTCTCTACAATAAAAATGCGGAATCCGGAATTTTTTGGAACGATCCAGGAATTGGCATTAAGTGGCCGATAGAAAATCCAATTCTTTCAGAGAAGGACAGGAATGCCAAAACTCTGGACAAATGGCTTAAACTTCCGGAATCAGATTTATTTTCGTAGAAAACTAAGCGCGCGTGTTAATGTTATAAGACTATGCTACTAAGGCGAATTAAATTTGCCATCAAACTTTTTGAGAAGCTTTTCGGTAAATACAAAATACAGATTGTTGCATTGGCTTTCCTTGGTTTTTTGGGCGGACTTATGGAAAGTGCGAGCATCAGCCTGTTGATACCTGTTTTTTCTATGGCTTTGGGGAAAGACCCCTTAGATATAGGTACGTTATCACAGGTCGTGAAGAACTTCTTCGCCTTTCTGATATATTTGCGGCCGCAGTTTTTCACTCACTTCATAAGAAATACCTTGGGGAATATCAATTATGATATGGTTTGGCTTCTGGCCTTAATTCCGTTACTTTTTTTTGCCAAATCCGCTTTAATGGTTTGGTTTAGCTATATAGGCACTTCCATTGGGACTAAGTTTGAATTTGAAACTAGAAGCCGCCTTTATCGAAAAGCACTATTAGCTCACTGGCCGTATCTTTTAAAACAAAAAATTGGGCATCTTGAAAACACATTAATGTACGATATTAGAATGTCGGCAAAACTGATGGGGGGAATGATTTCTTTTATTTTGGATATATCCAGTCTTTTTGTGTATATAATCGTGGCCGTAAGTATTTCTTATCAAATAACGCTGATTACTTTATCAGTCGGTATTGTTATCTTTGTGGTAGCACAGTTTTTTATGCAGCGCACTCGGCATTATGTTAAACGCCAAACAGTTTTTAATAAAGATATAGCGCACCATATCAATGAACATATTTCCGGGATAAAGACAATTAAAGCCGCTGGGGTAGAGCGTAAGGTCGCATTAGTGGGCGGGAACTTTTTTCAGTACTTAAGAGATTTCACGATTCGTCAGTCTTTGCTTAAGCATATTATTAGTTCGCTTTCATCGCCCTTGAGCATCTTATTTATTGTCATCGTTTTTGCGATATCTTACAAAAGTCCCGATTTTAATCTTACTATATTTATCGCCACGATTTACATTATTCAGCGAATTTTCATTCACATAAATACAGCCCAAAAATCTTTGCACGACATGAATGATTTCGGGCCTCATTTTGTGAGTGTGGGCGATCTTGAGACAAATGTTGATAAAAATTTGGAATCGGATAGTGGCGAAAAAGGTTTTGTCTTTAAAGATAGGTTGGAATTTAGAGATGTTAAATTTTCTTATCCAGGCAAAGAGCCAGTTTTAGATGGGATAAGTTTTGCCGTTAAAAAAGGGGAGCTCGTAGGCGTTGTTGGGTCTTCGGGATCAGGCAAGACGACTCTAGTAGACTTATTTATGCGCTTTTTTTATCCTCAATCTGGAGAAATTATTTTGGATGGAGTTAATATAAATGAAATCAAGCTCGCACAATGGCGCAAAAACATTGGATATATGCCCCAAGACACTTTTTTATTAAATGATACAATTTCGAATAACATCAGGTTTTACGATGATTCTTTGTCTGAAGAAGACATAAAACGATCGGCTGAAATTGCCAATGCGGTTAAATTTATCGAAAAACTATCGAGCGGTTTCGAAACTATTATAGGTGAGCATGGCGTTTTGCTTTCCGGCGGACAAAAACAGAGAATAGCCCTTGCGCGCACTCTTGCCAGAAAACCGCATATTTTAATTTTAGATGAAGCCACAAGCTCTTTGGACAATGAATCGGAAGCGCTTATACAAGAAGCTATAGAAAATCTAAAAGGCCAGACGACAGTCATAGTTATTGCCCATAGAGTATCTACTATCATGAATGCCGACCGGCTGATCGCACTAGAGGGTGGAAAGATTAAGGAAACAGGAACCCCGGAGGAACTTCTAAAGAAAAAGGATTCATATTTCTATAGAGTCAATCTCTTATGAATCTGTCCATAATTATTCCTTTTTTTAATGAACAATCGAGATTTTCGAAAACTGTAAAATATATAAGAGATTTTTTAGATACGCAAAAGTTTTTTGATGACATTGAACTTATTTTCGTGGATGACGGAAGCACGGATAATACGCGCGGACTCATTGATGAATTCGCAAAACAAATTTCGATTAAGACAATCGCATATAAAAAAAACATGGGGAAGGGATATGCCGTGAGACAAGGCATGATGGCGGCAAAAAGCGATTACGCCTTGTTTTTGGACGCGGATATGTCGACGGAGCCAGAAGAAATAGAAAAATTCATGGCGGAGATAAAAAAAGGCACACCTGTGATTATCGGCTCTCGACGTTCAAAAGGCAGCCAAGTATTGGTTTCTCAATCCCTGCATCGAACAATGATGGGCATGATTTTTACAATGCTGGCAAATCTAATTATGGGTATGCGGGTTCCGGATTTCACCTGCGGATTTAAATGTTTCTCGCGCAGGATATTATTCCTCGCGAAATTAAAAGGCCTTGAAATAGCCACCGTTCCGGTTGCCTGGAAAAACGACTCGGTCACGACCGTCCGATTGGGGAGGGACGCAATCGAATCTTTTTTTGATCTGATAAAAATTCGCTGGAATTATGTCCTCGGCAGGTACAACTAGAAAAATGCGGAGGGTATTTTATTCAATCCTGTACACTCTGCAAGTTCTGATTAAAACTAAGAATTTTTGGTCTTGGCCAATGTGGTTAAAGTTTTGGATTATAAGTAATACAGAGAAACAAATAAAATTAGGAAAACATTTTTTTACAGTAAGAGGGCAGCCATTTTTTTCGAAATTGACCGATATGTATGTTATTTTGGAGAATGTTTATGATAAGTCATATGAGTTTGATTTGGATGATAATAAAAACGGCTTGATAGTAGATATCGGCGCATATCGGCGGATTTTGCGTTGTGGCGGGCGCAAAAAAGAGCAAAGCAAAAATATATGCATTCGAACCCTTCCCTGACAATTTCCAAATGCTACGAAAAAATATAGAACGAAATAATCTTACGAATATAATTCCGCATAGGATGGCCATCGCATCAAAAGCAGGCACGAGGAAACTTTTCATGAATGCGATAAATACAAGCGCTCACAGCCTGAATAAAAAAAGCAAAGTAAGCGTGGATGTTCTTTGCACAACTCTTGATGATATTTTTTTTGAAAACAATGTTGAATGTTGCGATTTGTTGAAAATGGATTGCGAAGGCGCGGAATATGAGATTATTTTATC
>MFHJ01000022.1 GCA_001778545.1 Candidatus Giovannonibacteria bacterium RIFCSPHIGHO2_02_43_16
TCCCTTCCGCGAATTTTATCGTAGAAATGCGGGAGTTCACCTGCGGAAAGTTTTTTCAAATCAAAAACTGTCTTCATCCCTTTTCGCGAGAATATCGCTTCTGTTTTTGGCCCGATGCCTGGGATTTTCCTGATAGCCATCGGCTCCAGAAATTTCTCGGCGTCTTTTTCTTCGACAACCGTAAACCCATCCGGCTTCTTGAAATCAGACGCGATCTTCGCAATCAGCTTATTCGGCCCGATTCCGATAGAGCACGTTAACTTTTCTTTATCCCAGACTTCTTTTTTTATTTTCTTGGCAGTTCTTATCGCCTCCTCCCAAATACCGAAGTCGGACTTCGGAGAGCCCTGAAGTCCGACTTCGGTATTTCCAGACAAGTCAAAATACGCTTCGTCCACGCTTGCCTCCTCGACCAAATCCGAATGTCTTCTCAAAATTTCCATTATTTTCTCGGAAACTTCTTCATATTTCCTAAAATTTCCGGCAAGAAAAAAACATTCTGGCTTTCCTTTTTCTCTAGACTCTTTGCATAGTCTCCAAGCTATGGATATCGGCAAAGCAGAATGGACGCCATATTCTCGCGCCTTGTAATTGGCTGTTGAAACGACGCCCCGCCCCGCCCCATCTTTCGGATCCGCGCCGACAATAACCGGCTTTCCCCGGAGCCATTCATGGTCTCTTTCCTCAACTGCCGCGAAAAACGCGTCCATATCCAAATGCCCGATGATGCGCATTAAAGAATTATAAACTAAGCGGTCTTACGGTTATATGTCCATTTGATAAATTCCATCAAAAACACTTTGAAAATTCCGAGGGCGAAAATAGCAGCAAGCATGGGAAGGTGAAGCGGAGTCGTTTTCAAAATGAGATTCAACGATGGCATATATACGGCGAGAATCATCATAAGAAAACCTATGCCGACAGCAAAAAGAAGAAAATAATTATCTAAAAGGCTTGCTTTATAAATCGGCTTATCTAAAGTTTTGATCGAGAAAATATAAAATAAGGAAGATGTTCCCAAGGCAGCAAAAATAATTGTGCGCGTATATTCGATCGAAAAAGTTGTTTTCTCTAAAATGAAATAAAAAATCGAAAGAAGAATCAAGTCCGTCACCACGGCAAAACTGAACGAAAGCATCTTGGCTTTTTTATCGAGAATCGGATCGCTTCTTTTAATCGGCTTTCTTTGCATTATTCCATCCTCGCTTTTCTCAAACGCGAGCGCGAAATTTGGAAGACCATCCTGAACCAAATTTGTCCATAGAATCTGCACGGCGGTCATCGGCAAAGGAACTCTCAAAATCAAAGATCCCAAAACTAGAGTAATCTCAGTAAAACTCGATGCCAGAAGATAAATTACCACCTTTTTAATGTTATCAAAAGCGGTTCTTCCGTATCTTATCGCCTGCGCGATTGTGCTTAGTCCGTCGTCCACCAAAACCAGATCGGAAGCTTCTTTCGTAACATCGGTTCCGGAATTAAGCGCGATGCCGATATCCGCGTACTTCAAAGCTGGAGCGTCATTGATGCCGTCGCCCGTTACCGCAACGGCTTCCCCCCTGTCTTTCCAAGCTTTTGTTATCTGCATTTTATGCTTGGGGTCCACGCGGGCGAAAATTTCCACATTGAGAATTTTCTGCTTCAATTCTTCGTCCGAAATATTTTCCAACTCCCTGCCCTCTATAATGTTTTTCGTGCTGAATCCGAGTTCTTCGCCGACGGTCAAAGCCGTAAGCTTATGATCTCCAGTAAGCATAATGATTTTTATTCCCGCGGAGCGAACTTCTTTAACGGTCTGGCGGACATCAGAACGTATCGGGTCGCGAATAACGGCAAGTCCTAAAAAAGTGATATTCTTAATCATTTTTAACAATTCGACTTCGCTTTTTTTCTCCATTTCTTCCCGCCTGATCGGAAAAGTTTCCTCCGCGGCCCCGATCACGCGAAATCCTTTTCTGGCCAGATTTTCAATATCAGAAAGCATCTCTTCTTTTCCTGGAAAATCGCGAGAAAGCTCTAGAAGCTTTTCCGGAGCTCCTGATATGAAAACCTGCGTTGTCTCGCCATGCTGATCGCGCGACGAATGAAAGGAAGCCATTATTTTGGCAACTGAATCAAAAGGCAAAAAATTTATTCTGGGAAAAGCTTCTAGGATTTTTTTCAAATCAAGGCCTTTTTCGAAAAATGCTTCAAGTTTTGCTTTATCCGTTGCTTCTCCTTTTACGCATGCCTTTCCATTGTTATTTTCAATGATCGCTTCGTTCGCGAGCGCGATCGCGACCAACACGGAATTATCGTCCTTAGAAATTATTTTCTCAAGTTTCATTTTTCCTTCCGTCAGCGTTCCAGTCTTATCTATCAAAAGAATGGAAACCGAACCCAAAGTTTCGGCTGCGAGAAGCCGTTTGATCAGTCCGTTGTTTTTAAAAATATTTTTACTCGCGACCGCCAGAACAACCGCTATAGCCGCGGGAAGCCCCTCCGGTATTGCCGCGACAGCAACCGCGACGGCAGTAACAAATATTTGATAGAAATTAAATTTTTCAAGAATGCCGACAGCTACGATTATCACGGAAGCCGCGACAACAAGCACGCTTAAGAATTTGCCGAGCTTAGCCATCCGCTCCTGTAAAGGCGTCATTTCTTCGTCCGACTCTTCCGTCAGCGTAGCAATTTGCCCGATCTCCGTTTGTCTTCCAGTTTTAACGACAACCGCATCCCCCTCGCCTCGCTCAACCGCGCTTCCCATAAAAACCATATTTTTTCTATCCCCCACGACTTTCTCGCCCTCAATTTTTTCAATCTCCTTTTTTACCGGAGCAGATTCTCCGGTCAGCAAAGCTTCGTTTGCAAATAAATCTTTAGCCCTAAACAGCCTCGCGTCAGCGGGGACCTTCATGCCGTTTTTGAGAAAAATTACATCTCCTTGAACTAATTCAGCCGCTTCGACTTCTTTTATATTCCCTCCTCTTTTTACATACGCCATCACCTTAACTTTCTCCGCGAGGCGTTTTAAAATTTGACTCGAAGAATATTCCTGATAAAAACCGATGCCGACATTAAGAATAACGGACGCGACAATAATTATTGTATCGAGCTTCTCTCCGGCAAAAAACGCGAGAACGGCGGCGATCAATAAAATATAAACCAGCGGGCTTTGGACCTGCCCCCAAAGAAAAGCCAGAGCTTTAAATCCAGTCTCTTTCGGAAGCTCGTTCGGCCCGTATTCCAGAAGTTTCTTTTTGTATTCCGCTCTCGAAAGCCCGTCTCTATTGCTTCCGGTCGCCTTAAATACATTCTCAACCGAAAGCTGATAAAAATCCGCCATAGTATGCTATATCTTTATATTATAATCGCGGCTACTACGAAATATATTAATAGGGCCAGGATATCTTGGGCTATCGTTGTAAAAGGTCCGGCGCCAATCGCCGGATCTTTGCCGAAGCGCCTTAAGACGAGCGGAACCAGCGTTGCGATGACAACGGACAAGGTTGAGGCGATCAAGATTGAAAAGCCGACTATTAAAGAAACTTCGAAATCATTAAAAACAAACATTGAATATCCAAAAAGGAGAATTCCCAACGCGGAACCGAGAAGGAATCCGACCAATATTTCTTTTATCAAATATTTTCCGAGATCTATTTTCTCAATCACGAGCGCGCGGATAAACAAAGTTTCCGTCTGCGTCCCGACGGCGTCAGACATATAAACAATAACGGGTATAAAAAAAGCAAGGGCCAATTTTTCCAAAAGCGCCCCTTCAAAAAAACGGACAATAAGCGTCGCGATCATCCCCCCAACCAGTCCGACGAGAAGCCACGGAAGGCGGACTTTTACCAGCCTTGTCGCGCTAAATTTGACGATATCCGTAATCGGCTCGCGAGCCAGATGCCCGAGCGCCTTATGATGATGGACTTGTTTTTCCTCAATCACGAACTTCAGCAAAACTCGCAAACCGCGGCTGCCTTTTTCTTATGCTCGCCTTTGGAAGGATCGCCGCAGCAATCTTTGCAGCAGAAAGTCGAACCCTCAAGGACGAAAGATCCTTCGGATCTCTCTTTTTTCTTGCCGCATTTTGCGCAAGTATAAGCCTTACTTGAACCTGATTCTTGTTTTTCCATAAACAAATTATAACAAATTACTCAAGATTACTCTACTTTTATGATTTTCCCTTCAAGCCCATATATCTTTCCGGCGCGCATCGCAAACAGCAAAAGCAAAACTAAGGCGTAGACGACATGATCATCAACTATATAAGAATTCGCTCCTATTTTCGGAAATTGGAGAACCGCGAAATAATAAAGGGCCATCATAAGGACGCCCGAAAGAGAACTGTATCGGACCAACACACCGACAATTAAGGAAATGCCGATCAGGATCTGCCCGTATTCGTTTAAGAGATTCGTGACTGGAAGAATTTCCGGGCTCGCGAGCCAATGGTATAGCTCCGGAAATGTTTTCGCCGAATTTAGATAGCCGGCGGCCGACCAGTTGGGGTTTTTAAATTTTGAAATTCCCGCGTAAAGGAAAATCCATCCCATCGAGATCCGAAGAAGAAACACTGATAATTTTTGAGATTTGGTCATAAATTAAAAAACCGGGTTTAACGAATAAATCATATAAAATCCAAGCGCGAGAAGAGCAAGGCCGATGCCCAAACGCATAAGCCCGCGATGTTCTTTTCTCCATTTCTCCATCCTTTCGGACGAAGTGCCAAAATACGCCGCACCGATAATGAATAAAAGCGGAAAGATAAATACCAGATTATATAAGAGTAAGAGAGGAACAGCGGCGGAATAGGCCCCTTTGGACAATAATCCTAGAATCGCAAGATAAGGCGCCCCGGTGCACGGCAATTCCACAAGAACGACAAATACTCCGAGGAGCGCCGTGGTCAAAAACAACAAGGCTGGGTGGCGACCTTCCATCTTGGCAATCCAGTTTGTGTAAGCTTTGATGCGCGTAGCACCCCCCGGAATCATCTGCAAAGAAAATCCCTTGCCGTACCAGAAATAATCTTTTATCTCAAATAAGCCCGCTATTATCGCGA
Source organism: Candidatus Giovannonibacteria bacterium RIFCSPHIGHO2_02_43_16 (assembly GCA_001778545.1). Taxonomy (GTDB): domain Bacteria; phylum Patescibacteriota; class Minisyncoccia; order JACPKW01; family UBA11713; genus 2-01-FULL-46-13. Next base: position 5,051 of record MFHJ01000022.1, read on the forward strand.
TAAGCGCCGCAATCCAATAAAAAGCGGAGGCAATTCCTGTCGATAAGGCAAATTTTAAAATTCCGAGTCCCAAAAGAAGATAGGTTATATAGACGATTGAAGCATAAAGGAGGCCGCCGAGAAGCATTTTGCTCGAGCTCTTGAAAATTTTCGTCATGAAAGCAATAAGGAAAATAAGTACGCCGAAGACGCACGGGTTGATACTATCAATCAACGCGGCGGAAATTATTATTCCTAAAGTTAATTCTTGTCCGAACATTTTACTCTGCCGCGCAATTCGCGAAAGCTGATAAATCCTTAATCTGCTGAAGACCTTCGATCCGCTTAATCTCCGTTCCTCCAGATTCCATGAGAAATGTCGGGGTTTTGGTTATTTTCTTGCTCAAACATAATTCCGGCCGGGGATTTTCTCCGTCTGGATGGCACTCGATAGAATTCAGCTTTTTAGACGCTTCTCCAAAAATCATTTCCTGCCTTCTGCAAGTGCTGCATCTCACTGATTTATAATAGACGATTCCTTTTGAATTTAGGCATTGCATAAAATTTGAATAATCTTTTTTGACTACCGTTCCTGTCTGGGCGAAATAAGTTACCCCAGCTGCAACCAAACCCGCTATCAGCACCGGGGCGCCCATTCGGAAAGCCGTCTTCGAATCCAAGCCGGAAGCCCAAAGCGAGGCGCCTATAATTATAAGCATCAAAACTTTTGAAGTTTCGCATAAAATGCAGATGGAATTAATAAAAAGAATTTCGGTCAAAGAAAGGTACAAAGACGGGACGAGCGCGAAAAGAGTGATTATAAATAACGTCTGGAACGCTTTATCCTTCCTTTTTAGAATCAAAAACAAAACGGCGGCGAAATATAAAAGCCCCAAGACAGACACGGGGATGCCGAAAATCTCCGAATAAATGCTGGTCGTTACAACGTCGCAGGAAACTTCTTGGGAAATATCGCAAAAAGATTTTGATTGGGAATAATGTATATAAGTCAGATATGACATTATCCCAATGCCCGTGATCGCGCATAAAACGATCATCCAAAATGCGGATTTTTTCATTAGTATCATTATACGCTAGGCCGACTCACTCATCCAGTGGATAGTTGATTTTATCGGCGTTCTACTGTATTATTAGGCGTAGCAAATATAAATGCCTAATACCTCGAAACAAACTTCGTTTTCCGGCCTGGGTATTGCTCCCAGGCTTCTTGATATTTTAGCTCGCCATAAATTCGATACGCCAACCCCAATCCAAGCCAAAGCAATACCGATAGCGCTTGATGGAAAAGATCTTATCGGCATAGCCCAGACTGGGACTGGGAAAACTCTCGCCTTCGGTATCCCAATGATCCAATCGATAGCGCAGGCTAAAGGCGCTGGACTGATAGTCCTGCCGACTCGCGAACTCGCGCATCAAGTAGATGAGGCCTTGCATAAAATCGGGCGCGAGCTCGGGCTGCGAACAGCGCTCTTGATTGGGGGAGCCTCTTTCAATGAACAAATGCGCGCGATATCTAAAAAACCGCATATTATCATCGGAACCCCAGGCCGCATTAATGACCACCTTGAGCGCAAAACCATTTCACTTGAGAAAGTTTCAATCGTTGTGCTAGACGAAGCCGATCGTATGCTTGATATGGGTTTTCTTCCGCAAATCCGCCGCATAATTTCGCGCGTCCCCAAAGCGCGACAAACTATGCTTTTCTCCGCAACTATGCCGGACGATATTGTTCGGATAGCAACTGAACATATGAAGCTCCCTTTCCGAGTTGAGATTGCGCGTCCCGGAACAGCCCCAGAGAAAGTTGATCAAGAGCTCTTCGTCGTAGATCGTGAAGACAAGATTCATCTATTAAAAAAAATTCTTGAAGAATACCGCGGCTCGATTTTAATTTTCATCCGCACCAAACACGGCGCAAGAAAGATTTGCAAGCAAATTAGGGATATTGGGCATTCTGTCGCAGAAATTCATTCCGACCGAACGCTCGCCCAGCGCCGAGCCGCCCTTGAAGGATTTAAGACGGGGGGATACAGGATATTGGTCGCGACGGATATCGCCTCGCGCGGAATCGACGTCAAAGGAATTGAGCTCGTGCTTAATTACGATATCCCGGAGAACCCAGAAGATTATGTCCACCGAATCGGACGGACCGGGCGCGCTGGCGCGCCCGGCCGCGCTATTTCATTCGTCACGCCGGATCAAAAAAGAGCCGTTCGCGACATAGAGCGTCTTCTGCAAACTTTCATCATGATCTCAAAAATGCCGGACCTTCCCGGCCGTCCTAGGCGCGATATCAAATCATCGTCTGAACCGGCAAGGCCGCATTCTAGATTTCACCAGCGGCGCCAAACATACTTCCGACGGCGAAATTAATATTTCAGCCATTCAAGCCGTTTAAAAATACTGCTCTGTCGCGCTTGAACGTGAGTTCTGACAAATGAAAAATCGTATACGTTATAAAAAAGGCAGATAAAACGTCTATTGAATAATGCAGGTGCCCAAGAAGAACTACGGCGCCAAAAACCATCGACGCTAACAGAAAGAAAAATCTAAGAGCTTTCTGGTTCCAAAATGCAAGCGCCATTAAATATGGCAGGCCGGTGTGCGCGGAGAAAAATAGGTCAGCGCCTGAAGTAAATTTATTTATCAAACTCTCTGGGTTTATTAAAATCTGATCTGGAAACGGCCCTATATGCGTCACGCTTATAAAAATGGAACGTATAAAGACGAAGAGCGCGATGCTTTTGAGAATAAAGGGAATGCGATTCGGCTTCAATAAGCATAGGATGGTGACGAAAATCCAAAATATAAAAGAGCCGTAAATAAATATGCCGTCTACGTCCATTGTTTGAGTATTGCTCAATATTAAATCCGTCACGGAATTCGACGCGCGCTCAACGGCGTAAAGGCCGGCATAAAAATTCATAACTATGCTTAAGATAAGCAGAAGAATGCCAACAAACACCGAGATAAGGAATCTTTTATTTTTCAGATGCGCTTTATATTCAGCCCAGCTTTGCATAAATATCCATTACTTTTTTAGATAGCGCCTCGATGCTTTTATTCTCGGCCAAAATCTTGGCGCCATGACCGAGTTTCAAGCGCATGTTTTTATCTTCCAGAAGCATTTCTATATATCTCTTAAATTCTTCATTGCTTTTCGCCTTGAGGCAATTTTCGCCGTGTTCAAGCCAGCCCTTGTATGCAAGAATGTCTCGAACTACGATCGGAAGCCCGATAGCCGCCGCTTCCAATATCACCATTCCTTCGTTTTCTTCATACGAAGGGAAGATGAATATATCGAGGGCGTTTAACGCCGCCGTCACGTCGCTAACAAACCCAGAAAATAAGACATTCGGCGGTAATTCTTTCGGCGGAGGCTTTACCAATAAACCGCTGTATATTTTCCCGA
>MFHJ01000023.1 GCA_001778545.1 Candidatus Giovannonibacteria bacterium RIFCSPHIGHO2_02_43_16
CCTCGCGAGACAAGAGCAAAATATACGGCGCCCCATTTATTATGTGCCCGGCTTGCCGGATGATAAAAGATCGAGTTTTCGAAGGGGAGTTGATTACGGAAAATCAGCTTGCGAATAAACTTGCCAAAAAAATCAAAGACGCGTTTAATCGCGTTGATATTAGGATCGCAAACGCAAGAGCCCCGTCTGATTTTAATTTAGTTAAAATAGCATTTGCTCCAGCATGAATATGAACTTGGATGATCTCGTCGGCTCGCTGAAAAAGGGCGGAGTTTTGAAATCGCTTGCCATTGAAGAAGCGCTTACGAAAGTTGACAGGAGGAGATTTGTGCCTGACTCTCAGGCTGATTCGGCGTACGCGGATATACCGCTTTCGATCGGAGAAGGGCAGACAATCTCCCAGCCGTATACGGTTGTGTTCATGTTGGAACACCTTAAACCAAAGAGAGGAGAGCGCATAATGGATGTCGGCTTTGGATCCGGGTGGCAGACGGGCCTTTTGGCAAAAATCGTCGGAGCATCAGGGAAGATATATGCGATTGAAATAGTCCCAGCGCTTTGTGAGCTTGGGAAAAGAAACATCGCTCAATTTCCCGAGCTTAAAGGACGCGTTGAATTTTATTGCCAAAGCGCGGCGGACGGCCTTCCTAAAATTGCGAGGGAAATCGGAGGATTTGACGCAATAATTTCTGCCGCGGAGGTATCGAAAGTTCCGGAAGCTTGGAGAAAACAGCTGAAAGAGAGCGGGAGGCTTTTATATCCGAAATCCGGATCCTTATTTCTCGAAATAAAGGGCGGGGACGGGAAATTTCGCCTGCGGGAATTTCCAGGTTTCGCCTTCGTTCCTTTTATGTAAAACAAAACATAGTAAGATAGGAGCGGCATTTATGAATTTGCCGCTAAACCTTCCTGCCAGCAGGCAATGATAGAAGAAGCCTAAAAATGTTAAAATTGAATGATGTTAATAGAAGATCTGGGCGTCATTCTTTCAACTACAGACAACGAGTTTGAAAAGCGGGCTGTTTTAAACCCCGCATGCATTGCCGAGGGCGGCATAACCCACATGTTTTATCGCGCCATCGATCAAAATAATATCTCTACAATTGGACGCTGCCAGATTAAAAATAACAAAGTTATCCTCAGAGACAACAGGCCTTTAATTTTCCCTGAACACAATTTCGAACGCTGCGGCGTAGAGGACCCAAGGATAGTTTATTTGGAGGGAATATATTATCTATTTTACACGGCATACGATGGGCGGGATGCATCCGCTGCTTATGCCGTTTCCTCCGATTTGCGCAATTTTGAAAAACGGGGACTAATTTTTCCCGCGATACTTTATAAGGACGCCGGTAAGATTTTTAAAAAGGCGGGCCTGCCCGAAAAATATGAATGGTACGCGAAACGCTATGAAAAAGAAAAGGGCCAGGAAGTCTCCCTTTGGGAAAAAGATGTTTTCCTTCTACCAGAGAAAATTGAAGGGAACTTCTTTCTGATACATAGGATTATGCCTGGGATCCAAGCCATAAGTTTTAGGAATTTTTCCGATCTGACTGAGAAATCATGGAAAGATTACCTAGCCAACATGGCCAAATTTGTGATTCTTAATCCAAAATATAAATTTGAAAACAGGCGCGTCGGCGGAGGCTCGCCGCCCATCAAAACAAAGCATGGCTGGCTACTTATTTTCCATGCCATAGAAGAAACGAGTAGCGGCAAGATTTATCATGCCGCGGCTACGCTGTTGGATCTGAAAAACCCGCTTCACGTTATAGCAAGGTTACCCTTCCCGCTGTTCTCGCCGAAAGAGCGGGATGAGAAAGAGGGCTTGGTAAGAAATGTCGTATTCCCAACCGGCTGCGTTCTGGAAAAAAATAATTTGTTCATCTACTATGGGGCTGCTGATTCCAGAATAAAAGCAAAAAAAATCAACATAATTGAATTGATTAACGAATTACTAAAATATAAAATATGAGACGATCTATTAAATCATCGAAAGTTTTGTTTTTAGGGACATATCCTCCCAGGCGTTGCGGTATAGCCGCCTTTACTTACGACCTGGCTCAGGCTTTTGATACCGTATTCGCGCCAGCAATAAAGACAGTAATCGCGGCGATGAATTACAGCGCTTTTAAAAGACCTAAATACTCTTCGCGGGTTGTTTTTGAAATTGATCAGGATAAAGCCGAAGATTATAAAATAGCGGCTAAAAAAATAAACGCGGATCCAAAAATAAAATTGGTTTCAATCCAGCATGAGTTTGGAATTTTTGGAGGAGAATTTGGCTCCAATCTAAAATATTTTCTTGATGAGCTTAGAAAACCGACAGCAATGACTCTGCATACCGTGCTTCCAGACCCAAAACCTGCTATGGAGGCGTCCCTAAAGCCTCTCTTGGAACGCGTTTCGTACTTAGTGGTAATGAGCAAGAATTCTAAAGAGATTTTGATTTCTAGGTACAGCGTGAATCCTAGAAAGATTTTTATAATAGACCATGGCATTCATCCGGTTGAATTTGAAACAAGCGAAAAATTCAAAAAAATGCTCCATATGCAAAAAAGACAAGTTATAAGCACTTTTGGGCTGCTTAATTCTGGGAAGGGAATTGAATATGTCTTGGATGTGATTCCAGAATTAATCCGCAAGTTTCCAAACTTGCTCTATCTGGTTATAGGCGCAACGCACCCCCTGGTCTTACAAAATGAAGGCGAAAAATATCGCGATTTTCTGCAGAAGAAAGTTAATAAATTAAAGATTCAAAAACATGTTCGCTTTTATAACAGCTATTTGAAAATTGGCCGTTTGTTGAAATTATTGCAAACCACAGACATTTATATCGCATCATCCATTAATGCCGACCAGGCGGTAAGCGGAACGCTGTCGTATGCTATGGGAATCGGGCGGCCCGTAATCTCAACCCCATTTGCACAGGCCAGAGAAGACATTGGAAAATCAGGCCTTCTCGTCGATTTTCGAGACCAGGGATCGCTAAAAAAAGCTATTGAACGTCTGCTTGGAAATATTGAGTTGATGGAAATTATGGGAAAGAAAGCATATTTTAACACCAGACACATGACTTGGCACAATGTGGCGCTTTCCTACCTTAAAGTTTTCATGAAATGCGCGCCTGGCCTTTCCGTTGACAACAGGCATCTGCCGAAATTAAATCTTAAACATTTAATTAAACTAACTGACCAATTTGGAATATTCCAATTCGCTGACCTAAGCCATAAAAATCCAGACTTTGGTTACACTTTGGATGATAATACTCGAGCGTTGGTGATCGCCGCGCAATATTATGCCGCAGGCATTAAAAAAAAATCTGCCTTACGCTTAATAAAAATTTATTTGTCTTTTATCGCCAATGCCTTGAAATCGGACGGATTTCTAAATTATTTTAATAAGAACTGTGAACCTGATAAAGCGGCTAATGCCAAAGATAGCATGGAAGACGCCAACGCCAGAGCCCTATGGGCTCTTATGCAGTTATCCGTTATGCGCGCTGTTCCAGCCTATTTAAAAAGAAAAGCCCGAAAAATCTTCGAGCGCAGGTTAAAAAATGGCGCAAATTTCCAGTACAGCCGCCCTAAAGCTTTTTACATAAAAGGCCTATTTGCTTTATATCAAAGCCGCCCATCGCAAAATCTACAGGAAAAAATCAGGATACTTGCAGACGAGCTGGTAAAAAATTATATAGCACACAGCAATTCCAGCTGGCATTGGTTCGATAATATCATAACTTATTCCAACTCCACGTTATGCGAGAGCTTGTTGTCCGCTTTTCAAGTTACTGGAAAAGAAGAATATTTCCATGTCGGCAAAAAAGCTTTAGATTTCTTGATTTCTCATTCTTTTGTAAACGGAATTTATATGCCCGTCGGACAGAGCGGGTGGTTCGAAAAAGGCGGGAAAAGAAAATTTTTCGACCAACAACCGGAAGATGTAGCGGCAATAGTCGAAGCTCTAAAAAAAATATATTTGATCACTCAGGACGAAGAGTACAAAAAATTAATGACCAAAGCTTTTTATTGGTATCTGGGAGAAAATTATTTAGGGCAATATCTCTACGATCAAATAAGCGGCGGATGCTATGACGGATTAGGAAAAACACACGTTAATTTAAATCAAGGTGCGGAATCCACAGTTTCTTACATAGCTGCCAGAATTGCCATGAGCGATTTTATTTAGCGCGCTTAATGATAAATCGAACCGTCTTTATTCGTTTATTTTTTTGCTTTCCCGCCCGCCTTACTGTATACTAAAGCCATTATGAGAACCGCGTTTATCGGATTTCTTGTTTTGAGCTTCATCGGCGTAGCTGTTTTCAGCATGTTTGCTATGGGCGATGGAGCTCATGAGCATAACGGATGTATCGCCGCGGCTAGCCAAGGATTTGATTGTCAGGCGAATAGCGCTCTATCGTCTATCGCGCTTCATTTTGACGCCTTCCGGAATTTTTCGACCGCAGTCACCGTCGCCTTAGTATTAGTCCTCGCCGCAGGATTTAATCTTGGTATTTATCTGCATCTGCCGAAGCTTGCAGGAGATTATTATCATAGGCGATTTTTTGAATCATTCTCTCCTCCGGTTGATCAAGAATTTACTCGCTGGCTCTCCTTACTAGAGAATAGCCCGGCTACTCGCGAGGCGCCGATCTAAAACAATTTTTCGAGCTGGATTTACATCGCGCGCCTGACAATCCCTATCACATAGGGATTTTTGTTTACTAATTTTAACCAACATCATGGATAGGAAAACTATAATTACAGGTATTGCGGCGGCGGCTTTCATAGGCGGATTAATTTTCTTTTCCAGCGGGAAAGAACGTTCCGGAACAAAAGATACGACTAACCAAGAGTCTAAAGAAAAAATTTATTTCGAAGAGGCGGTTGGCCAAAAAGCTCCAGACTTTGAACTTGAAAGCATTGACGGCGGGCATATTAAATTGAGCGATTATCTGGGTAAGAGCGTTGTTCTCTTTTTTAACGAAGGATCAATGTGCTATCCGGCGTGCTGGGATCAGATAGCGGAGCTTGGCAATGATTCCAGATTTGACGCCGAGGGGGCGGTAGCCTTCTCGATCGTGATTGATCCGAAAAGCCAATGGCGGGAGATCGTGAGCAAGTCGTCTAATCTGAAAAAATCCAAAATTCTTTTTGACACCGCGCGCTCTGTGTCTAAGGCGTACGATGTGTTAAACCTTAATTCATCGATGCACCCCGGCGGTTTCCCCGGCCATACTTATTTCATCATCGATAAAAACGGGATAATCAGATTTACGCTGGATGATCCGAATATGGCTCTAGCTAACGACAAATTGATTAAAGAAATAGAAAAACTTAAATAGATATGGAGACATTAATTATCGCATCGCTTATAACCGCATTTATCGCAGGAATTGCGGCGCTGTTCGCGCCCTGTTGCATTACGGTCTTATTGCCGTCGTATTTAGGCTCTATTTTCAGGGAAAAACGGAAGGTATTTCTGATGACGTTCGTATTTTTTTTGGGCCTTCTCGCGGTGTTTCTGCCGCTTGGCAT
>MFHJ01000024.1 GCA_001778545.1 Candidatus Giovannonibacteria bacterium RIFCSPHIGHO2_02_43_16
TTACTAGAAACAGATGCCCCATATGTCGCCCCGGTTCCATGCCGAGGAAAACGCAACGAGCCTAGCCACGTCATAGAAGTAGCGAAAAAAATCGCCGAATTAAAGGAGATTTCCCTAGAGGAAATTGCCGAAACTACTTTCAAAAACGCCGAAGCTATTTTTCTTGAAAAAAATCTTGAAAAATAATAGAATTATGCATTATGTCTGCGTATTCCAAGATAGAAAAAAAATGGCAAAAGCTGTGGCTAAGGTCCGGTGTCTATGAGCCTGATTTAAAGAAAGCAAAAAAGCCTTTCTATAATTTAATGATGTTTCCGTATCCTTCAGCGGAAGGATTGCATATTGGAAGCGTGCGGACTTTTACGGGGATAGATATTTACGGAAGGTTTAAGCGGATGGAAGGATATGACGTTTTCGAGCCGATCGGGCTCGACGGTTTTGGAATGCATTCTGAAAATTACGCGCTTAGAATCGGCGCTCATCCGATGAGGCTCGCGAAAGTAACCGAGAAAAATTTTTATCGCCAGCTTGAGATGATCGGAAACGGATTCGCGTGGAAGGAGAAACTCGAAACTTACGATACCGAGTATTACAAATGGACCCAATGGATTTTTGCGCAGATGTTTAAAAAAGGCCTCGCGTACCGCAAGCGATCGCCGGTAAACTGGTGTCCGTCTTGCAAAACAGTTTTGGCAGATGAGCAAGTCCAATCCGAAGAATGCGAAAGATGCGGATCGAAAATCGAGAAAAAAGACTTGGAACAATGGTTTTTTCGGATAACCGACTATGCCGAGAGGCTCTTGGAGAGTCTTGAGAAAATAGATTGGCCGGAAAGTATTAAAACAGCGCAGAGAAATTGGATCGGCCGCTCTGAAGGATATTCGCTGAAATTTCCCTTGATCGGCATCCCAGGACAGGAGGACAGGAAGCATTCGATTGATATTTTCACCACGCGCCCGGACACTCTTTTCGGGGTAACTTTCGTTGTGGTTTCGCCAGAGCTTGCGAAAAGATGGATCAACGCCGGATGGCATGCTTCGGACGAAGTCCAAAAATATATTTCAAAAGCTCTTGTCCTGCGCGGGAGCAAAGAGGCGTCCGTGGAGGCGGAAAAAACCGGAGTTTTTTCAGGAATATACGCGATCAATCCGGCTAATAAGGAAAAAATTCCCGTATGGGTTTCTGATTATGTCTTGGACACATATGGAACAGGGGCGATAATGGCTGTGCCCGCGCACGACAGCCGAGATTTTGAATTCGCGAAAAAATTCAACTTAACAATTCGCGAAGTCGTATCTCCCGATGGCAGAGATCATGATTTAAGAGTAGCGTTTACGGATCCCGGGGTCCTGATAAACTCCGCGAGGTTTAACGGCGCTAACTCAGAAGCGGCAAAGATTGAAATAACGAAATTTGCTGGAGGGGACAGAAAAATAAACTATCGCCTCCGGGATTGGCTCATTTCGCGACAGCGCTATTGGGGGCCGCCCATACCAATGATCTTTTGTGGCGTTTGCGGTAAATCGAGGAAAGGCGAAAGGAAAGATATGGCTGGATGGTATCCCATTCCAGAAAAAGATCTCCCAGTCAAGTTGCCTTTCATTAAAGATTATAGGCCGCGAGGAACTGGTGAATCGCCGCTCGCGAAAGATAAAAAATTCTCTAAGGTAAGATGCCCCAAATGCAAGAGCTGGGCGCGCCGCGAGACAGATGTATCCGATACCTTTTTGGATTCTACTTGGTATTTTTTCCGGTATTTGGACGCAAAAAACAAACGCATACCTTTCGACAAACTTAAGGTGAAAAAATGGCTGCCGGTGGATATGTATATAGGGGGGGCGGAGCATTCTGTTTTGCATCTTCTTTATTCTCGCTTTGTCGCCAAAGCTTTTTATGACTGGAAGATTATTAATTTCAATGAGCCATTTAAAAAATTTAGAGCTCATGGGCTTATCATTAAGGACGGCGCCAAGATGTCCAAATCCAAAGGAAATATAGTCAACCCTGACGGCTATTTTAAGGATTTCGGCGCGGATGTAATGAGGCTGTATTTGGCGTTTATGGCGCCGCTGGAGCAGGGCGGAGATTTTCGCGATCAAGGCATTTCTGGCATTGACCGGTTCTTGGCTCGCGTCAAGAAATTAAACTCTAAATTAGCAAGAACTTCTAAAGAGGGGCTTAGTGAAAATTCGGAAAAACTGCTTCATAAATCGATTAAGAAAGTTGGGGATGATATCGAAAATTTACATTATAATACAGCCATTTCTCAGTTGATGATTCTTTTAAATGAGTTTGAGAAGTTGCCATCTCTGCCGTGGCACGCCTTTGAGATATTTTTGAAACTTCTTGCTCCATTCGCACCACACTTAACTGAAGAGCTTTGGCAAAATTTTAAGAAAAATAAAATTTTCAAGAAACAAAATTCAATCCATCTCCAAAGTTGGCCTAAATTCGACTCCAAAAAAATAAAGGACGAGAGTTTTAAATTAATAGTTCAAATAAACGGGAGGGTGCGCGCAGTTTTGGATGCTACAACCGGAATTTCTGAGAAAGAGGCTATCGCGCTTGCCATGGATAATGAAAATATCAAAAAAAATCTTTCCTCGCTAGCCGGCTCTCCCAAGAAAACTATTTTTGTCCCGGACAAGTTATTAAATCTTGTAATATAATATGAAAGCTGTAATCCCATCAGCGGGCGAGGGAATCCGCTTGCGTCCTCTAACTCTCGATATGCCAAAACAGCTTTTGGTGCTTGGCGGGAAGCCTATTCTGGAACATATTTTCGATTCTCTCCCGGACGAGATTGACGAGATAATAATTGTCGTCGGTTATCTTGGAGGCAAAATAATTGAGCATTTTGGCGGCAATTTTAAGGGCAGAAAGATTAAGTATGTCTGGCAGAAGCAAAAACGCGGCACTTGGGACGCACTATTGTCGGCACAAGAACATATAGGGAAAGGAAAATTCTTAATGCTCTACGGCGACGACATTATCGATAAAAAAAGCATAAAAAAACTTTTGAAGCACGAGTTGGCTGTTCTTGCTAAGGAAGTTCCTGATCCGCGGAGATTTGGAGTGGTGGTTAAAGCTAAAAATGGAAGACTTTTGGAATTGGTTGAGAAGCCGGAAAATCCTAAATCAAATCTGGCATTGACTGGGGTAAAAATACTGGACGAAAGGATTTTTCTTTATCCTGCCGAAAGACATAAAAACGGCGAATTATACGTTACGGATTCTGTCGCAAAACTGGCTCAAGATCACAGAGTGATCGTGGAGGAGGCGGATACATGGCTCTCAATTGCGACCCCAGAAGATTTGAAGCGCATCAATGAAAACTATAAAGCTCACAAGAGAAAATCTTAAAGAAGCCGTTTTGGACCTCAATGCTGGAGAAGTTCTAGAGGTTCCAACGGATACCGTGCGGGGCTTCATTTGCGATTACTACAACAAATCCGCCGAAGAAGAGATGTTTCGGATAAAAAAGCGGCCTAAGGAAAAAATACTTTCGATTTTTGTTGCATCTATCGCGGAAGTGAAAAAAATAGTTCCGGTAAGCGAGCGCCAAGAAAGATTTTTGGCGAGAGTGTGGCCCGGGAAAGTGACGTGCGTATTAAAAAAAGATATTGGGGGATTTAGAATTCCAGATGATAAATTTATTTTAAAACTTCTTCGGGAATTTGGCGGCCCGCTTCTGCAGACTTCCGCAAATATTTCCGGCGACTCGCCAATTGGCGGAGGAACGCCTTCGACGGTTGTTGATTTGACTGGAGAAAATCCGAAAATTCTCCGCGAAGGCGCGGTCCGCGGCGCAGAGTTGCAAAAGATTTGGGAAGATTCTAGATAAAATACCGTGTTTAAACTCAGAGCCAGGGTTCCCTATTCTTATTCTACGCTATAGCGCAAAATAAGGATAAGCATTATTTTACCTGCGATCTGTCTAGAATGATGTATAAAGATTTGAAGGAAGATGAAGCGAGGTGCTAGGATTATTGGTATGAATTCCGAGACTCGATCTTGTCAAAATTGTAAAGCCGAATTCATCATAGACGCTTCGGATTTTAAATTCTATGAAAAAATCTCCGTCCCGCCCCCGACCTGGTGCCCGGAGTGCCGCGCCCAGCGCAGGATGGTTTTGAGAAATGAACGTTCTCTTTATAATCGAAAATGCGACTTATGTAAAAAAGACATCATAGCTGTATATCATAAAAATGTTCCATTCCCAGTTTATTGTTTGGGTTGTTGGTATTCAGATAATTGGGATCCTTTGATTTATACGCAAGAATACGATTTTTCAAAAAACTTTCTTTTGCAATTTAAAGAACTACAGAATAAGGTCCCACGCTTAGCATTATTTGGGGAAGATAATCTAAATTCCCCTTATACTAATTATACGTGGAATAGCAAAAACGTTTACCTTTCTCCCTCCACTCTTTTTTCAGAAGATATAATGTACTCCATTTTTTCCGATCATTCTTATAACTGTATGGATTGCACCAGGATAGCTAATTGTGAAATCTGTTATGGCAATGTCAACGCAGATAAATGTTATCATTCTATGTTTTTGGTTCGCGCACAAAATTGCATAGATTCGAGTTATCTTTTCGATGCCGGCAATTCTAATTATTGCTTTATGAGTGCAAATATCCGCAATAAGCAATATATGATAGAGAACAAGGCATATCCCAAAGAAGAATATGCTGAAAAATTAAGTAAATATGATTTCGGGAGTTATGAAGAACAGCAGAAACTTGCTAAACGTTTTTCTCAACTGAAAGAATCTGCCTTGCATAAATTTGCTAACGTTCTCAAATCTTTTAATTCTTTCGGTGATAATTTATCAAATAATAAAAATGTGCGACATTGTTTTGATATCTATGATTCAGAAAATATCGCTTATTCTTTTAGAGGCTTCAGTCTTAAGGATGTTTTTGATGTTTATGCATGCGGTCCGCGGTGTGAACTTACATATGACAGTATTAATATAGGCCTTGATGATTCAAGATATAAATTTTCTGTAAATTGTTGGGGAGGAAACTTTGAAATTTTATACAGTGATCTTTGTATGAATTCGCAGAATCTTTTTGGTTCAGTAGGCCTCCGCTCCAAATCCTACTGCATCCTGAACAAACAATACACCAAGGAAGAATACGAAACACTCGTCCCTAAGATAATCAAACACATGA
>MFHJ01000025.1 GCA_001778545.1 Candidatus Giovannonibacteria bacterium RIFCSPHIGHO2_02_43_16
TCATGTTTGATAACTTATTTTTTATCCAAAGCTTTTATCCCCGGTAATGTTTTATGAACCAGATATTCCAGCATAGCGCCGCCTCCCGTGGAGACAAATATATTTTTTGGAAGTTTCTTGCCGGAGGGTAAACACGCCAGCGTATCTCCTCCTCCAATTATCACTTGGGCTTTTGCTTTGGATAAAATCGAGATGAGTTTTTTTGTTCCGCGAACATGGCCTTTTTCAAGATATCCCAAGGGCCCGTTCCAGACAATAAATTTTGAATTCTTAATTATCCTCCCCCATTCCGAAAAACTCTCCGGGCCGACATCAAGAACTTTTTTACCGGACGCGACGACTTGGCTAGGCAAAACCAATTTCTTGGAAAAAAGCGGCTCGCGGCCGAGTATGAAAAGATTCAGTAAAACTCCGCCGAGAAGCACGTGGTCAAATTTCGGCAAAAGTTTCCTTAAAATCGGCAATTTCGTTTCAACCTTCCCTCCTCCTAGAACCAAGGTCGCTGGATGCCTAGGATTAAAAACTTTTGAAAGATTTTTAATTTCCTCCTCGAATCTGAACCCAATATAAGAAGGGAGGAATTTTGGAAGAAGGACAATTGAGGCATGCTCGCGGTGCGATACGGGGAAAGCTTCATTTACATATATGTCGCCGAGGCTTGCCAAATATTTCGCGAATTTTAGACTGTTTTTTTTCTCACCCGGAAATTTCCTTAAATTTTCGAATAGCCTAACTTCGTTCATCGGCAAACTTTTTTTTAAATACGGGAGGAGAATTTTAGAGCTCGGAATCCTGCCGTCGTTTTCCTCAATATGAGTAAGTAAAATAACTTTTGCCTTCTTGGATAGAAGGTACTCGATTGTTGGGACGATTTTCTCGATCCTCAATTCGTGCGGCCTGACAGGAAAAACATTGAAATCCACGCGCATCAAGACAGTCTTACCGCTCACGTCCGCGTTTTCCAAGCTCTTCATATAGTATCTGCTATTTCTAAAATTTTATTGAATTCTCTCGCGTCCAAACTAGCCTTGCCGACTAAAACTCCGGATCCCCCTTTGACTTCAAGAAATCCTTTTGCGTTTTTCGCGTTAACTGACCCGCCGTAAATTATCGGCAAGCGAAGTGCCGCCGATTTTCCCCAAACGTCAAGCACGGTACGCCGAATAAAAATTGACATCTCAAAAAAATTCTGCGGCGTATCCGCCTTTCCTTTTGAATGAGAGGAAATCGCCCAGACCGGCTCATAGGCGATGATGGTTTTCGAGGCAAAATATCTCGGGATTCCTCGAAGCGCTTTTTTAATTTGTTCTCGGACGATATGCGGAAACGCCTCTTGGCTTTTCTCTTTCTCGCCTACGCACAATACGGACTTCAATCCTCGAAACAGCGATTGATATAGCTTTTCGCGAATAACATCATCTCCTTCTCCAATCTCCCTTCGTTCAGAATGGCCTATTATCGCGTAAGAAACTCCTACCCCCTTGAGCATTCTTGCAGAAATTTCTCCTGTCCATGGACCGCCGTCATCTTTAGCTACATCTTGTGCTGCTAACTTTATCTTCCCTGCTGATTTTAAAAGCGGGAGATATATGAATGGCGGCGCTATAACAGTTTCAACGCCTCTTAATCTCGCGGCCCTGCTTTTAATTTTAGCGAAAATAGCTTGCGCTTCTTTTACAGTCTGAGGGGCCATTTTCCAGTTAGCAATAACTAGTTTCTTCATAGACTCATTTTTTTATAAAAATTTCTCGGTTTTTAATTACATGAAATATGCTGGGCAAGGTAGATACTATAATTATACCTACTACAACCTCGACAATATAGCGCTCGGCATTAGGAAACAAATTCCCCAAATAATATCCAAATAACGTGACGCCGACCCCCCATAAAAGCGCCCCGAGGAAATTATAAAATAGAAAAATTCTGTAGTTCATGGCGCCGACGCCCGCCAAAATCGGAGCAAAAGTCCGCACTACCGGCAAAAATCTTGCAAGCACGATCGTTTTTGGGCCATACTCTTCAAAAAAAACTCTCGACTTCTCCAAATATTCTTTATGAAACAATAAAGATCTTTCTTTTCTGAAAATAGCCGGGCCGACTTTCTTTCCGAAAAAATATCCGAAATTATCCCCCAAAACCGCGCCGACAAAAGAAATAAAAACTAAAACAAATATATTTAAATATCCTTGAGAAGCAAGAAATCCAGCAGTAAACAATAGGCTGTCGCCCGGAAGAAAAAAACCGACAAAGAGACCTGATTCGGCAAAAACTATTCCGAAAATCCCCAAATACCCAACAGCTTCAATTAGAGCGCGCACATCCAGCCCCAAAAAACTAATCATATCTCGCTTTTTTTAAAATACTGGTTGCTTCTTCTGGCGGAACTTTTATCACCTCCATGCCCGATCCCAGCTCGAGCCCTCCCCAAATATTCGTTCGCGGAAGTATTTCCATATGCCAATGATAATGGCTTACATCTTTTACTTTTGCGGGCGCGGTATGGATAAAAAAATTATAATCTGGATTATTCATTCCATTTTTCACTTTCGCGAAAACTACTTTCATAATATCCGAAAGGCTTATTTTCTCATCGTCTGACATTTCCTCGAAATTTGAATTGTGGCGCAGTGGATAAATTCTAGTTTCGAATGAAACATGGGACGCGTAAGGAGAAATTGCAACAAACAAATCATTCTTAAAAATAATTCGTTTCTTGTCTTTAAATTCTTTCTTCAGTAAAACGCAATGAACGCATTTTTTATGTTTATGAAAATATCTTGTTGATCCGGAAAGGCTCCGAAAAACGTCGAGCGGAATAATTGGAAGAGCTAAAATCTGCGAATGCGGATGGGCAACGGTCGCTCCGGATGAAGGCCCGTGGTTATGGAAAATCAAAATATATTCGATGCATTTTTCGGCTTTCAAGGCCGAATATCTTTGTAAATAAGCTTCTATGACGAGTTGGATTTCTCGCTGCGTCATAAAACCCAAAGACCGATTATGATCTCTTGTTATTAACACCTCTTGAAATCCAATTCCTCCCATTTTTTGATAAGGGCCCTCGGCAATAGGCATCGGGCAGATTTTATGCGGAGTTAAAATCGGGAATTTATTTGGGATTGCTGTGACAAATTCAGAAGACAAATTTTCAAAAGGGCAATTTTTTTTGGGCGCAGGTTTGGCTTTTTTTACGGCGAAAAAATTGGGCTTTTTTTTGAGTCCGCCCGCGACCAGAAGCCACTCGCCCGAAACTATATCTTTTCGAAACTCCGAAGCCATTATGATTTATATTTCCCCATTAAAAAATTCAAGCGGATTTTAATAGTTTCGAGAAGAACTTGGAAATATGAAAAAAGATTTACGGTGCTAGAAGGATCATTTATCCAGTGAGCAGGTATTATTCCTATCTTATAGTGCAAGAATTTAGCGATGGCAAGAACTTCTATATCAAATCCGAAACGATTAATCTTCGTGCGTGAAAATATATTCTCCGCCGCATGGTCGCGAAATGCCTTAAAGCCGCATTGGGTATCCCAAATCCCGCGAACCGCGACAAGTTGTATAAAAAGATTCCCCATGTTTCCTGCAAGCCGCTTCAAGAAAGGCTGCGGGTATTCCTGCTTTGCGCCTTCGGCGTCTTTATTGTCCCTTGAACAGATAACTACATCGTAGCCTTTGTCGAATAGCGGGCGCATCTTGTCAAAATGTGAAATATCTGTGGAATTATCAGCATCGGCAAAAAGTCGTATTCTCCCTTTGGCATGGAGCATGCCTTCCCGCACTGTGAAACCTTTGCCGCGGTTATTGCGGCGCTCAATAATTTTCACATTTTTAATCTCGGAGGAAAGTTTTTTGGCGACCTCTATAGTATTGTCCCTTGGGCCGTCCGCGGCGATTATTATCTCATATGAAAAAGGCTTTGTAGCAAAATATTCTTGAAACCTCTTTAAGGTTTTAGTAAGCCGGTTTGCTTCATTATAAGCAGGGACGATTACAGAAAGATATACATCTGGCTCTGCCATTACTAAAATTCTATCACAAAACGCATTATTTGCTGGTTAATATTTCAGCCCCATTTTTGGTCACGACCATGGTATGCTCAAAATGGGCGGCGCGCGAACCGTCTTTTGTTTTCCACGTCCAACCGTCCTTTGCAAGATAAAGTTCGTAATTCCCTTCGGTAACCATGGGCTCGATCGCGATTACCATATTTTCCTTAAGCGTGGCTCCTTCGCCAGATCTCCCCCAATTCGGGATCTGAGGATCTTCGTGAACCTCGTAACCGACACCGTGCCCGACTAATTGCCGGACAACCCCAAAACCATATGCTTCTATAAAATTCTGCACAGCCTCTCCAATATCTCCGGTCCTGACTCCCGGATGCACTATAGAAATAGCAAGCTCAAGGGCTTCTTTTGTTACCTTAATTAATTTTTCCCCGACCGGGTCGGGGCTCCCGATTGAAACCGTCTCCGCCATATCCGTAAAAAGATTTTTATATTTCATGCCGATATCTAATCCAACAATATCGCCTTTTCTTAATTCTCTGCTGGATGGGGGCGCGTGAACGACTTCGTCGTTTATAGAGATGCAAACTGTCCCGGAAAACGGGTTCTTGTCTCCTGCTGTTTTATAGCCCTTAAAAGCGGGCTTCCCACCCGCGTCTAGAATTAATTTTTCCGCGAGCTTATCGAGATCAATCGTCGCAAATCCGGGCTTTGCTTCCTTCTTTAAGCTATCTAAAATGGCGGCTAATTTTCTGCCGCCTTCGCGCAATTTTTCAATTTCTTCCGCGGTTTTTATCTTAATCATTTCTTAGAAAAGTAATTCTCAATCCCCGCCTCGAGCCTGGCAAAAATTTCTTCCCTAGACCCTTCCCCGTCAACTTCAATAAGCCTGCCCTCCTTTTTATAGTGCTCAATTATTGGCATGACGTCATCTTCAAACCAATCGAGCCTGGAATCTACACTTTTTTCAGTATCGTCTCCGCGCTTTCGCAACAAAAGCCGTTTTTTCGCCTCTTCTCTTGAAACCATAATGTGAACCCCAACGGGCTTGGCCCTCCCTAAAAATTCTGAAGCCCGGTCTTCAAGCTCCGCTTCTTCTAGTCGCCGCGGACTTCCGCTTGAAAAAAGGATTTCATTGCTTTTTACCAAATCGCGCGAATACGAAAGCCACGCGAAAAATGACAGCCAGCCCGGCGTGAGTTTCCCGGTATCCAAAATCTCTTTCACCTTTTTCCCTAAAATCGTTTCCTTCTTGGCAATTTCTCGCAAAATGTTTCCAGTATTGGTTTCGATCGCACCAGCTAAATCCGGCCGGCGCATCAGCATCTCAATTTGCGTGTCCTTCCCCGACCCCGATCTCCCCAGAAACATTAAAGTTGTGGATTTAGGGATCATTTTCGTCGTCTATAAATCTTATCTCTGATATCGATATAGTGTACCGTAATAATCCTTCTCTGAAACTCTATTTTGTAAAGCGCGCGCCAATTTCCTATTCTCAATTTAAAGAATCCTTTCCAATCTCCTCCCAGAGGAAGTGGCGTTGCGTCATTGAAATTTTTTGCGAGCCAATCTAGTCTATCAATAATTCGGCGGCGTATAGGCCTCCCGAACTTAGCCAACCCATTTTCGGCTTCTCCGGTAAATTCAACCTGCCATTCTTGCACAGATATTAGTAGCAATTCTTTTTAATTTCGGCAAGAGAAGTTCTTTTTTTTGATGAAGTCGATTTTCGAAGCTTATTTTTCACGCCCTCTGTTAATTCCAGCCCGAAATCTGGGTCAGATAAAACTCGCTGCACTGCGCGAATAGCCGCTCGTTCAGCAATTTCTTGAATTTTTTTCTCTTGGAGTGAGGTTGCCATGTGTTAAACCTATCACAAACCTAACAAAAAATCAATCTATTCTATACCACATCCTTGAGATAGCATTTTTCACAATAAACAATCTCCGGTCTCTCCGGGGCATATGTAGTCTCAAAACTATTATCGCAATGATTCTCGCCGTGTTCATACGCGTAGAATAATTAAATCTATTTCTCCTATTTCGGATCGTTAACTAAAAAATTATATTGCTTCCCATTGTATTTATATATAATCTCGTAGCCGCGAGAAATGCTATCTTTATAAACTCTACAAAACGGATTGCTATAATCCCAATAACCGAGACCTATTTCTTCGATTTTTATTTTTGCCTGTTTATCGCCGAATGCGTCCAACCTAAAATTCAATACACCAGCGCTTTTTTGATCTGGTAACCATATTTCTCCTATAAATGTCTTAGTTGGTAGAGCATAAGCTTCATCCAATCCATAAATTTTTTGCCCCTCGTATATTACAGTCAAAAAACCACCGGGCACCCCACGTTGTCCATCGCCAATAAATTCATAAGTCATCTCACCAATATTTAAAGGATAAGCCCCCCGAAATCGAATACCAATATATGCAGGGGACTTTGGTGTTGCAGTTAATTCTATAATTCCTTCTTTTTCATTATAGTTAACAACTCCGGTTTTGCTATTTAGCGATTCACCAGCAATTTTATCAAAAAATTGAATTTTCTTTAGAGTACAGTATGATGGGCTGGAAATAGCATCATTTGTAGATATACGTTCGATTTTATCATTTGAGAAATTTAGAAAACTCACTAAATATCCCCTTGTTGCTGATTCTGCGTTATTGTAAAAACTATTGCCCTTGGCGTTATCGGCTTCTCTCGGGTTTTGATCATAAATTGCGCGGACATCCGCAATTTCAATATTAGATTTTACATTCCTGTTCAGTGGGTCCAATCTAAATTCGACCATATGCTTTCCAGGCAATTTTTCCTTAAAGTAGACCATATAATAAACTTCTTTCTGTAGAGGCACACCGTGAAAATATTCCTGTCTTAAAAAAGTATTTTCGTAGATTATTCCTATAGATTCTCCATCAATTGAAATAGTCAATGCGCCTCTGGATTCATATGCGCCTATGAATTTTGATTTGAAAGTAAGTAAATTTATTTTATCCTTCGAATCTATAGTGGTTTTAATAAACACTGGCTCGCCCCTCGGCTTCTCCGTCGGCTTTTGGGTGACAGTAGTAGTGCTTGCCTTGGGCTGAACGTTATTTTCTTGAGATTTTGCGCTAATAACCGGTTCTTTGGGCGATTCGTTTTTTTTCTCAAAAACATAAATACCTCCAGCTATCGCCACGCCGAAAACCAATATTGCTATAAGGATGGCTAGGATGCTGAAACCCTTATAATGTAGCATGATTTTATTCTACCACAGCGAGCTAGTTCTATTTGAGATCGTAGATTGCGAGCGCTATTCATATTCGCGCATGACAAGCTGGGCTTCGATTTGTTTTACAGTCTCAAGAACAACCGAGACCACAATCAGAAGTCCCGTGCCTCCAATGGTCAACGCTTGCACCCCGGTAGCCGCCTGCGTAGCAATCGGCAGAACCGCGATCGCTCCCAAGAAAAGCGCTCCTACTAAAGTGATTCTCGTCAGAATTTTCGAAAGATAGTCCGCGGTCGGACGGCCCGGGCGGATTCCGGGAACAAATGCTCCCTGTTTTTGGAGATTAGACGAAATTTGATCCGGGTCGAAAGTAACCGCGGTATAAAAATAAGTGAATAGGAAAACCAAAATAAAATAAGCGACTCCATAGAAAATCGAACTCGATAAAAATCCTAAAATCGCCGTTGACACGGTCCGCAAAATCGCGTTGGTACTCTGCGCCGTGAAATTTATGATCATCTGTGGGAAAAGAAGAATTGATAACGCAAAAATTATCGGGATGACTCCGGCTTGATTGACCCGGAGCGGGAGATGGGTGGATACTCCTCCGTAGACGCGCATGCCCCGGACTCGCTTCGCGTATGAAACTGGGATAGGCCGCTCCCCTTCACTTATGATAACGACGCCCGCGATAATCGCGACAGCCGCCAAAAGAAACGCAGCGATTATCGGAATTTGCGATGGGTCGTAAGAAAGAAAATATTGCTGAATTCCGGATGGAATTCCGGAAACGATACCCGCAAAAATCAAAATAGAAATCCCGTTTCCGATTCCGTATTCAGAAATAAGCTCGCCGAGCCACATTAAAAAAATCGAACCTGCCACGATAACTACCAAGTTTTCCAAGCGCCCGAGCAAATCGAGCTGGCCGATAATTCCGGAGTTCCTCAAAACCACGAGGAGGCTGAAGCCCTGGATCAAAGCGAGAGGCACCGTCAATAATCTGGAATACTGGTTGAATTTTTTGCGCCCCGCTTCTCCCTCCTCCTGATACATCTCTTTGAGCCTCGGGAAAATCATAGTTAAAAGCTGCATTATTATGGAAGCTGTGATATACGGCCCCACTCCGAGCATAACTATGGAAAGATTATCCAAAGCCCCTCCCGAAAAAAGGTTCAGGAGGCCTAAAAATTGGTTATTTTCAAAAAGCTGTTTCAGCCGAAAAGGATCCACTCCGGGAATCGGCATGGAGGCTACAATTCTAAATACAAACAAAACCCCCAAGACAAGGAGGATTTTATTCCTCAGGTCGCGATCCTTGAAAATTAAGAGTATTTTTTCCATGCGACTTGCGCTTTTTTAGAAAATAGGCAATTTCTGATTATAAACTTTTTAGTCAGCTCGCCTGACCCGAGAATCTTTACGCGCGGAACCTTGCCTGAAATTCTGCTCACAAGGCCCTTTTCAACAAGAACTCCCGGATTTATTTCCGACCCTTCCAGGAACTTACGATCAATATCCCTCAAATTTACCACAGCGATGGGCCTTGCGACAATTTTTGCCCTGTATCCTTTTTTCTTTGGAATTTTTTTTAATATATCGCGAAACTGCGGGCGAATCCTTCTGCCAGACCTTGCTTTCTGCCCTTTTGTCCCGCGCCCGGAGGTAGTTCCGCGCTTGCCACCTCGCCCCACTCTTTTCCTGCGTTTATCTCCCGATGATTTTATTTGATGAGCTTGCATATTTATTATTTAATATTTCGTAATTTCTTAAGCGCTTCTATTGCCGCGCGCGCGTTCGAGATTTTATTTTTCGTGTGCGAAATTATTTTGGCAGAGGTATCGGTAATTCCCGCTAACTCCAAAACGCTCCTAACGGCTCCTCCGGCAACAAGCCCGCGCCCTTTGGCAATTGGGCGCATTCGAACGCGAGCCGCGCCATATTTTGCTTCTATTTCAAAAGGGATTGAATAGGTCTGGGTAAGCGGGACTTTCATCATATTTTTTTTCGCGGATCTTATCGCTTTTTCCATGGCGAGAGCCGTATGAGTCCCCTTTCCAATGCCAACGCCCACCCTTCCTTTCTTATCCCCTATAACTAAAGTTGCTCTAAAGGTAAAACGCCGCCCGCCCGCCATAACGCGAGCAACGCGCCTCAAATCAACCATTTTTTCCGAAAACTCTGATTTTTCTCTGCGATTTGGATTAAATCTAGCCATATTAAAATTCTATGCCTCCTTTTCTCAAAGCTTCAGCCAAAGCTTTAATTCGGCCGTGGTATTGATATCCTCCGCGGTCAAAAACAATTTTCTTGTAGCCCTTCGATAAAATCTCCTTCGCGAAAGTTTCTCCCAGGACTGACGCGCGGTCTATTTTCGTCCCCTTTTTTATTTTAAGATCTTTCATGCCCAAAATAGTTCTCTTGGCGCTATCATTAATAAGCTGGGCTTCTATGTGCTTCAGAGAACGAAAAACCGAAAGCCTCGGGCGCAAGGCTGTCCCCATAATTTTTGCTCTGATTCTTTTATGCCTGCTTATTCTGCTACTTTTCATAATCAAAATTTAAGCCGTGGTTCCTGCCGCTTTTTTGCCAGCCTTTCTTCTGATAATTTCGCCATCATACCGAAATCCCTTTCCTTTATATGGATCTGGCTTCTTAAGTACTCTCAATCTTGCCGCTGTCTCGCCTACTTTTTCCTTATCTACGCCCGAAACTGTAATTGCATTTTTTTCGACCTGGAAACTGATCCCGTCAGGAGAAGGAAATTTGACCAGATGGGAAAACCCGAGACTCAAAACCAAATCTCTTCCTTCCGGCTGAGCTTTAAAACCAATCCCTTCTAAAATAAGTTTCTTCGAGTATCCTTCCACTGTGCCCTTAATCATATTTTTTAAAAGAGAAACATAAGTTCCCCATAATTTTCTTGAAAGACGTGTATCAATTCGCGGAGAAATTTCGATAAGGCCGTCTTTAAGCACAAAAGATATCTCATCTCGAAAAACCCGCGAAAGCTCTCCTTTTGGCCCTCTTACAGAAACTTTTTGTCCATCTATTTTTATCTCAACTCCAGCTGGAACTATTATAGGTTTTTTCCCTAATCGCGACATAAAATTACCAAATTTCGCATAAAATCTCGCCGCCGATTTTTTCTCGGCGCGCCACCTCGTCCGTCTTCAGGCCTTTTGATGTTGAAACGATTGAAAAACCAAAACCCCTCTTAATAGGTTTCAATTCTGCAAATTTTTTATAAACTCTTTTCGAAAGTTTTGATATTTTTTTAACATCGTGTAGCTTCGCTTCGCCATCCGCGTTATAGGCTATGCCGAGTTCCAAAACTTTGCGATTTTTCCTGCCGCGAACCTCAACAGAAGAGAGGCAACCTTTCTCTTTCATTAAATTAGCGATCTCTTGCTTGATCTTTGAATGTGGGACCAAAACAATCTCTTTCGCGACGAGAGAAGCGTTTTTAATCCTTATTAACATGTCTGAAATTGGATCCATAAGATTACCAGCTAGACTTTCTAATTCCGGGGATAGCTCCTTCGTTTGCAAGTTCTCTAAAACATATCCTGCAAAGTTCGAAATCGCGCATATATCCCCTCTTTCGACCGCAACGAAAACATCTTCGCACTGTTCTCGAAGAAAACTTAGGTATTTTTTTTGATCTCGCTACTACTGATGTTTTTGCCATATTATTTCTTAAACGGTATGCCTAATTCCCTATAAAGCTCCAGCGCTTCATCGCGACTCTTAGCGTTTGTGACCAAAGTAGCTTCCAGCCCGAAAATGGTCTTAACATCTTCGCCGATTATTTCCGGAAAAGCAATGTGCTCCTTTATCCCGATAGTCAGATTGCCAAACTCATCGACGCTTGATTCAGAAATGCCGCGAAAATCCCTAGATCTCGGCAGGGTCATATCGATCAAGCGCGTAAGAAAATCATACATCCTTTTCCCGCGCAATGTCGCCTTGTATCCTATTATCATCCCCTCCCTGGATTTAAACGAAGCAATAGATTTTTTCGCTGGCCTTGCGTGCGCCTTTTGCCCGGCTATCATGGAAGTGAATTTCTGAATCAACTCTTTCTCTTTTTCATCTTTAAGCCTGCCGACTCCAGTGTTTACAACAATTTTTACAATCCGAGGAACAGCTAAAGGCGAGGAATATTTGTATTTCTTTGTCATAGTCGCCTTTATTTCTTTATCAAACTTAGCTTTATAATTCATAGCTAGAATTCGACTTCGCATTTTTTACAAGACCTTTTTTTCTCGCCGTTATCCATAATTTTTATCTTAACCCTCGCGGCCTTTTGGCAATTTGGGCATTGAATCATAACTTTAGAAATTGGCATTGGTGCCGGCATCTGAACAATACTCCCTTTTTCGCCCGCCTTTCTCGGCCTCCTGTGCCTTTTTTTCAAATTAATTCCCTCAATTAAAAGCAGTTTGTCTTTTGGGTAAACTCGAAGCACCTTTCCGCCCCTTCCTTTGTCCTTTCCGGAGAGCACTGTAACGTTATCGCCTTTTTTTATTCTCGCTGGCATATTAAACAACTTCCGGGGCTAATGAAATAATTTTCAAAAATCCTTTGTCGCGCAATTCCCTCGGAACCGGTCCGAAAATTCTGCCTCCTTTTGGTTCTCTTCCGTCAAGTATAACCACGGCGTTATCATCAAAACGCAGATAAGACCCGTCCGCTCTGCGAAATGCATTTTTCTGGCGGACGATAACCGCTCTCAGAACATCTTTTTTCTTGACGATTTTTCTCGGCTCCGCTTTTTTCACAGTTATGACGACGATGTCGCCTAACTCGGCGTATCTTCTTCTCGTTCCGCCCAAAACTTTAATGCATTGGACCAAAAGAGCCCCAGAATTATCCGCAACTTTCAACATTGTTCTGTGCTGTATCATATTCTTGAAATTATTTTCCAGCGTTTGTCCTTCGAAATTGGCCGCGTTTCCTGAATCTTAACTTTTTCCCCCGACTTATATTCGTTTGCTTCGTCATGCGCCTTGAATTTTTTTGACCTTTTTATGTATTTCCCGTATTTTGGCATCTTAAAATAACGCTCAACCTCAACAACTCTGGTCTTTGCCATTTTGTCCGATACAATAATTCCTTTTAATATTTTAGGCCTAACTTCTTTCATTTTCTTTCTGATTGATTATGGTTAAAATCCTGGCTATATCCTTTCTCAAATTTGAACCAAGTTTTATATTTTTATTCTTCCCAAATCCGATATCAAACCTGAATTTGCCGAGTTCTCCTCGTTTGCCATTCAAGATTTCTTGAAGTTCCTCTATCGATTTTTTACTCAATTCTTTTGTTTCCATAACTAATCTCTCGAAATTAATTTAGTTTTAACCGGGAGTTTAGCCTGCGCCTTTCGCAAAGCTTCCGATGCGTTTTCTTTAGTCAAACCGTCAATTTCAAAAAGCACTCTCCCAGGCTTCACTGCCGCAACATATCCAACCGGGTCTCCTTTTCCAGCTCCCATAGTAACTTCGGGAGGTTTTTGCGTATATGGCTGGTCCGGAAAGATCCTTATCCACATTTTTCCTCCTTTGGCTGTGTATCTAGTAAGCACTTTCCTCGCAGCCTCTATCTGCTCAGACGTAATCTGCCCCGAACTTAGAGCTTTGATTCCTGACGCCCCGAAAGCCAAATTCGTCCCGCGGGTTTCGACTCCCTTGAATTGCCCCCTCAACCTCTGCCATTTTCTATATTTAACTTTTTTTGGAAACAGCATCGAAGATTTCTCCTTTATAAATCCAAACCTTTATTCCTATATCTCCATAGGGAAGATGCGCCCTCTCGCGCGCGAAATCTATATCCGCCCTTAGAGTCGTTAAAGGAACTTGTCCTCGCTTCAGCCACTCGTATCTCGCCATCTCCGCCCCGTCAAGCCTGCCTGACAGCGCAACCTTAACGCCCTTAACGTCTCTGTTGGCCATAACTTTCTCCAAAGATTGATTCAGCACTCTTCTAAAATTCATCCGCTTTTCCAGATCTTCCGCAATCATTTGGGCAACTATCTTGGAATGCGTTTCCGGAGATTTTATCTCCTGTACGGATATTTTAAAATTCTTCGGCAAATTCAAATTTAATTTTTCAGCTTTTCCCGAAATTTCTTTTCTTAATTTCTCGATTCCTTCTCCGCCGCGCCCGATCAAAAGCCCGGGTCTTGAAGTCTTTAAAATCAGATTCATTTCATTCTGCCCGCGCTCAATTTCAATATTCGCGATATACATGCCTCGAAGCCTGCCCTCGAGCCATTCCCTTATTAAAATATCTGATTTAAGAAACTGGCGATAAACGCGATTTTTAAACCATCGGGATTTCCAATCTCGGAGTATTCCTATGCGAAATGAATATGGATGAACGCTGTGCCCCATGTTTTTATTTTTCTCCCAAAACTATCGTTACGTGCGACGACCTTTTCCTGATCGTGTATGCCCTGCCAAATGCCCTCGGCATAAATCTCTTAAGCGTGGGGCCGACATCTACTCTTATATTTTTAATATAAAGTTTGTCAGAAGAGGCCCCGAGATTATTTTTCGCGTTGGAAACTGCTGATTTCAGTAATTTTGAAATCTCGCGTGCTGGCGAGCGCGGAACAACTTTAAGAAAGTCTTGAGCAAATTTAACCGGCTTCCCGGAAAGGGCGGCGGTAACCGCTCTTATTTTCCGCGGCGATATTCCGATATAATTCAATTTTGCGATTGCTTCTTTCATAATCATTTGCTTGGCGCGGCGGGCGTTTGAGCGCTCACTTTAGCGGAAGCTTCTATCTCCTTTTGCATCTTCCCTCCGTGACGGACAAATTTTCGCGAAGGAGCGAATTCGCCAAGCCGATGCCCGATCATCTCTTCTTTTACAGTCACCGAGATAAAATCTTTCCCATTATGAACCCCGAAAGTAAAACCTATCATCTCTGGAGAAATCTGGGAAGATCTGGCCCACGTTTTAATAATCTCTCCTGAACCGGATTTTTTCCCAGAGATTTTCTTTAAAAGTTTTTCATCCACATATGGACCTTTTTTTATTGATCGTGACATTTTATTTCTTTCTTCTTTGAATAATCATTTTATTCGACCACTTTTTTCTACCTCTGGTTTTGACGCCGCGAGTTCCTTTGCCCCAGCGGTTCTTCGGCCGCCTTGTCCCGCGCATGGCCTTTCCTTCCCCTCCTCCATAAGGATGGTCTACTGGATTCATCGCAGATCCTCTGACTGTCGGTCTTATTCCAAGATGGCGCGAGCGCCCAGCCTTGCCTAAAACTACCAGATTTGCTTCCTCGTTTGAAGCCTGTCCGATCGAAGCCCACGCATTTTCGGAAACTTTTCTTACTTCGCCGGACGGCAACTTAATCAATGTGGTTGGGGAATCCTGCGCCAATATCTCAGCGAAAGTTCCAGCGCTCCTTACAAGTTTTGCGCCTGAGGCCGGATAAACTTCCATATTATATATCTGGGTTCCGACAGGTATATTCTTCAGAGGCAAACGATTCCCCGTTTTAAGCGGAGCTGTTTCGGAAATCATTATTTCGTCATGTACTTTTATGCCGGCTGGCATTACCATATATCTTTTCTCCCCGTCACGAAAAGCGACAAGCCCAATGAAAGCGCTTCTATTTGGATCGTATTCAATCGAAACGATTCTGGCTTGGATATTTTTCTTGTCCATAATAAAATCGACGTCTCGATATAGCCTCTTAACTCCCCCGCCTTTATGCCGTGTCGTTATTCTGCCTCTATTATTTCTGCCGACAGAACGCCTAAATCCGTGAGTCAAGCTTTTTTCCGGCTCTCCTCTGGTTAAAACTTTTTTATAGTCCACAACCGTCGTTTGCCTGAGGCTGGGCGTTTTTGGCTTAAAACTTTTCATGCTAAATCAATTTTCTGTCCTTTTTTTAAATACACAATAGCTTTTTTGTATCCAGATTTGAAACCAACTTTCCCGCGCACAATCCTTTTCTTCGGAGGTATCGTCACCAAATTAACTTTTCGCACATTAACTTTAAATAAATCTTCTACGGATTTTTTGATTTCAAGTTTGTTGGCGCCTTTTTCAACGCGAAAAGTATATGCGCCGCCTGAAGACAGGGTGTTAGCTTTTTCGCTTATTATCGGGTTGATTAATTTTGACATAAATTACTTCAAAAAAGTCTCTTCTAAAACCTTGCTTGCGTCTTTCGGAATTATTAAAAATTTGTTTGAAAGCAAATCTGAGGCATTCAAATTTCTCGCTTCCTTGATGGAAACGTTTTTTAAATTGCGAAGCGCCCTCCAAGTTGGCGCATCTTTTCTCGGCAAAATGACTAAAGCGCTGGAATTTCCCAACGGCATATTGCCAAGAATTTCCCGAGCATTTTTGGTCTTCGCTTCAGGCAGACTCAAATCATCCATAAAAAATATTTCTCCGTCCTTCAATTTTTGAGAAAGGATTGCAAGAACAGCTTTTCTCTTTGCTTTCTTGTTAATTTTCTCCATGTAATCCCTGTCTTTTCTTGGTCCATGGGAAATTCCGCCTCCAACCCAAATCGGGGAGCGGCTTGACCCATGCCTAGCCCTTCCTGTTCCTTTCTGCTGCCATGGTTTCTTTCCTCCTCCGGATACCTCGCTTCTATCTTTCGTGTGCGCTAAGACTTTTCTGGCATTAGCCCTCTCGGAAAGAAAAACTTGTCTAACTAATTCTGCGTTCCACGGGAAACCAAATACGCTCGCTGAAAGCGTTAAAGTTCCCTTCTCTTTTCCTTTGTTGTCATAAATCTTCGCCTCCATAGTATTATCCAATTATTTCCACCAATGCGCCTCGCGCTCCAGGCATAGCTCCGCTGATATATAAAATATTTTTCTCCGGCTCGATCTTGACAATTTTTAAATTTTTTACGGTAACCATATTGCCTCCCATTCTTCCCGGCATCTTTTTTCCTTTAATAACCCTCTGCGGCCAAGTGGCGCCGATCGATCCGACTTCTCTTTCGGAATGCTTCTGCCCGTGCGTCCTCGGCCCTCCTCGAAAACCGTGCCTTTTGACAGCTCCCTGAAATCCCCTGCCCTTGGACGCCGACCTCACTTTAACCAAATCCCCCTCTTTAAAAACAGAGGTGTCTATTTTATCGCCTCGTTTGAAGTCCGACTTCAATGGCTCCCCGAAGTCGGACTTCGGAGCAACGCGAAATTCCCTAAGCCACCTGAAGCTTCCCAAACCTTTAAGGTGCCCTTTTTGCGCCTTTGCTAAATTTTTTTCCTTTTTTTCTCCGAAAGCAACTTGAACCGCTTCATACTTGTCTTTTTCTCTATTTTTAACTTGCGATACGACAAGAGGACCCGCGCGCAAAACAGTCACAGGAATAACGTTCCCGGCTTCATCGAAAATTTGCGACATCTGAATTTTTTGGGCTAACATGAATTTTGCCATTTTTTTGTGAGCTTGCGAGTTTATAAAAATGAGCACCCCGCCGTGGCGGGGCGCCCCGCAATCTTCCAGCTTTTCCTACAGCATTTTTACCTCTATATCCACCCCCGCGGGAAGATTTAAGTTCGTAAGCGCGTCAATTATTTTGGGGGTGACGTTAATAATATCCAAAAGGCGTTTATGAACCCTCATTTCAAACTGCTCTCGCGCATTTTTATGCACGAAGGTTGATCGATTAACGGTATATTTCCGAATTTCTGTCGGAAGAGGGACTGGGCCCATAACCTCGGCCCCATAACGAAGCGCCGTGTCCACAATTTGTTTTACCGAAGAGTCTAAAATCTTATGGTCATACCCGCGCACGCGGATACGCAGTTTTTGGAGCTCCTCGGTTTCACTTTTGGATGCTTTTTGTGCCAATTTTTTAGGAACGAAGCGATCTATTACTTAATAATTTTAGTCACAACTCCGGCTCCAACTGTCTTCCCGCCCTCGCGTATAGCAAATCTCAGTTTATCTTCCATAGCAACGGGGCCGATAAGTTTGACGATAAATTTTATAGTGTCGCCGGGCATAACCATCTCGATTCCTTGGGGTAATGTAACCTCTCCTGTGACATCTGTAGTCCTGATGTAAAACTGCGGCTTGTACCCGGTAAAAAACGGGGTATGTCTTCCTCCCTCCTCTTTGGTCAGGATGTAAACTTCCGCTTCAAAATCAGCGTGCGGAGTGATTGATCCGGGCTTCGCCAAGACCTGCCCGCGCTCTATGTCTTCCTTCTTAATTCCGCGAAGTAATATTCCGGCGTTGTCGCCTGCAATTCCCTCGTCGAGCTGCTTGTTGAACATTTCGATTCCGGTAACGATGGTCTTTTGAGTATCTTTCAGTCCTACAATTTCGACTTCATCGTTTATTTTTATTTTCCCTCTCTCAATCCTTCCGGTAACAACAGTTCCCCTGCCTTCAATAGAAAATACATCCTCAACCGGCATCAAAAATGGCTTATCTATTTCACGGACCGGCTCAGGAATATACTCATCTAATTTATTAATTAACTCTAATATCGGCTTAGCCCATTCATCGTCTGGCGATTTCGCTTCAAGAGCTTTCGTCGCAGCTCCTCTAATAATTGGGGTTGTATCTCCGGGATATTCGTATTTGGTAAGCAATTCTCGGATTTCAGTCTCAACTAAGTCCACGAGCTCTTTGTCGTCTACCATATCTACCTTATTCAAAAAGACAATTATTGCGGGTACCCCAACTTGGCGCGCGAGTAATATATGCTCTCTCGTCTGAGGCATTGGTCCATCGGCAGCGGATACAACTAAAATCGCGCCGTCCATCTGCGCGGCACCCGTAATCATATTTTTGATATAATCGGCGTGACCGGGAGCGTCAATGTGCGCGTAGTGGCGTTTGTCCGACTCATATTCGGAATGATGAAGCGCTATCGTAATTCCACGCTGGCGCTCTTCCGGAGCGTTGTCAATTTGGCTTATATTCTCGAGTTTTACCTTTTTCCCTGCAAGATTTAAGACATGCAAAATAGCCGCGGTCAGGGAAGTTTTCCCGTGGTCTACGTGCCCGATAGTTCCCACATTGAGGTGGGGCTTTGTCCTTTCAAATTTCGCCATAAAATAAAAAAATTAAAGTAATAACCACTAATTGTAAGTGTATTTTATATATTAATCTAAAGGCAAAATAACGTCAATAGCTTAAGAAAAGGGCCACCCGCACGCGAGTGGCCCTTGACAGGTTGTGTGGATCAGCACCTTGCTCAATCCCAGTATTCGAACTTCGAACCCCTAGGGACTGCCGTATAGATGACGGACGGCTCGCCTCGAGCTATATTGCCAATGGGCTTCAGCTCGAAACCCCCCTTTTGGATTTTCTCTCCTTTCTTTTGGATTTTTCTGTTGTTTCCTCTTTTGCTTTTCACTCTTCTTTTTGTCATATGCTTCCCCTCCTTAAAAGATTTTAACAAAAATTACCACAACCCTTTGAGCGCGAGGAATATCCTAAGAAACCAGAGGCAACTACAGATGAAAATGGTTGAAAGGACTATTGTACTCCAGCGATCTAGTTTCGGAAATTCCAATACTATCTTTCGTCTGATCACATAATATTTCTTAATGACCAAGATGGCTCCGATAGAAATAACCATGACTGGGGCCGCGAAAGTGAGAAATAAGAGGGCTATAGCCGATAAATAAGCGCCGATGTGTTCCATATACACCTCCCAAAGAATTTCAAGAAAATCATAACAAATTCACCAGGTTTTTCAACCCAAGAAAGTCAGTATGTTTTTTGAAACTATTTTTTACCTTCTTTGATCAGCTCCGCGACGTTCGCGGGGACTTCTTCGTAGTGGGAGAATTCCATTGTGTAGGAAGCGCGGCCTTCTGTGTTGGAGCGGAGCTTCGTCACATATCCAAACATTTCGGAAAGAGGGACTTTGGCATCTATAACTTTCAGATTTAATCTGTCTGTTATCTGCTCTATTCGCGCGCGTTTTGAATTTAGATCCCCAGTAACATCGCCCATAAATCTATCCGGGGTCACAACTTCGACTTTCATAATAGGCTCGAGTAATACTGGCTTTGCTCGCCTGCATACTTCCTGCGTCGCCATTGACGCCGCGATTTTAAAAGCAATTTCCGAAGAGTCCACTTCGTGATATGAGCCGTCATAAAGAATAATTCTGACGTCTACCAACGGGAATCCAGCGATAACTCCGCGATCCAACCCTTCTTTAACTCCTTTTTCAACTGCAGGAATAAATTCCTGCGGGACAACGCCCCCACGTATTTCATTTTCAAATTCGTTTCCTTTTCCGCGTTCGAGCGCTTCCGCTCGCAACCTAACGTGCCCGTATTGCCCGCGTCCTCCGGATTGCTTGATATATTTGCCTTCCGCTTCCGCAGTTCCTCTGATAGTTTCTTTATACGCAACCTGCGGGCGCCCGACGTTCGCCTCCACTTTGAATTCCCTCTTCATCCGATCAACAATGATCTCTAAATGCAATTCTCCCATTCCAGAAATTATTGTTTCCATCGTTTCTTCGTCTGATTTAATGCGGAATGTCGGGTCCTCTTCCGAAAGGCGCTTTAACGCCAGGCCCATTCTTTCCTGGTCCTGCTTGGTTTTCGGCTCGATTCTCATCGAAACTACCGGCTCCGGGAAAGTAATTGTTTCAAGCCGGATCGGATTTTCCGGATCGCACAGGGTATCTCCGGTTTTGGTATTTTTAAGCCCGACTATCGCTCCTATTTCTCCCGCGTAAATTTCCTTTATCTCCTCCCTATGGTTCGCGTGCATTCGTAAAATTCTCCCAATGCGCTCTTTGTCCTCGGTGTTGGAATTCAAGACATAAGAACCTGCTTTAAGCGTTCCGGAATAAACTCGAAAATAAGTTAGCTGCCCTACATAGGGATCGGTTTGCAGTTTAAAAGCAAGCGCTGTAAATGGGGTGTTGTCGTCTGCCAATCGGGAAATTTCTTCACCGGTTTTTAAATCCTTCCCTTTCGCCGGTGGGAGATCCGCGGGGCTTGGAAGATAGTCGACAACTCCGTCTAGCACAATTTGCACCCCTTTATTTTTCAGTGCCGAGCCGCAGAAAACCGGAATGAGATTATACGCCAAGGTTGCCCGCCGCAAAGTTTTTTTGAGCTCTTCTTCAGTAATTTCCTTGCCTTCGAGATATTTTTCGGTAAGCGCTTCGTCCTGCTCCGCTATTTTCTCAACCATCTTATGCCTCCATTTCTCCGCTTCGGCTTTGTTTGATTCCGGAATATCTTCAACGATGACTTTCTCCCCATGTTCGCCTTCGAAACGGACGAATTTCATGCGGATTAAATCTATTACGCCTTGAAAATCAGATTCTAAACCAACCGGGACGGTAACCGCAACGGCATTGGGAGTCAGCCGATCATGGATAGAATTTAGGCTGCCGGTAAAGGACGCTCCCATGCGGTCGAGTTTATTTATGAAACAAATTCGCGGCACTTTATATTTATCCGCCTGCCTCCAGACTGTCTCTGATTGCGGTTCAACTCCGGATACTCCATCAAAAACGACAACCCCGCCATCTAAAACGCGAAGGGATCTCTCGACTTCAACCGTGAAATCAACGTGTCCGGGAGTGTCTATAATATTTATGCGGTGTTCGCGATTTTTAGAGGCGCTTGCCCCGTCGTATGACGGGGTCCAAAAACAAGTCGTCGCGGCGGATGTAATCGTAATTCCTCGCTCCCGCTCCTGCTCCATCCAATCCATCACCGCCTCGCCTTCATGCACCTCTCCGATTTTGTGCGAGACTCCGGTGTAAAACAAAATCCGCTCCGATACTGTTGTTTTTCCGGCGTCTATGTGCGCGATAATTCCAATGTCGCGCGTTCTTTCCAGTGGATATTCTCGAGGCATATTAATATTTTCTACCTCGCCCAGCGCCTCAACAAAGCTTTCAGAAAATGAATCTCAAAAAATTCCAAAGCAATTAATATTATAATGGAGGCAAAGACGGCGTAGAGGCTTACCACGCGCATCGCCTCGTTGAAAAGTTTCCAGTCAAAATTTTTATTCGGCAATGATTGTGGCGTACTTTGCGCGGTGGTTATATCAACGTTATATAGTGAAACATTTGCAACACATTTTACTACGTCATTGCACAACGAAAAATCGGTAGAAAAAATACCAATACCAAACGCTATAAGCGTTATAAAAAATATGGTAAGAGTAATGCGTCGTAGCGAGCTGATCATATAATTACGATATAGAAACAATAGCACAAAACCTCACCACGCGAAATGCGCGAAGGCGCGGTTGGCTTCAGCCATTCTACGAGTATCTTCTTTTTTCTTGATCGCCCCTCCCTCGTTTCTAGAAGCGGCGAGAAGCTCTTCGGATAATTTCTCCGCCATCGGCTTTCCTTTCTTGGCTCTCGCCGCCCCAATCAACCATCGAAGCGCTAGTGTCACTTTTCTATGCTCGCTTACTTCCCTCGGAACCTGATAAGTCGCCCCGCCAACTCGCCTTGAACGAACTTCCAAAAGCGGGGAGGCATTCGCGACCGCTTCTTCTAAAACTTTAAGCGGATCGGGATTTTTTGTTTTCTCCCCGATTATTTTAATCGCGTCATATATAACTTTTCTCGCTGTAGATTTCTTGCCGTCGAACATTATGTAATTCGTAAACTTCTCAAGAAGCTCCGATTGATAAACCGGATCCGGATTTCGCTCAAATTTTTTCTTGAATGGCCTTCTCATTTTTATTTAGATTCTTTAGGGCGTTTTGCTCCATACTTAGATCTCTGTTGTTTCCTTCCCTCAACTCCGGACGTGTCCAAAACTCCGCGGACGATGTGGTACCTGACTCCCGGAAGATCTTTGACCCTCCCTCCGCGAATGACAACGACAGAGTGCTCTTGCAAATTGTGTCCTTCTCCCGGAATATACGCAGTGACTTCCATTCCGTTTGTAAGCCGGACTCTGGCAACTTTCCGCAAGGCTGAGTTAGGTTTTTTGGGAGTTGTGGTAAAAACCTTCAGACAAACCCCCCTTTTGAACGGAGAAGGGTAATAAACCGGCGTATTTTTGACAAGGTTAAAACCGCGGGCTAACGCCACGGCTTTGGATTTTTTTATGATGGGCTTGCGCCCTCTCCTGACTAACTGCTGTATTGTCGGCATGCTAAATTATATGAACGTTAGTGAATTAATAATTTGAGCACCCCGCCCTTTCTATGAAATCTGCAGACTATTTATAATTCTTTTGCGCAAATGTCCAATGGAAGAGCCGTAATGCTTTAGTTGCCTTTCTCGATGTTGAGCATCTTTTTTTGAAAAATAAGCCTCGTAGTACGCAAGTTTCCAAAGAGGCTTATCCTTTTTATGCTCCTTGCAACGTCTTATAAGATTATCCGTATAACCGATATAAATCAAGCTGGTTGAGGGATGCCTTAAAACGTAAAGATAATACATGATGAGAAAGGGCGGGGTTAAGGTTTGGCAATCAAAATTTTTTCGCTCGCCAGATGAGCTCAAAATTTTGAGCCAACTCGCTTAAAAAGTGTATCACGAACCCAACAGCAATTGCAATATAATAGAAGCGAGGGCGCCGAGCGGGATGAATAATATCCCGGGGAGAATGAAGATCAGGATTATTAATATAAAAAATCCGTACTGTTCCATGGCACGCTCAAGATTATAAAATCTCGGCGAGAGAAGTGAAAAAAGAAGTTTCGAGCCGTCGAGCGGAGGGATCGGAACAAGATTAAATAAGGCGAGCCAGATATTTATTTGAACAATTGCTAGAACTAAATTTGAAAATGTCGCATATTCTCCGGATAATCTAAAAATTATAGCGAAAAGGATTCCAATTAAAATATTCGCGGCAGGTCCCGCGACGCCTACGATCGCAGGCCCCCACCTTTGGTTTTTTAAATTATAAGGGTTATACGGAACTGGTTTCGCGTAGGCGAAGAAAAATGGGGCGTTTGATATTATAAAAATAAACGGCAGAATTATCGAGCCAAACAAATCCAGATGCTTGATCGGATTTAAGGTCAGGCGGTCGGCGTATTTCGCAGTAGGGTCGCCCAGAATAAAAGCCGCCATCCCGTGCGATACTTCGTGAATCACCGCGGACATGATTAAAATCGCTATATAAAATATTATTAATGGATCGAACCCTTGCATATTTGTTCACTTTATCATATATTTTTTGAATGGCTAAGGAATGTCCAATTTGCAAAAAGGGTTCGCAGATGGGAGTCAAAAGAGTGCTCCTTCGCGGAAAATACAACCCGACCAAGAAAGTAAGAAAATATCCCAACCTTCAATGGGCGACTTTAACGGCCGGAGGCAGAATTAAAATTTGCACGGATTGCCTAAAAAAAGAAAAATACTTGAGTTATGAAAA
Organism: Candidatus Giovannonibacteria bacterium RIFCSPHIGHO2_02_43_16; assembly: GCA_001778545.1. GTDB lineage: Bacteria > Patescibacteriota > Minisyncoccia > JACPKW01 > UBA11713 > 2-01-FULL-46-13. The sequence goes on from MFHJ01000025.1 coordinate 23,570, forward strand.
AAAATAATCTCCGCGCAATCGTTAACTATATTTATGAGGTTGGTATCTTGGAACGTACGCCCCGCTCAGGTCTATGGTTCCTCGGCACTGGTGAGCAATCAGTCGCCGAACATCTTTTTCGAACAGCGATCATTGGCTACATGATGGCAAAAATGACGCCAAGGGCAAACGCTGATCGGGTTATTTTTTTGTGTCTGGTTCATGACCTTGGCGAGGCTCGCACATCGGACTTGAATTATGCGCACAAGCGCTATGGCCAGCTAGCCGAGGCGGAAGCTGTGGCGGATATTGCGAAAAGTTTGCCGTTTGGAAAAGAAGTTTTGGATGCATATTCCGAGGAGCAGAAAAAAGAAACACTTGAAGCAAAACTTGCCAAAGACGCAGACCAGCTTGAGTGGATTTCCACCCTTCGGCAGGAGGAAGAAAAAGGAAATAAAAAAGCGCGTGCATGGGCAAAAGTTGCCGAAAAGCGCCTCATTACTCCTCTCTCCAAGAAAATTGTCAAACTGATTTTTCAAACTCATCCAGACGATTGGTGGCTGGACCTCAAGGATAAGTGGTTCATCAAACGTGATCAAAAATTCCGCTCCTGGAAAAAGAAATGAATCCCGTCCATAGCCCCGACGTAAAGTCGGGGTCCCGACCTCCAAGAGAGCGTCAGGACTCAGCAAAATTAAAATGTCTTTCATTTATTTTTTAAGAAGTAAATCTGATGGTAGAATATATATTGGCAGCACCTCTAATCTTGAACAAAGACTGAGGCATCATTTTGGAAAATCTACCCCTTCGACGAAAAGATTTGGAGAAATTGAATTAGTATTTAAGCAAGAATACCAAACTCTAAAAGATGCGCGATCTATTGAGAAAAAGCTTAAAAAATTGAAGAGAAAAGATTATATTGAAAAAATTATCAGTGATGGTTTTATTAAGTTAAAACCTTAATCCGCCCATAGCTCAATTGGCAGAGCAGGTCCCTCTTAAGGACAAGGTTCCAGGTTCGAGGCCTGGTGGGCGGACAAACAATATTTCCCCTCTTCGTATATAATATGTAGATGGGGATGGCGGTTCTTTTTTTTGAGTATATTGGCTGGCACTATAGCCGGGCGATTTCGGAAATGATTGGACTATTTAGAAATCTCGTCTGGTTTTTTTATCATTTTTTTTCAATCGGCATCCTTTCGCGCACTCTCATCTCCCCCGTATGGCGGCTTGAGGAAAAGTACCGTAGTGACGGTTTTAATCCACAAGCGCTTTTTGAATCTCTTGTCGTAAACCTAATTTCCAGGATTGTCGGCGTTCTCCTGCGCTCCGCTTTAATTATATCCGGCCTTTTATCGGAAATATTTCTAGCCGCTTTATTTATAATTTCTTTTGCCGCCTGGCTCGCCTTCCCGGCGCTAATTCCTATTTTATTTATCGGCGGTCTTACTCTTCTCCTCTTATAGATGAAAAATAAATTCGCTGGAGTCATCGCATTAGAGAATATCTTCCCGTCTCGCGCGAGGCACGGATTGGGAATGATTTTTGATATTGGGATTTTAGTATTTCTCATGCCGATAACCTATACTGCGATTCTAAAATTTGAAGGAAGCGCGGCGCTACAGGAATACGCATTTGCTTTTCCTTCTTCAAATTTCTGGCTAGGCTTATTATACATATTCGCGTCATGCCGCCTTCTCATCTTAGCCCTAGATTCTTTTTTCAATTCAAAAACGAGTGACGTCAATGGTTATCTTGCCGCCTTAGATTTTCTCCAAAACCCCGCTTGGCATAAATTTGTTGCCCGCCTTGGGATAGAGGAATCAAGCCTATCTGAAATCGCTCCAGAAAATCCCGGAGGGGGTTCCTTTACGGATATTGCTGCTTCCATTTTTGAAAAAACGAATCTAAAAAACGCAATTATAGATAGAAATATCAAGATATCGAGCGTTCAGAAAGCTGCCTATTGGGCGGAACGAGAAGTGGCTGGCGAAATGTTCTCCCGAAGATGGTGGAGGCGGGAACACTTAGCTCGACTTCAGGGATTAGGAAAAAATTTCGCGTACGGGGAGACGTATTTTCTTGAAAAATTCGCGTATGACCTTGCCCCGCAAGCCGAGGCCTTAAAAGAAGAAATAATAGGCAAAGATCGCGAAATGGAATTAATCGAGAAAGCCTTGCTCAAAAGCGCTGGGGCGAATGTCTTGATTGTCGGGGATGCCGGCGTCGGGAAACACACTCTCCTTCTAGGCCTCACGAGGGCAATCTACGAAGGTAAAATTTTCCCCAGCCTTGAATATAAGCAAGTTTTCAAGCTTTACGCGGAATCAATAATTGCATCGGGAAAAACTAAGGGGGATGCGGAGGCAATAATTATAAAACTGTTGAATGAAACAGCGCATGCTGGAAATATAATTCTCGCAATCGATAATTTTCCGGAATTTGTGGAATCGCTTTCAAATACAGGAATAAACGCTCTTGAACTTTTGTCCCCATATCTCGCGAATCCATCAATTCACATAATAGCGCTCGCGGACAAGACAAGCGCCCGAAAAATACTCGAATCAAATCAGGCTTTTATGAAATTTTTTGAAAGGATCGATCTTGAAGAGCCAAGCCCGGAATACGTAATTGAAATTTTAGAAAATGAAGCAGTGGCGATTGAAAAATCGCTTATGGGCAAAGTAATGATCTCGTACCCAGCGCTCGAAAAAACCGCGGAAGTTGCCGCGCAAAATTTGGTTCTTGGAGCCATGCCCAAGCGGGCGGTTGAACTTCTTAAAGACGTCTTTAGCGAAGGGATTTCTAGAAGGCAGAAAATAATTCCCCCGGAGATTGTTTTGGATATCGTCAGCAGAAAGACGAAAATGCCTCTTGGAGAAATATCCGAAGGAGAAAAAGAAAAGCTTCTCAACCTTGAGGATATCTTGTCAGAACGCGTTGTCGGGCAAACGGAAGCGACAAACGCCGTCGCCAACGCGGTTAGAAGAGCGAGGGCCGGAATTGAAAGCAGGGCAAAGCCGCTCGCGAGCTTTCTTTTCCTTGGTCCGACTGGCGTCGGAAAAACGGAGACTGCAAAAGCTTTAGCGTTTATATATTTTGAAGGCGAGGAATCTATGCTCCGTTTTGACATGTCCGAATACCAGGCCGAGGATAGTATGGACCGCTTGATCGGATCTTTTGAAAAAAATGAGCCGGGCTTGCTCGCCTCGAAAATATCGGCCCAACCGTACGCGGTTGTGTTGCTCGATGAGTTCGAGAAATCAAATCCGAAAGTCAGGAATTTATTCCTTCAAGTTTTGGACGAAGGATTCTTTACCGACTTCCAGGGCAAGAAAATAAACATGCGGAATGTGATCATCGTCGCGACATCCAATGCGGGGTCTGATTTGGAACAAATTCAGCGCGAGAAAATTTTCAGTCCAGAGCTATTAAACCGCTTCGACTCGGTCGTAATTTTCCGTCCGCTTGGGATGGAAGTTTTGAATAAAATAGCAAAAATTTCCTTAAATAAATTAAAGCAACGACTAGAGCGCGAAAACTATATTCTTAAAATAAACGACGCGCTCGCCGATGCGGTCGCCAAGGGCGGGTACAATCCAGCTATGGGCGCGCGGCCAATGCAAAGATTCATACAAGATAAAATCGAAAAGATAATTTCAGAGAAAATAATTAAAGGCGAGATAAAAAACGGGAGGGAATTTGAAATCTCCCCTCAAGAACTCGCGAATTTGTGAAATGGTAAAATTTGTCGGAAGCAGTAAAATCAAAACTTGACACAGCTATTACCGGCATGCTTCAATTCCTTGAAAGAATATAAAGGAGGGTTGGCATCATGAACAAAGAGTGGATTTTAGTAACGCCGGTTCCAGGACAGAGTTTCGATCCGCAGTTATTGCTATCGTTGTTTGACGTTCACGCCCCGGATCACATTTGGTTGACATACCGTGGCCTCCAGGGTTTTGTCGTAAAAAGCATTTACTATGATCACTGGAAAAACAACTACGCACCGAGTGCACTCCTGTCACACGATCGCGTTAGACATTTCTATCTAGAGTGCGGACGAGAAGCTGGTGAACTTGTAAAGAAACTTCGGAAGGAATTTACCGCCATCGCAAAAGCATACCCGCAGACTCCCGCCGAGGAAATCAAAGAAACCGGATCTGTATCTCCGGTTGGCAGAGGGTTAATCTCCCTTACGCAGATTTATGGGAGATAGCTACTCTGCAAATGTTGCCAAAAACTGTTCACTTTGTGAACGCAAAGGCTGGGCACCCACAAACGTGCTCAGCTTTTTTATTTCCCTATTTGGGATTTAAAAATTTTACTTGTCGGGCTGCGGGGAATCGGACCCCGGCTACAAGACCCCCAGCCTTGTGTACTACCTCTATACTACAGCCCGTTTATCATTCCTAATCTAAAACACGTACTTGATTATAAGATGGTCCGAGTAAAAATCCATCATCGTTATCATAATTATAAAAAATATAACCTCTCAAGTTTAAATCTTCTTTATCAACTAACGGGGCTGTTACGGTATAAGTATTAATGGTCTCTTCACTTCTAAATTCCTTAATCTTAGAATTTGATATGGTTGCATCATTTGAATTTAATGGCAATAAATCTGTGTGATCTTCTTTATTGTATCCGGATTCATTTGTGCTGAAAAAAAATGTTTGATATTTTCCTGGGTTTCCAAAATAATAACCTTCTGTATAATGATAATTATGGGCACCAACATAAGAAAATATCTCATTTGGGTCGCTAAAATCAGCTAATCCCAAATAAGTTGTTTCTCCTAAAATTATTTTTTTTGAAATATTGTTGGATGTATAAGGACCGAGATCTATCTGGGGATTAAAATTCTTTTCTCTAATTGTAATAGAATAAGCTAATATAGTTCCGCTGGAATCTGTAATTGCCTGTAAATAAAAATAATTGTTTACAAAAATATATTCTTTAATTAAAGTGCCATTAACAAAAAGAGGTGTCCCAAAAATATTTTTAAAATTGTCAATATGAACTCCTGCATTAAGACCGCTAATTTGCTTTAATAGCTCTTTTTTATATCCTATTGTTGAAACATAATAATCTCTTACAACAGTGAATCCTTGAGAAATAGTAATAAAGGTAGAAAACAAAAATAATATCGTCGCAACTAATAAAGCTATTGGCGATTTCTTTAATTTATCGGCAAATATTTGCAATTTCATATACCTTTCAAATTTACATCCGCAACTTCACGGCAATCATCAAACATCGGAAGAGTTTTTAATTCTTCATGCAAAACCTATTTTGTACCTTATGCTTCATCGGGATTATTTTCTCTCCCCCAAAAGATTTCTCGCTTTTTTGACGACTTCGTTCACTGTGACGAAACCGTAATAAATGAATTCCTGGACGCCGAGCCCTTTTGCGGTTAGCTGATCTTTCTCGCGGTTCAAGTGCGAGCTGATCATGATTGGGATTTTTGCGAGCTCGGGATCTTTTTTAAGCTCGCGGATCATAGTGAACCCGTCCATCTCCGGCATATCAATTCCCGTAAAAATCAAATCGGGCTTTTTCTCTTTAATCAGCTCGAGACCTTTTTTGCCGTCTACCGCCTCGAACACCTCAAATCCCTCGGATTTAAACTTATCCGAATAAGTCGCGCGCTTTTGATCGCTATCGTCAACTAATATTATTTTGGATTTTACTTGCATAGTTTAATTTTAATAGTATTTTGAAAAATATTCTATAAAAGCTAAATATTCCTCTTTGCTCATAAAATCCTTTTCTTTAAATTTATACGCTTTGGGATTAATCCATTCGTAGCTGGCATGCTCGGAAGAAAGTTTAATTTCGCCCGATAAATATCTGCCTTCGTATACAGTCAGTAAATTATAAGTCTTACGAGATAACGCCTTTCTTCTAAATTGGAATAGGGGTTTGCCGAGCTCATATTTAACCTTGACGCCTAATTCTTCTCGAATTTCTCTAGCCAAAATTTTTCTTAATGGAGTATGAGTTTCAACATTATCAATGCGGCCGCCCGGCAAATCCCATAACCCACTTTCAGGCAATTTTAGAAATAAAATCTTATTACCCCTTTTCAAAAAAAGTTTTAATGCAACCTGATAATTAGCGTAGTCTCGTTTCATATTAATCGTTTAGTTGCGCCCTCGAGAGGAATCGGACCCCTATCGCAAGTTCCGGAAACTTGTGTTCTGTCCATTGAACTACGAGGGCTAGCGCTGACTGTTAATTAATCCCGATAACATTTTTGAGAGTTCTTCGTGCTTCTTGTAAAGATTCTCATATACATCTTTGTATATAATATTGGGTAATTAGTGTGAGGATGAGTAGTTTGTATTTAGGGACGTAAATTT
>MFHJ01000026.1 GCA_001778545.1 Candidatus Giovannonibacteria bacterium RIFCSPHIGHO2_02_43_16
ATTCCATGGTATTTATTGATGACGACCCGATTAACCAGGCCCTTATTAAAAATTATTTGCCGGACGTGGATGCGCCAAATTTACCGGCGAATCCGGAGCAATATGCTAAATTTCTGTTGGACCTGCCGTATTTTAAAAACATGAAAGCAATTACCGACGAAGACAAAATGAGAGGTAATTTATATGTTACGGAGCGTTTGCGAAAAACCGCGGAACAGAAATATGTTTCACGAGAAGATTTTTTAAAAAGTTTGAATATTGAAGTCTCTTGTTTTATGGACGATAAATCCTGCGTGCCGAGGTTAGCGCAGCTTACCGAGAAAACCAATCAATTTAATTCTAATAAACAGCCCTTTTCAGAAGACGAAATAAATCAGTCTATAGACGCAAAAAACCGTTCAGTTTTTTATTGTTCTGCCCGCGATAAATTCGGAGATTACGGGGTAGTGGGCGCGGCGTTTGTTTCGACAAAAGATAAAGAGTGGATTATAGAATCAATTCTTATGAGTTGCCGGGCGTTAGGGAGAGGCATAGAGGAGGCATTCCTGCAATTTATAGCCGATAATGCTGTTCAAAATAGCGCGCAAAAATTATCAGCCTTATTTACTGAATCAAAGAAAAATAAGCCCGCCAAGGAATTTTTAGCCAAATATTTTCAAAATTTCAGCATGGAGTTAAAGAATATCAATATCGCCCCTAGTTGGATAAAGTTGTCATGGAAAAAATAAAAAAGATAGCGCAAAAAGTATTCAAGGTTTCAGAAGGCGAAGTTACGGATGCCATGTCCCCAGAGACAATTCCAGACTGGGATTCTATGAATTATCTTATTTTTATTTCTGAGCTTGAAAAAGAGTTTGGCGTGCAGTTCAGCATTAGCGAAACGATGGAAGCTAAAAATCTAGGCGATATAAAAAATTATCTGAGGAATAAGGGCGTCAAATTCTAAAATGTATACGGTTAAAATTGCGAACGATAACGACATACCTAGATTGATAGAGTTTTTTCGCGGGGTTTATAGCCCAAGCCATATCCTGACGGAAAAAAAATATCTCGATTGGCAGTATAAAAATGCGGCAGCAAATATATATTATCCTGAATATCCAAACCTGCTTCTTAAAAAAAACGATCAAATTGTGGGACACTTGGGATTGATACCGTATAAGTTTAAAATTAAAAAGGAAATAGTTAATGCGGCGTTCCTTGCAAGCCTAATAGTTGATAAAAATTTGCGTTCTCATGGGGCGGGAGTAATGCTTGTGCGCGAGGCGGAAAAATACTTCGACTTGCTGTATACGACGGGGTTTAATCCTAATTCCGTACCGGTGCTAAAATACTGCGGCTGGAAGGAAGAATTATGGATAAATCGCTGGGTATATAATGTGGGGGGCGAAAGGGTTATTAATAACAACGAGGCGCTTGAAATCAAAAAATTTAATGAATCATGGAATGAGTCATGGAAAACTTTGAAGCTTAAGCGCGAAGGCACAATCGACCGAAATTCCGATTATTTAAATTGGCGCTTTGTGGATAACCCATATATTAGGTATAAAATATATGGCCTAAAGAACAACAAAGGTTACGTTATTTTAAGAATTGAAAAAGGGGACGAGTATTCCGCATGCAGGATTGTCGATCTTATTTCTGAGGAAGCGAATGCCCGAGCTTTATTTCTCTCCGCGATTAATTACGCGATTGAGTCCAAAGTAGATTTTATAGATTTTTTTTCATTTCCTGTGATTTATGAAAAAAGTTTACGAGGAGCCGGCTTTAATATTTATGATCCAGCAGAAAATCCGGATCCACCAATTTTTCTCTTGCCGATCAATCGAGAACGACTAGCGCTCAATTTTTCATATAAGCAAATAAAGGGCGAGGATTTAAGGGCATCTGATTGGCTTGTCGTTAAGTCGGACGGCGATAGAGACAGAGCTTACTAGCTAAAAACAAAAAAATGAAGTTTGAAGATATAATTGTTGGTTTTGAAACGGCGATTTTGCCTTGCGTTTTCTCAGATGACGACGTTAGGGTATTTGGAAATCTTTCGGGAGACAAAAACCCCTTACATTATGAAAAAAAGTACGCAGAATCAAAAGGGTTCGATAAGCCTTTGGTTCACGGCATACTTTTGGCTTCAAAATTCTCATTCCTAGTTGGAATGGTAATTCCTGGAGAAAATAGCTTATATATTTCTCAGGAATTGCGTTTTCATAAACCTATTTTCGTGGGAGAAAAAATAAGTTTTAAAGGTACCGTAATAAGTAAATCAGAATCAACAAAAATAGTCGAGATCAAAACCGAAATTTTTAATTCTGGGGGCGACCTGGCTGTTAGCGGAAAGGCATTAGTGAAGATAATTTGATTATGAAGAAATTGGAGAAAAAGATAATTTTAATTACCGGAGCAAACAGCGGGATAGGGAGGGCTACAGCCGTTCTTGCGGCGAAAGAAGGCGCAAATGTCATCGTCAATTATTTGAAAAACGAAAAGGAGGCTGAAAAAGTCGTCAAAGAACTTCAGGATATCGGCAGCGATGCGGTTGCGATTGAAGCTGATGTTTCAAATTATGACGAAGTTTTGAAAATGTCTTTGATTGTCAAGGAAAAATACGGGAAAATTAATGGGATTGTTAATAATGCCAGCGCCAGTTTGGACTATAAGCGGTTTGCGGATTCAGATTGGAATGATTTTAAGAAACATATCGAAGCGCAGATCCATGGAGCGTTCAATGTCGTAAAGGCATTTCTGCCTTTATTCGCAAACGGAGAGGCAGGGAGTATTGTAAATATCGCGAGCCGGGTAACGTTGGGTTCCTCAGCCGCGGGGATTAGCGGATACGCAACGGCAAAATATGGGCTTATTGGTTTAACCAATGCTCTTGCAAACGAGTTGGAAAAAAGGAGAATTCGCGTAAATGCCGTTTCTCCAAGTTTTGTTGAGACCGGCCTAACTAAGAATTTGCCGAGAATTTATAAAGAAATAAGCGCAAACGGCAGTCTCGGGATTAAACCGGGAGACGTTGCAGAGGAAGTAATTAATCTTCTTTCTTCAGATGCCGCGGATCTTAATGGCATAAATTTACCAGTATAATGGTTTTTCTGGCGATTAATTATCACTATATAGATGACGAAAAGAAATATGAACGCGGGATTTATCCGGTCTCGGTTAAGCGATTTCAAGAACAACTCGAAAAATTAGGAAAATTTTTTACTTTTGTCGGCCAGAAGGATGTGCTGGATGCGCTAGCTTGGGGAAAAAAATTGCCCGAAAACTGCTGCGTGGTCACGTTTGATGACGGGCTTAAATCCCAATATGAACAGGCGTTGCCGATTCTAAATAAGATGGGCATACCAGCAATTTTCTTCATTAACGGTCTTCCATATTTGGAGAGCAAGGCCCTTTTTGTCCATAAGGTTCATTGGGCGAGATCAAAGATGTCCCCTGCGGAGTTTCTGGGCGAAGTGTCCCATCTTTACACGCTCTTTACCGGAGAACCGTTTAACCTGGGATCATTCATTAACATGTCTGAAGAACAATTGCGCAGTTTTTATCCGTATGACCATTTGGATGAGACGCGGATAAAAATTTTCCTGAACAAAAGCACGCTAGATCTTGCTTTGCGCGAACAAATTATCAACACGATTTTTAAATCAATCGTTAAAGAGGAGAAGGAATTTTGTGATAATTTTTATATGACGAATAAACAAGTTTTGGAATTATATAAAAATGGTTCAATCGGCTGGCATGGCTATGCTCACAAGCCAGTCACATTGTTAAGCGATTCGGCAATGCAGACCGAATTAAAAAGCGCAAGCAGGGTGCTATCGTATATTACGGGAGATTCAAAAGCTGCGGCAAATTCCGTTTCATTTCCTCATACGATCCCGGTTTCATTAAAAATAGCTCAAGTCGCGGGATCTGTCGGCATGAAATTCGGCTTTACGATGGAGAAAGCGTTTAATACATCGCTCCTGCACCCTTTATTATTCAGTCGGCTTGATGCCAACGATATACCTGGCGGGAAAGCTCCTCTCTTTAGCATGGAAGATAATGGCATAAAGATTTTGGACAAGAAATTGAATATTTGCCGCCGAGAATATTTTGAAGAAGGAACGTAAGAATTAGCGAGAATTATTACAAAACTAAAGCAGAAATGATATAGTTATAAGTCTGTATGAGTTATTTGGATGAAATTTTCGGAATCAAAGATCGAGTAGCATTGATCACGGGGGGAAATGGACACTTGGGTTCGGAATACGCCGAAGCGTTTGCCAAGGCTGGAGCTAAGGTCGCGGTTTTTGATGTTACGGAAAAACCGAGTACCAAAGTCCAGAAATTAATTGATAGCGGCCTACCCATAATTTCTTTGAAAGTGGATGTAACCAAAAAAGGCGAAATTGCCGCCGGTTTTGAGAAAATAATTTCCAAATTCGGCGCGCCGACTATTCTTGTGAATAACGCCGGGCTCGGCTCACGCCCCAACGCCCCGCCGGAGGAAAACGGCCCATTTGAAAATTATCCCGAAGAATCGTGGGACGCCATGCTTGATTCGCACCTCAAGGGAATGTTTTTTATGTCACAGGTTTTTATTAAAAATTTTAGAGCGGCTAAGGAGAAGAAGGGAAGCATCATTAACATCTCCTCTACTTATGGATTGGTTTCCCCGATTCAGAGCATGTATGAGTTTCGGCGCAGGGGCGGCGAGGAATACTATAAACCGGTCGGCTACAGCGTGGCAAAATCGGGAGTTTTGAATTTTACGAAATGGCTCGCGGAATACGCGGCGCCGCTTGGGATCAGGGTCAATACGCTCGCGCCCGGCGGGGTTTACGAAGCGAATATGGCTCCAGAATTTGTTAAGGAATACGAAAACCGGACAATGTTGAGGCGAATGGCAAAAACCACGGATTATAACGGCGCGGTTTTGTTCCTGGCGTCGGAAGCGTCGGATTATATGACGGGGAGCCTTTTAGTGGTAGACGGCGGCTGGACCGCGATATAAATTCATGGATTTATTTTACGCCCCGCTTGATGAAATAAAAAAAGTTCGAAAGGAAATATCCGATCCGTTTTTGCGAGCGGAGACGCTGGCCGATATTTTCAGAATCAATACTCTTTACATGATTAAATTGGCCGGCTCCGGGCACATAGGCACAAGTTTTTCCGCTATGGATATCGCGGCTTGGCTTTGGCTGGAGGAGATGGAAAATCCCAACGCGCGAGATTCAAAAGATTCCGATATTTATTTTTCTTCAAAGGGACACGACATTCCGGGGCTTTATTCCATTTTGATCGGCCTCGAAAAAATCCCGTTTGATTTTTTGCATAAACTTCGGAGACTCAACGGGCTTCCTGGGCACCCGGACATTTCAATCCCTTTCATCGCGGCAAATACCGGATCTTTAGGAATGGGAATTTCTAAGGCGCGGGGAATGGCGCTTGCCCGGCGCCTAAAAGGAGAAAAAGGAAGGATCTATGTTTTAACCGGAGACGGAGAATTGCAGGAGGGGCAGATTTGGGAATCGCTCCATCCGGCCGCCAACGGAAAATTTTCCGAGATTACGGCTATTGTAGACCATAATAAACTGCAATCCGATAACTGGGTTAAGGACGTATCCGATCTCGGGAATATTGAGGATAAGTTTAGATCTTTCGGATGGGAGGTCGAGAGATGCGATGGCCACTCGCTTAGGGAATTTGTGAAATCATTGCGGGAAATTAAAGAGGCGGGAATTAAAAATCAAAAGCCGCAGGTTCTTATCGCGGATACGATCAAAGGGAAGGGAGTTTCTTTTATGGAGCCTCATAATTTTAAAGGAGGAGGATACAAATATCATGCCGGCGCGCCGAGCGATAGCGATTATTCCGCGGCATTCTCCGAGCTTTCGGCGGCATTGAATAAAAAACTGGAATCTTTTGGAATGAGTGCGCTTAAATTCGAAAAAGTGCCTTTGCCAGTTAAGTCCGCGCCGAAAAAGCCGGAAAATCCGATTTCTGCTTTCGGAGAAGAGCTGGTAAGGATTTCGGAAGATAGAAAAGATATAGTAGTCTTAGACGCCGATTTGGCGGCTGACGGGGGCATATTGGGCTTTAAGAAAAAATTTCCCGAGAGATTCAAAGAATGCGGGATCGCGGAACAAGATATGGTGTCCGTGGCAAGCGGACTCGCGCTCGAGGGCATGCTTCCCATAATTCATTCATATTCCTGTTTTATGCCCACAAGAGCGAACGAACAATTTTATAATAACGCGAGCGAGAAAAAGAAAATCATTTATATTGGAACTCTTTCCGGTTTATTGCCGGCGACTCCCGGACATTCACACCAGTCTGTCAGGGATATTTCCGCTGTTGGATCGTGCCCGGAGTTGATCATGGTCGAGCCTTCTTCGGAAAAAGAAGCGCGGCTTGCGATCCGATGGGCGGTTGAACAAAATGTAGCGAGCACATATATCCGCTTCTCAAGCGTTTCGCTCGACTTGCCGTATACGCTTCCCGAAAATTACGATTTCAAGAAAGGGCAGGGGGTTTTATTAAAGGAAGGGAAGGACGCGGCCATTGTCGCGTACGGGCAGGTTATGCTGAAGGAGGCGATATTGGCGGCGGAGATTCTTTCTGCGAAAGGCATTTCGCTTGCGGTGGTAAATCTGCCATGGCTTAATGTCTTAGATCGCGAGTGGCTCAAAGACCTTGCTGATTTTAAGATTATTTTTACTCTAGACGACCACTATATTAAGGGAGGGCAGGGAGAATTTCTCGCGGCGGAAATTTCACGGACATTTGACAAGCCTCCAAAAATTTTCTCGTTCGGGGTCGAAGATATCCCCGTCTGCGGATGGAACGACGAGGTCTTGAAATACCACGGGCTCGATTCAAAATCATTAGCGGAAAAAATAGAGAAAATAATTTTATAACTGGATGAATGTGGAGAAAAAGACAGTGATTGTGACAGGCGGCGCTGGGCTCATAGGGCCTTCTTTGATCGAGTTTCTGCTCCCTAAATATCGCGTGGTTTCTTTGGACAACTACTTTATCGGTTCCGAGAAAAACCACATAGAAGGCGCGAGGTACATCAAGGGACACACCAAGGACATTTCGACGCTCCTTGCCGCGGAAAAACCATCCATTATTTTTCATCTGGGAGAATATTCGCGGGTCGAACAAAGTTTCGGCGATATCGAATTTGTGTGGGAATCGAATGTGGCTGGCACGTTCCGCGTGCTTGAATATTGGAGGAAACTCAACCAATCCGGAAAAGAATGCAAATTGGTTTATGCTGGCTCAAGTACGAAGTTCGCGGATGGAGGATTGGGACGAAACCAAAGCCCTTATGCGTGGATGAAGGCGAGCAACACCGAACTGGTGAATAATTGCGGGGAGTGGTTCGGCCTCCCGTTTGCCGTAACGTATTTCTACAATGGCTATGGGCCGCGCGAACTTTCAGAGGGTCCGTATGCGAGCGTGATGGGGAGGTTCAAAAAGCAATATTATGCGGGTCAGCCGATTACGGTTGTGGCCCCGGGGAATCAGCGCAGGAATTTTACTCACGCGGAAGATCTGGCACGCGGGCTCTTTATGGTCGGAGAAAGCGGACATGGAGACGAATACGGACTTGGAAGCCCAGAATCGTATTCTGTCCTTGAGATTGCCCAGATGTTCGGCGGTGAAATAAAGATGCTTCCGGAGAGGAAAGGCAATCGCATGGAGTCAGTCATGGACACATCGCGCGCGGAGAAGGAATTCGGATGGAAGCCGCAACATACCGTGCGAGAATATATAGAATCTCTCAAAAGACCTTGTGAAGGTTGAGCGAGTTTTATAATATAATATAGCAAGTCTTGAAATTATGAAAACTATTAAAATTGGAAAAATCGAGATTGGCGAGGGCTACCCAGCCGCGATTATAGCAGAAGGATGCGACAATCATGGCGGAAGTTTAGCAAAAGCCAAAGAAATGGCTCATGCCGCAAAAGAAGCTGGCGCGGATATAATTAAATTCCAGCTGCATTTGCCCGACGAAGAAATGGTAAAAAGCGAGATTGAGAAAGTGGCGGCTGACGGAATTTTTAAAAAGTGGGGTTCGCTTTACGGCTTTGTTGAGAAATTTTTACTGAAGCCGGAAGAGCATGCGGAGCTAAAGGATTATTGCGAAAAAATTGGCATTCAATATTTATGCACGCCTTTTTCGCTGAAAGCGGCGCAGCTGCTGAATGAAATGGGTGCGGAAGGATTTAAAATCGGTTCGGGAGAAACGGAAGATTTGCCGATGATTGAAGAAGTCGCCAAATTTGGGAAACCTATGATGATCTCGACCGGAATGACCACGCTCGAAGAACTGGATGCGGCAGTTAATGCGGTTAAGGCAATTAATCCCCAACTTTGCTTGGCGCATTGCATCTCAACCTATCCCATTAAAGCGCTCTCGACTCTGAAATTCGGCACCATACCTTATTATCAAAAAAGGTACGGAGTTCCAATTGGATGGTCGGATCATAGCGCGCCCGAAGGAATTTACGATGAAGAATTGAGAAGGCAAATTCCGGAAGCGGAAATACTTGCGGTTGCGCTTGGAAGCGGCGCTACTTTCATTGAAAAGCATTTCACACTGGATCGAAATGCCGATGACGGGGATAGTTTTTTCTCGCATGATCCGTCCACCCTGAAAAATCTCGTAAAAAATGTGCGTCACTGGGAAGAGGCGCTCGCATCCCGCAACGAAATTCTGAAAGCTGAAGAATGGGTTAGATTGTGGGCTAAGCGGAGCTTGGTTGCCGCGGCTGATATTCCTGTTGGAGCGGCGCTGTCTCGGGCAATGTTCACATCAAAAAGGCCAGGGACAGGGATTAGGTCAAAAGATTATAAATCCTTTTTGGGGCGTAAAACAGCGCGCGCTATTCAGAAGGGCGAAATGCTTCGCATAGAAGATTTTGAAAAATAACTCTTGAATAAATTTGGATTGAAACCCTTGCGCTTTTTAAGAGGTTATATTTTTATATCAACTTATGGTTAGAAAAATTTGCGCAATAACGGCCAATCGAGCTGACTTCAGCAGAATCGAGACGATTTTGGAAGCAGTAAAAAAACATCCGGATCTGGATCTGCAGTTGGTTGTTTTGGGTTCGCACCTTCTTGAAAAAACCGGACATACCGTTCAGGAAATAATAAAACGAGGTTTCATTCCCGATCAGACGATTCAAATGGAACTTGAAGGAAGCAATCCTGTTTCTATGACGAAATCTGTAGGTCTCGCGATGATTGAATTGGCGACTGCGCTCGATCGACTTAAGCCGGATGTCGTGGTCGCTCCAGTCGATAGATTCGAATCTCTCGCTATGGGTATTGCCCCGGCTTTAATGAATATACATGTCGCGCACGTTCAGGGAGGAGAAGTAACCGGCACAATTGACGAAAGCATCCGCCACGCGCTTACAAAAATGTCGCATCTTCATTTTGTCGCGACGGAGAAAAGCCGAGAGCGCGTGATCAAGATGGGCGAGCTGGAAGAAACTGTTTTTAACGTCGGATGTCCGGGAACAGATTTATTGCTTAAAATTCCACCGCTTTCGCGGGAAAAAACAATCTGGCGCTTGAATGACGAAATCGTAAGGGGAGATAAAAAATTTGATCCTTCCAAGCCTTATTTTCTTCTGATTCAACACCCCGTTACAACTGAATTCGGCAGTTCCGGAGATCAAATTAAGGAAACGATGGAAGCTCTTAAGAATATAGGCCAGCAGGCAATCGTGCTTTGGCCGAATATTGACGCGGGCTCGGACGATATTTCAAAAATCCTCCGAAGATATACCGACAAAGAAATTGATCATTTTACGGCTCTGGCGTTAAAACATATTCCCCATGATTTGTTTACGAACACGCTTCGGAATGCGTCATGTCTGGTCGGAAATTCTTCAACGGGAATGAGGGAGGCGTGCTATTTTGGGACGCCTGTCGTTAACATTGGGACACGGCAAAGCGGGCGGGAAAGAGGGCGCAATGTGGTAGATGCTCCAAACGACAGAAAACAAATTGAGGATGCGATTAGATTCCAGCTGGGCCACGGCGCATATCCGGTCGAGCATATCTACGGCGATGGCACGGCCGGCGAGAAAACCGCGGAAATCCTCGCCACAATTAAATTACCGAATATACAGAAAAAAATAACTTATTAAATATAAAATGAAGCCCAAGAGAAAAATATTCTTTCCGCTAACATCCCGAGCGTATTATGGGAGGATGAAAGTTTTGCTTAAGGAATTACAGGAGCATCCGGACATCGATTTGCAGATAATCTGTACTGGAGCCTTGCTAGTGGATCGCTACGGGGAAAAAGTTTTGGAAGATCTCGAAGCGAGCGGATTTAAAATTCAGGAAAAAATATTAAGCCATATTGAGGGCGGCAACCATGTTGCCATGGCAAAGACGGCCGGACTTGTCGCTCTGGAGGCAACGAATATTTTGCAGAAGCTCGACCCAGATATAGCCGTAGTTTGTGGGGATCGGTCGGAAGTATTGGCGATGACGATAGCCGCGACCTATATGAATAAGCCAGTCGCTCATATTGAGGGAGGAGATTTAAGCGGCAGCATAGACGAATCCGTGCGCCACGCCATAACCAAGCTTGCCCATGTCCATTTCGTCACAAATGAAGATTCGCGTAAAAGAGTAGTCCAGATGGGAGAAAATCCTAAGTATGTTTTCAATTTCGGCTCTCCGGACGTTGAATTTGCTTCGCTTTCGGATATGAAAATTACGAACGAGATCGTGAATAATAGGGGAGTCGGGGATCATATTGATATCACAAAACCATTTTTAACGGTCATCCAGCATCCCGTGACGACAGAAAGGGATAATTTCGCACATATCGAAACTACGCTTGATGCGGTTCTGGAAGCAGGCATTCCTGCCATCTGGTTTTGGCCGAATAACGATGCCGGAACCAACGAGATGAGCCGCAAACTGCGGGAATTTCATGAAAAAAATCTTACCAATCATGGGATCCGTTTTATTTTGGATTTAAAGCCGGATGATTTTACTTCGCTTCTGAAGACAACCTCTTGCCTCGTAGGAAATTCTTCTTCAGGAATCAAAGAGTGTTCGTATTTTGGCACACCCGTCGTAAATATAGGCTCCAGGCAAAATGGGCGCACACGCGGACCGAATGTTATTGATGTAAGTACAGACAAAGAAGAAATTAAAAAAGCGATAACTGCTCAATTATCGCACGGCCCCTACCCGCGATCGGATATTTACTACAAACCGGATACGTCTAAAAATATCGCGGCAACTTTGGCAAATATCGAGCTATATACTCAAAAAAGCTTCCACCATGCCTAAGATTCTTGGAGTAGTAACCGCGCGGGGGGGGTCGAAAAGTATTCCAGGGAAGAATATAAAACTTCTCGGCGGCAAGCCGCTGATTTCGCATATAATCGAATCCGCAAAAAAATCCGGAATTTTTGACCGGCTGATTTTATCTACCGACGATGAAAAAATCGCAGAGGTAGCAAAAAAGTATGGGGTGGAGATGCTTTTTTTGCGGCCCGCGGAGCTCGCCCAAGATGCGACCCCGCATCTCCCTGTAATCGAGCACGCGCTCGCATTTATGCGCGATAATGAAAAATATACCCCAGAGTACACGGCCATTCTTCAACCGACGTCGCCCATGGTAAAGCCGCAGGATTTTATAAAAGCGTTTGAATTGCTGAAAGAAAAAAATGCGGATTCTGTCATCGGCGTGGTAAAAATCCCTCCGCACTATAATCCTCTGCGTTCGCTCAAAACGGATTCCGATGGGTTCTTGTCGCTATTTGTAACTGGAGACCCCGTCCGGAAAAGAATTTCAAGAAGACAGGATTTACCAGAGCTATTTACTTTAAATAGCGCGATTTATATCTTTAAGACAGGCTTGCTTTTTGATCCCGTTGAGCCGAGTTTTTACGGAAACAAGGTTGTCGCATACGTTATGGATGAAAAATCCAGCATTAATATTGATGATCCAGAAGATTGGGAGGAGGCCGAGGAAGCTATAAAAGAAAAAATAATTAAATGAAAGAAAAATATCCAAAGAAAATCGGGCACTGGATTAATGATAAAGAGGTTACATCCGGCGGCAGATTTTTCGAAAAAGATAATCCGGCAAATGGAGAGATAATCGCCAGAGTTGCGCGCGGAAGCGAAAGAGATGTCCAAAAAGCTATTCGCAGGGCGGAGGCGGCGCAAAAATCTTGGGCGCAGACCCCTGTTATTAAACGCGCCGATAAAATCCGCGAAATCGTCTTTAAATTGCAAGAAAAAAAGAAGGAGCTCGCGGAAATCATTTTTTTGGAACTTGGCAAGTCTTTAAAAAATGCGCTGGCTGAAATTGACGCGGCTCTAGAATGCGGATTTTTCTTCGCGGGAGAAGGAAGGAGATTTTACGGCGAGGTTTTGCCGAGCGCAAACGAATTCAAACATGTCGAATTGGCGCGAGTTCCCATTGGAACCGGGGCGATTATCACCTCGTTCAATAATCCGGCCGCAGGTATTTGCTGGAAAGCTTTCCCGGCGCTCCTTTGCGGAAATGCGGTGATTTTGAAATCCCATGAATATACTCCATATACAGGAATTGTTATGGCGAAAATTTTTAAGGAAGCCGACTTGCCTGCGGGACTTTTTTCCGTGGTGCAGGGTTTCGGTCCGGAAGTCGTCTTTCCGCTTGCAGCGGATCCGCGAATTAAATTCATAAGTCTTACGGGATCGGTTCGCACGGCAAGAGCAATAATAAAAGCATCGGCCGAGAACCTTACTAAAGTTTCAATCGAATCCGGAGGGAAAAATCCCCTCATAGTATGCGATGACGCCGATTTAGAAAAAGCGGCTGACGCCGCCGTCGCGTCCGCTTTTATAGACGCTGGGCAGAGGTGCGCGGCTGCTTCCCGGATAATCGTCTTTGAGAAAGTTTACGAAAAATTTAAAAAAATATTTTTAGGCAAAGTAAATAAACTTAAAGTCGGGAAGGGGGATGACGATGATTGCGGCGCGGTAATTAGCAAGAAAAGGTTCGACGAGATCTTGAAGGATATCGCAGCAGCGAAAAAAGTTGGAAAATTGCTTTCGGGGGGCGGCGCAATAGGAAAAACGGGATATTTTATCGCGCCTACAGTATTTGAGAGAATTAGTCCAAATTCGGAGTTATCTAAAAAAGAAATTTTTGGGCCCGTCACTTTTCTTTATAAGGCGCACGATTTTAAGAGCGCGCTATCTATTGCGAACAATTCAGATTATAAATTAGCGGGATCCATACATACATCAAGCCTTTCGAGAGCGAACAAATTCATCAGAAATTTTGAGGCGGGGGTCGCGCGCGTGAACGGCCCGACGCATGGCTCCGAACCGCATATGCCATTCGGCGGGGTCGGCCTTTCCGGAAACGGCTGGCGGGAACCAGGCGCCAAAGCCTTAGATTTTTATTCCGAATGGAAGCAAATCTCGATTGAATATGATCCCGCGAAAATAAATGAAAAATAAAAGCCTTAAAAAAATTTATAATAAAATCTATGCAAAAGGCGAGCGGAAACATTACTCGTCTATTTTATTTTCGGGCGATAGAGTGCCACTGGCGAAGCGGGAAGTTTTGAAAGAGATTAACTGGAGAGGAAAAAATGTTTTAGACGCGGGATGCGGGACAGGGGAAATTGCATTTTTAATCGCTAAAGACGGAGCGAAAAAAGTCTTGGGTATTGATTATTCGAAAGAAGCGATTCTCGAAGCAAAAAAATTGCATAGCCGTCCGAATCTCTCATACGAATGCGCCGATTTGCGAAAAATAAAGGGGAAATTTGATATTATTGTTTCCTTGGGGACATTAGAGCATCTTGACGACCCGTTTTCTGCCCTGAAAAATTTGAGGGCAAAATTGAATCCAGGAGGGCATTTGATTATTACGTGCCCAAACTGGACGAATCCGCGCGGCTATATCCTTATGGCGCTTCTTTATCTGTATCGCGCTAAGATTACTTTAGCTGACCTTCATTATTTAACACCTACGGACTTCGAAGGTTGGGCGAAGGAATTAAAAATGAAATTGTCATGGCGCACAACCGAACAGGAGTGGGGGCACGGCGCCAAGATGATATTGGATTTCAAAAAACGCCTCCCGAAAGTTGTTAAATCCAACAAGAAAAAAATAGAAGAATTTATCGTGTGGCTGGAGAAAAGCGCCATTCCGCTCGAGAAGAATACTAAATCATCCGGCGCGGTGGGACTATATCATTTCAGGAAATGAAAACTATTTTACTTCCAATATACAACGGCATCAGGGCCAAGAATTTTTTCAGAAACGATTCTTATTTAAAATTAGTCAGTGATCCCAATATTCGGCTTATTATAATAATTCCGCCGTCTAAACTTGAATTCTATCGGCGCGAATATCCTGAAAAAAACGTAATATTTGAACCGCTTGATATTGTCTCTGAATCTCCATTCGGCGTGAAATTATCCGCTTTTGTATTTAACCTCCTTCCGACGGCGACTATCCGCTCAAAACAATACCGCGAATATCTAAGGTATAAAAGCTTGAAAAGTTTTATAAAATTTTTGATTAAATATCTCTTAAACATCACCATTGGGCGCTTGGGCGTGATAACGAGGCCGATAATACACTTTTTGGACGATAAATTCGTCGCGCTTGATAATAATATCGTAAATTTGCTTAAAAAATATAATCCCGACTTGGTTTTAGTTCCCGATATTGTTTTTCCGCCAGATAGAGAAGTTCTAAGAGCGGCCAAGCGGCTTGGATTTTATACGGTCGGCATGATTCGTTCTTGGGATAACCTTACTTCGAAAGGAGTAATACAAATTCTCCCAGATAAATTAATTGTTTTGACGACTATAATGAAAAACGAAGCGATAAAATACGCGGGGATGCCTGAGAAAGATATGATTATAACGGGGGTACCTCCCTACGACATTTTTTTCGAAAAACGCCCTGTAACGAGAGAAGAATTTTTGAAGTCTCTTGGAATACCTTCAGACCGAAAAATAATATTAACGGCGCCTTTTATTTACGCGCATACCGGCAGCGCTGAAATTATTATCAAAGAGCTTGTTCGAGCAATAGATGACGGAAGATTGCCGCCCAATTCCCATCTTTTAATCCGCTATCGCCCGGCGACTCCGGAGATTGCCCAAGACCAGCTTCCAAAATCGAGCCATATCACAGTAACTTCTCCCTGCGAACAATTTTTCAAAGTCAATAATTTACAATCTCCCACAGAAGATTGGGAATTTTCATCAAAAGATATCGAACTCTTATTGAATTCTCTCGCTTATTCCGACGTCGTTGTTAATTATATATCTACTCTTTCGATTGACGCGGCTGTCTTTGACAAGCCTGTAATCAACATTCGCTTTGAAGCGGACAAAACAACTGCCCCAGAGGAGCACATAGATTTATTCGCGAAATTCGCGCACTATAAATCGATCGAAGATTCAGGCGGAGTAAAAATGGTTTGGGATATGAACGAGCTTATTTCAAGCATCAAAGATTATCTCCTGCATTCCGAGCATGATCAAAAAGGGAGAGAAAGGATGATTCGGGAACAAATTGAATTTACGGATGGGAAATCAGGTTTACGCACGGCGGAGTATATTAAAAAACTCCTAGGCGAAAAATTATGATCACCTGGTTTCTCTTTGCTCTTGGGGCGGCGATAGCGCAGTCATGCATGAACGCCCTGTCCAATCGTGCCGTCAAACTGGCCCAGTTTTCGAAGATCACTATAAGTTTCGTCGCGACTGGCGTCGCGTCTTTGATATTGCTCGGCATTTCTTATTTTTTGGTCGGCTTTCCGGAGTTGGGGCCGGATTTTTGGCGAGCGGTATTAATCACGGGAGCGTTCAACACGATAATGATCCCCGTTGGATTCAAGGCATATGAGGTCGGCGAGTTTTCTTCGGTGTATTCCATGTCGCTTACGGCGCCGATTTTCATACTTTTCACGGCTTGGATATTCTTAGGCGAGTCGCCGCCAATTTTTGGGATATCCGGGGTTATTTTAAGCGTTGTCGGACTTTGGAGCATTGCTCGAGTTTCTTCCAAAAATACGGAGGCAAAGGATTATAAAAAAGGCAATCTGCTTGGCTTATCTGTCGCCCTCATGGCTTCCGTCTCGACTAATTTTGATAAGCTCGCAGTGCTCAACTCGGACAGATTTTTCTCTTTCGGAATTATAGCGGGGTTTATGACTGTCGGATACGCCGCGTATTTGCTGATTCGGCACAGGACATTGATCGTCAGGAGCGAAACTTTATCATCCACCGCTTCTCCGTCTTGGAGCATTTTTCTTCTGCACGGCGTTATGCTCTTATTCCTGATCGGCATCGTTCATGCGCTGAACGCGTATTTCTATAACTCTGCTTTAATGATGGGATTTGTTTCGTACACAATCGCGATTAAAAGGATAGGCGTTCTCTTCGGGGTCCTCTGGGGCTGGCTTTTCTTCCGCGAAAAAAATATCTCAAAAAAATTCCTTGGCGCCATCATCGCGATTTTAGGCATTCTCTTGATCCT
>MFHJ01000027.1 GCA_001778545.1 Candidatus Giovannonibacteria bacterium RIFCSPHIGHO2_02_43_16
GAAGTTCCCAAGCAAAAAATTCTATGCTCTAATCTGCTTCAAAAATGCAAACAGTGTGGAAACCCTGTTTAAAAAGGGTTATTAAAGAGTTACTAACTAGAACATTATATCTTCCTCCGCCCTTTTATAGTCGTGAATTTCTTGGGGCGTGAACCAATACGCAAGTTCATGTTTGGCTTCTTCTGGATTTTCCGATGCATGGATTATGTTGTGCACCGCCCGTTTACCGGAATTAGCTAAGGCCGGGGAGTCAACAGAATAATCTCCTCTGATTGTTCCCATATCTGCCAAATTAGGTAATGTGTTTCCGCACAGTTTCCTGACCATGTCAATCGCATGCACCCCTTCTACAACCATTTTCACAAGCGGACCTGAGGTCAAATATTTTACTATCCAACTCCTAACCATTTTCCCAATTTCATCAGCATTATCAGTTCCCAAAGCTTCGACTGGATCAATCCCGTATTTGCTATAAGTACCTAAAGATTTCTCGCCGAGGCGATGGGTCCATGCGGCATCTTTGGGATAATGCCCGTCTATCTGCCCTTCGGTCACTTGGATCATTTTAAGGGCGATGACTTTCAAGCCGCGCTGCTCAATTCTCCTGATAATTTCTCCAATAAGTCCCCGTTTAATTCCGTCGGGTTTAATTAATACCAATGTTTTTTCCTGTGTTAATTTTTCCATATTATATTAAAAATAAGTATTTTAAATTATACTATTTTTCTCCGACTAAAGTCAAACTGTCGCCATCGGTTTTAAATTCGATTATCGAATCTATATCGGTCCGTAAAATCTTCGCGCCCGCCGCAAGAAGATTATCCAAAGTAATCTGGGCGGGGTGGCCGTATCTGTTTTTAGCGCCGACGGATATCAAAGCGTATTCTGGATTCACTTCTTCCAGAAATAAGGGGTTGGAAGAAGTTTTCGAACCATGGTGCCCAACTTTTAAAACTTCGCTTTCCAAGTTGTCGCCGGCCTGAACAAGTTTCAGCTCTTCGCCCTTCTCTCCGTCACCCATTAAAAGAAAATCTATCCTGCCATAAGAGAGGCGCGATACAACATTATTGTCGTGAGGAT
Source organism: Candidatus Giovannonibacteria bacterium RIFCSPHIGHO2_02_43_16 (assembly GCA_001778545.1). GTDB lineage: Bacteria > Patescibacteriota > Minisyncoccia > JACPKW01 > UBA11713 > 2-01-FULL-46-13. The sequence continues at coordinate 1,081 of MFHJ01000027.1, forward strand.
TATCGCTTTTGATTAACTTATCCGGAGCCAGAACCAGAAGGCTTATACCCTTATCTAAAGATATTTTCAAGCCCCGACGCGCCACCTCGTATTTAATTTTTTTCTCTTCCATTAACTTCTTCAATTCGCCGTATTCAGCGAGATTATAGCTATCTCCTCCGTCCATCAATTCTCCAACCTCATAATTTTTCAAAACTTCAAGAAGCCCGCCAGCGTGATCCAAATGAGGGTGAGTCAAAATTACCAAATCTATAGATCGGTCGTAAAACGGCATAACCTTCCCGAGTTCCTCTAAAATTTTTCTGTCTTGTCCGCCGTCAAACAAAATTTGGTTTCCGGAAGGAGTCTCAATAAAAATCGCGTCCCCTTGGCCGACATCAAGCATATAGAATTTTAATTTGTCCCGATCTCGCCCAAACGCCTCGCGCCACGAAATTACGGCAACCGCAAGAAGAATCAGAACAAATATATATTTAAAATTCCTCTTCATGCTTTATGAAAATATCTTAACCACCCAAAGTTCATAGGCGAGAAGCCAATACGCGGGCCAGGCGATTAACCAAGACAGATAATACGAGGCGAACCCGGCGAGGCCGGTTAGAAATCCGAAAAACATCGTAATCGGCATCGCGGAGAGTATCATGAGATTCGCCGGGATAGTGCGCCAAGAAAAATTACCGCCCAAATATATCAAAAGAGGCAGGACAAAAATCTGCGTCGAGAGAGTTGAGATGAGATTTTCTCTAATTTTCCAGAAATTAGGGAACCACAAAAAATACTTTTCTATCCTCGGCGACATGAAAATCAAACCGGCGGTCGCCAAAAACGAAAGCTGGAAAGAAGCGTCAAAACGAATGATTTTCGGATTAACCAAGGTCATTAAAAAGGCGGCAAAAACCAACGCGGAGAGCGCTTGATAAATCTTTCCAGTCTCTCTGGCCCATAATATCAAGATTCCCATGATCGCCGCGCGAACAACTGTTGCCGAACCTCCGGTCATAATGGCGAAGAGGATCACCCCGATGGTCGCGATAAGCGTCCTTGCTATTTTCGCCACGGGCAGATAGCTTAAAACCCTGATCGTATTTTCCGATACGATCGAAATATTATATCCGGAGAGAACCACTAGATGAATTACACCGATATTTCTAAAGTCTTCCTCAAGCTTCTCCGGCAGCGAAGCTCGCTCGCCTATCGTAACCCCGGCCAAAAAAGATCGATGCGGTTCTGGCAGGACTTTTGAAAGATTATTCAAAAACTTATGCTTCACCGAGAATAAAAATCTCTTAACTCCCGACCCTCCGCCGCTATCTTGTTTAATAATTTTTGGCAAAAACATTTCAAAATAAATATCGTCTTTGGCGAGATAATTTCTCCAGTCAAAATCGGAAAAGTTCTCCGGTTCCTCAAGTCTTCCGCGGATAGTCAAATTGTCGCCATAATTCACTTCCGGGTAATGCGGCAAGGTCAACAAAATTTTTATCTCATCTTTTTTAAGAATCGCCCGGATAAATTTATCCAGTTTTTGCGGATCTTCGATTATTGTTCCGGAAATTTCCATATTCTGCCCTACATCAAGCCGAAACTCTGATATATATTCTCTATTATCCTGAATCTCATATCTCAGGATGCCGAGGCCTAATGCCGCCAAGAATATCGCGGCTTGAATGAGAATGAATCTGAAGCCATCTCCATGCCAAAAAATTAATCCAAGCGCAGACACTACGGCAAAAACAAGGAGAATGAATTCCAAATCCGAAACAAAGAATGACCGCAGGGCGACTCCCGCAAAAAATCCGAAAAGCGCTATAATTAAAAGATTTCTCATCAAAAAAGCGTCGCGGCGCTTCCTCCGTCAAGCGCTTCGTTCACCATCTGATCGGCTTTCTTATTTTGCGCGCGAGGGACGTGGGAGAAGCTGATTTTCCCAAAATCCATTTTTAAATTCCATACCTTGATAAAAAGCGGAAATAATCTCTCCTCTTCGATTTTATAAACGCCGTTAAGCTGCTTTGCCGCCAATTCTGAATCCATCCTCATATCGATCGCCATTTTTTTTGTTTTCTCTTTCCCATAAAGCGCTTTGACTTTCTGCAAGGCCGCTATAATCGCGCTATATTCCGCCTCGTTATTGGTTTTGATCCCAAGCCGCTCCCCAAATTTCTTTATGGTATTCCCCTTCGCACCTTGAATCACGACTCCCAAAGCCGCCGGCCCCGGATTCCCCCGCGCCCCGCCGTCGGTGTAGACTATTAATTTTTCTGGCTTGGCTTTTCCCAAAGGAGTTGACATATAGCACTTATAATACAACAATTTATTCAAATAGCCATAAAGGGGGATGTTTATGGATGCACTTTCTATTCGGCTCAATAAAGGAAATCTCAAGAGGGAGATAACGATGAATCCTCTACGCTACGGTGACGTCTCTTTTGAAATCCGCAAAATTTGTTTCGGGAGTGTCGACGCCCGTTTGAACTACAAAGCGATGCACATCATCGGATCTCTTTTTTTACTTAGGTTAACTTCATTATTAAGCTATAGCGTAAAGAGAAGTTAGATTAAATATCAAATTCTTTACGAAATCCGCCGTCAGGAACGAGCGGCGCTTCGAGATAGTAGACGTATTCCGGAATATTATAAAAATTTATCACAAAATTAATTTCATCTCGACACGGAAAAGGATAAATGAAAACGCTTTTCTGGAACTCTAAAAATCCAAGGGCTTTTAATTTTCTTCGAAGCGAGTCGCGAATCTTCTTTTTCGGCTCTGGAATATCAAATAGAACTATTCTCCATTTTCCGTCCCACCTCTTCGCTCTGGGAAGGGCAAGGATATTAAATTGATGCTGTAAAAAACGCTCTTTTCCTTTTGCGGTAAGTCTGGCAAATTCAATGCCATTTCTTGTTTTTAAAAATTCGATGTGATGTCCAAGCTTTAGGCGTTTTAAAATTTGGTACAATAATTTACGATCTATTTCGTGCCATGTGCGGTCAGCATCTTTCAAAATTTCAAGACGCAATCCTTTATCTCGCGAAAGCCCTAACATCGTTCCCTGAGCAAGTAAGACCAAGACTTTGCCTACCAGTTTGCCATATTCCTTCATATTTTCATGGTATCATCTGTGCGCTATAGCGTAAAGATGAAGTAAATAATAATTAAAATTGTTCTTTCCCCTATTTTAAATATCCTGCTTGCTTTAGCCAATAATCGTTCTCCCACTCCCATAATTTCTTCGCGGCGAGGAACGCGCCGTAATCGTCCCGCCAGAATGGAAATTCTTTGAGCTCAATTATCCCTTTTGTCTCGCTCCACTCGTGGTCATCTCCGCATTTCTTGGAGCCGTTGATTTTTATTTTTTCACGACCCCCTTTTGTCCGCAAAGTCGCTCCGCATTTTAGGCAAGTTTGCGCCTGATCGATCCGCAAAATCCAGCGCGTTGAGAGATTCGGAAATTCTCGCCCGAGGGCGGCGAGGTATGCCGCCGTTTGCATATTATAATCTCGATAAATCGCCGCGGAAGTCTTAATGTCGAGCACCCCGAATTTACCATTGATAGTCGCCAAAGTATCTATCGTCCCCGCGTATCGCTCGTCAGGATGGAATATTCTCCGTTCTATATGCTCCGGAATAACTTCGATTTTCTGAAAATCAATAAAATTCTTAAAAGCGGTTACGGATGGAATTATAAGCCGGTCGATTTCGGGATTCTCCCCCTTCATTATTGCTTCAACCGCCTCGTGAATTTTTGTCCCCTCCTCCGCGGATTTCTGCGTCTGCTGTTGCGCCTCGGCGTAGCTTTTCGCCTGCCCGTAATAATAATGAAGCGCCGGCTTGGATTTTATCTCAACAATCTTCGTCACCCTCGGATACCATGCACCCTCAATTATATATCCAGATTGCTCCTTAAACTGCTCAACATCTTTGATCCACATACTCATACTACTTCCTTAAGATAGCATGCCTCGCAATAAACGATATCCTTGCTTTCTGGCGGGTATGCGGTCTCGAATTTATCGGGACACCGTTCTTCGGGATGATTTTCGTGCTTTGAGAAATTATTGAAAACTTTGTAATCGCACATGCATTGGCGTTCGTAAAATCTCGCTTTATTTCTCTGGGAGATTCTCTCTTCGTGCCTGCAGTCAACACATATTCTCGGCGCTGCGATCCTTTCCCTCTTAAGAAAGTCTAGTTCCTGTTTTATTAGCCTGTACGCTCGCTTGCACTCGGCACATTGAATAACTTCCTTCAAAATTTCATCTCCGATATCTTGGATAGACTCGGGAATATCTTCTGCTTTCATAGTTATTTCATATTCCCTGCGGTTTGGCTCATGCCACTGAAACCCTTGCGCTTCGGCTTCTTCTTTTTTCAAAGGGAAATGTTGAATAGCAATTGTTTGGTTGTATGCAAAAGGGGAAATTTCCGCCGGGAAAAATTCGCCGTATTTGTATATTCTTCCTTTTTTGTCGATATATGGCATTTCGTCCATATGCTTCTTAATTTTTTCTTTCAGGATTTCATACTCCTCTTTGGAATATTGTTTGTTTAAAATACAATACCGTTTTTTTCTAAGACCCATGCAACCGAGAAGATCCGAGCAGGAAGAACAAAACATTGAATACTCTAAATCTATATCGTCCGGCCAACACTCTGCACAAAATTTTACCTTATACAACTTCCCCCATCCGCATACTACATCTTCATATGAAAGCTCCATTCCATTCCCTCCGACCGTCACATCCATTAAATCTTTATGTGGGGGAACTTGCATATATTGCGCATATTTCATATCTTCTCCTTCGCGAATCAGGTAGCTATGTTTTACATTTTTGGAATTGGTAACATACTCTCCCGAAGAATTAAGATTTTTTATTCCTTGTAGATATTTATTGGGAAACTGAAACCAAAATACATGCGCTTTTGCCTTGGCGCGATCGACTCCTGATGCAGTATGTAAGGAAAGGGAGCGAAGTTTTTTCTCGTAGTCTTCCTTGGAATAAGGTTCATTAAAAATATGATATTTTTTACCGCGCAGATTGACGCACCCAAAACAATCGCTACATCCCCGGCAATTTTTTGAAAACCAAACGTTGTTGCTATCCTCACATTGAGAAGAAAAATTGGTTTGGTAGCAATTTGTCAACCAAAAAGAATTGTAACAACGCTCGCACTTGGAAAGATGGGAATTATCGAAGCAAAACGCAGAACCGTCGACCGCATTGCCGTATGCAGAATCCTCCGTAAAATTTGAGTTAAACAAGAGATAACAATTTTTAAGATCACTCGCATTAGCGGAGTAGTCGCTATTTACCATATTCATCACATCCCGACTATATCGCGGGACAGTTTTTGAAAGTTTAAAAAATTGTTCGAAAAACGGGCGCGAAAAATCATAATCTTTGCCATATTCCATAGGATCCCAATCATCAGACCACCACTCTTTTTCGTCATAAATCGCAAACCAGGATTCAGGAGGATAGAGCGACAAAATTTCCTTTCCAGACTTGGCACTTTTTACCCAGAAAAGCTTTCTTTCATTACGAAACATAGCACGCCTTTGAAATCTACAATCTGGGCAAAATGTCGGTGGAGGCACCTGCATTTTTTCATAAAACTTGAAATCCTCCGGTTCGATAACGAAGTTATTTTTGCAATTTTGGCAGGTTTTCGTTTCTGCAGTCATGTCTTATTTTGTCGTTATGGAAATTTTTAGTTCGCTGTCAAGACCATTTGCAATCTTTTGGAGAAAATCCAGCGTGGGATTATAAGTGCCGGATTCG
>MFHJ01000028.1 GCA_001778545.1 Candidatus Giovannonibacteria bacterium RIFCSPHIGHO2_02_43_16
CCGCGGTTCCTTACGTTTATCTTGATAAACTTGCCGATGCAAATTATACGCTAACTTATGTTTCTGGTGGACCTGCCGGAGCGGAATTGTCTGGAATCGCACCTGTCTCCTCCCAGTTTTTGCCCGCTGGCGCTACGATTGTGTTTACGATAAATTTTATTACTTCGGTCCCGCCACCTCCCTGCGGCAACGGAATTATTGACTCCGGCGAAGATTGCGATGGCAGCAACTTGGGTGGAGCGACTTGTTCTTCGCTCGGGTATAGCGGAGGAACTTTGAGTTGCAATGCCTCGACTTGTAAATTTGACGCTTCAAAATGCACATTGCCTCCCGATTACAATTTAAAAGTAGATCCCGATCGCATCACCGCGGTCGTAAAACAGTCGTCTACTGTAAATTCCACGCAAACGAATATCACCATAAACCCGTTGTTCGGATTTTCAAGCGATATTAATTTGACAAGCAATGCATCGACCGTTATTCCGGGAGCCGTTGGGGTATTTTCAGATAGCACCTTATCGGCCAGCGAATATTCCAGTGGCGCGACTTTTTACGTAACACTTCCAGCCGGAGCTCCTTCCGGGAGTTACAATATAACTATCACGGGAGACGGCGTCATACCGCCAAGAACAGTTACGCTCACTTTGGACGTATCGATAAGGGATCCCGAATTCAAGGAAGTCCTGCGGCCGATTTATGAAAAACTTGCCAAAACAAAATCATATTTAACAAGCAACGTTTTCACTTCTTTCTAGATTGGTGCTATACTCGCCAATATGGAAAACGAAGAAAAGAAAGACAATAATTCTCTTTTAATTCCGGCGAGCATAATAGTCGCAGGGCTTTTAATCGCGTTCGCGGTTTTTTATACGAAAGGCGCTCCAACGGAAGACGGAGGTAATCAAGCGAATTTATACGGCTCCTCCGCCGCGGATAAAATGCGTCCTGTTGATTCTTCGGACCATATCTTGGGAAATCCTAACGCGTCCGTGAAGATCGTCGAGTATTCGGATTTGGAATGCCCATTTTGCAAATCTTATCACCCGACCTTGAAACAGATAATGGCCAATTATGGAAGAGATGGCAAAGTCGCGTGGGTCTATCGGCACTTTCCTCTGGATTCAATACATTCGAAAGCCAGAAAAGAAGCGGAAGCTTCGGAATGCGCGGCGGATCTCGGGGGGAACGACGCGTTTTGGGAGTACATAGACCGCGTTTTTGAGATTACGCCCTCGAACAACAAGTTGGATCCGGCTGAGCTTCCTAAAATCGCGAACGAGATCGGATTGGATCAGGAAAAATTTGAATCGTGCCTGGCCTCCGGAAAATACGCGGAACGGGTTGAAAAAGACTACCAGGACGCGATTGCATCAGGAGGAGACGGAACTCCCTACACAGTGTTAATTTCAGACAACAGCGGATCTATACCCTTTTCCGGAGCGCTTCCGTACGGCCAGGTTGAGGCGATAGTTAAACAGGCATTGGAGAAATCAGGATAGCGATGGTATATGATGTAATTATTATTGGAGGAGGGCCCGCGGGGTGCGCGGCGGCAGTTTATGCCGCAAGAAAAAGATTAAAAACTCTTTTAATTACCGAATCTTTCGGAGGGCAGTCTATAGTATCCGATGATATACAAAATTGGATAGGCGAGCCGCATATATCTGGATTCGATCTTGCGAAAAAATTTGAGGCGCATGTCCGGGCGTTTTCGGACATGGTCGATATAAAAATTCCGGAGCGTGTCACGGAAATAAAAAGCATTAAATGCCTTGCTGGCGAAGAGAGGATTTGCGACTTTGAAGTCGCGACGGATAAGGAGAATAAATACGAGGGAAAAAGTATAATATTAACTGCTGGGGCGAGGAGAAGAAAATTGAATATCTCGGGAGAAGATAAATTTGAGGGGAAGGGCGTTGCTTATTGTTCAACTTGCGACGCGCCTTTATTTTCAGGAAAAAAAGTCGCGGTTGTCGGCGGAGGGAACGCAGGGCTCGAAGCGGTTATCGACCTTTTTCCTTACGCGAACGAGGTTTTCATCATGGAATACGCGGATAATTTGAAAGGAGATCCGGTGACACAGGAAGAGGTAAAGAAAAATCCTAAGCTGAAAGAAATAATATTCAACGCCAAAACTGTGGAAGTTCTGGGGGACAAATTCGTTACGGGAATAAAATACCAAAATACTAAGACTGGCGAAGAAAAAGTTTTAGAAGTTGAGGGAATATTTGTCGAGATTGGATCAGTGCCGAATTCGGAGATGGCAAAAAATCTGATTGACTTCGATAAATATGGGCAAGTAATCATCGATTCGAAACATTCCTCGACCTCGCATCCTGGTATTTTCGCCGCGGGAGATATAACAGACGATCCGTATAAGCAAAATAACATCTCTGCGGGGGACGCGGTTAAAGCAGCTTTAGCGGCATATAATTATCTTTTGAAAAGATCTAAAACTACACCAGCTGCGGAATAAAATGAGATTTTTTTAATGCCCCATGCCCCAAACTTAGTTTAGGGCAGCTCGGTATCGAGATCACTGACTTCTGGACGCGTTTCTTCTACGAATTTTTGGTAGGCGCTTTGATCGTTTTCAAACTGCGACATTATTATATCTCGACTTAACAAATTGCCCCATCGGTTCTCTTTTACGTAATCAGCGTAGCTTGACCAAAAGTAATTTTCTTCCTGATTGTTCCAGTTGGATATATCTTTTGGATTAAGGTGAATGTAACAGGAAGCGCGCAGGAGATAATTATTATCTTCGAGGGGTTTGGAATGAAAATTGCTTTCAAAAAGGTGCCCCCTTCTTTCATATTTTAGATTGGTATATTTTGAAAAGCTCACCAAAATTTTGTGCATAAATTTTGATATGTTGCCATCTTTCCCTTCTCCCAAGAGAAAATGAAAATGATTTGGCATGAGACAGAAAGCAATGATCTGCACAAGTGGTTGGCCTAGATTTAATTTCCCATCCCTTGCGTCCCAAACTAAGTTTAGGTCATGTGCCCGATCAAGGCGTGGAAGGGAAGATTCACTGTTTGCAAGGAAAAGTATATTGAGAAATCTTTTCTGGTCATTATTGTCTTGAAAAAGAAGGATATCGCTTACTGTGTGGGCATAAATATGATAAAAGCTCCCGGAAATGAATGGTATTTTTCTCACCGTGTTATTATTGCCCCAAACTTAGTTTAGGTCAAGCGTTGATATTCCCAAGCTTCTTGATAAATCTTCGTGGTATAATAAGAATATATCCAGCGCGTATATTTTTTCTCTTGAAAGGCTGGAGAAAGAAATTAAAAATAAAATTTTGAATAAATAATATGGCAAAGATCGCAATTAACGGGTTTGGGAGGATCGGCAGGTCATTTTTCCGGGCGGCGCACGGATTGCCTGGATTTGACATTGTCGCGATAAACGATTTAGCCGATCCTGAGACGCTAAAATATCTTTTGAAGTACGATTCTGTTTACGGACGCTACAATAAAGAGATCAAGAGCGTTAAGTTTCTGGCTGAAAAAGATCCAAGTAAATTACCCTGGAAAAAACTTGACGTGGATATTGTCATTGAGTCCACTGGATTTTTTACGGACGCGGTGAAAGCGAAGACACATCTGGATGCTGGAGCGAAAAGAGTTGTTATAACGGCTCCGGCGAAAGGGGATGTCGCAACTGCGCTAATCGGGGTAAACGACGATCTTTTTGAAAAGAATAAAAATCCGATAACCGCGAACGCTTCCTGCACGACAAATTCGGTCGCGCCCGTGATGAAAATTTTGCTCAAGAATTTTGGAATTAAAAAGGCGACGATGACAACGGTGCATGCTTATACCGCGACGCAGAAATTAGTTGATGGGCCGGACGAAAAGGACCAAAGACGCAGTCGCGCGGCCGCGGCGAATATCGTTCCGTCTTCAACCGGCGCGGCGGAGGCAGTGATCCAAGCGATCCCCGAGCTCGAAGGAAAATTTAACGCGGAATCAATACGCGTGCCTACGATTGCCGGATCTTTAAGCATCATTACCGCGCTTGTGGATAAAAAAGCATCTGTCGAGAGCATCAATAAAGTTTTTGAAAAAGCGGAGAGGGAAGAAAAATGGTCCAAAGTTTTGAAAACGACTTACGATCCGATAGTCTCCTCGGATATTATTGGCGAGCCGTATGGCGCCATCATCGACCTTTCTCTTACAAAAGTTCTCGACGCGGATTTTGTGAAAGTTTTTTCCTGGTACGACAACGAAGCGGGGTACGCGGCGACTTTGGCGGAGCACGTGAGAAGGGTTATAGAGAATTTATGAGCCAAAAAATCAAAATTAAAAAAGGAATGACCGGGCAGGATATTCAAGACGAACTTTTTCGGAGGATGTCAGCTAGTGAAAAAATAAAATTAGCATTTGATTTTTCGGCAGTTGGACGAGAGTTAGGTTTAGCGGAGGGAACACTAATACCGAATTCCTATCTTATACAATGGATGAAATGGAACAGAATTAAATATTGGCAGAGATTCTATATAAAACTACAAAACGCTTTTCGAGACGAAAGAATTAAAAAATTTAAAATGAGCCAAAATACACCCCACAGATAAGATTTTAGAAAAGTTGTTAAAAGATATATCATAGGTCTATGAATTACGACAACGAAGCAGGATACACGGCGACATTGGTGGAGCATGTGAGGAGGATCGCAAAGAATTTATGAGTTTTATTCAGCAAAATCTAGCAGAAATAATTTTTGCGACAATCGGATTGTGTATAATTTTTGGTGTAATAAAAATCGAAAAAAATATAAATGTTCCTAAAATTTGGAGTACTATTCTTGGTATTCTTGCTTTAGTCCCGCTTTTATATAAGATTTATTTTGATCTTTTTGGGATTGCTTATGAGGGAACATCATATGGTTTTGCCGTGTGGGAATATTTCTTGTTGTTTTTACTTTGCGCATTATTGGTTGCGTGGTGGTACAGCGGCAAATCATTTTTTCAATCAACTGCTTTGTGGTTAGTTTTAAGGATTCTTCTAGCTTTTAGTATTGGATTACTCATGATGTATTTTGGTTTTTCAGTGGTCATATTTTGGCTAACTCTAATTTTAGTCTATTTTCTTCTTGGTTTATTCCCAATCTTTAAAAGATTTAAATGAAAATCTATATTGGATCGGATCACGCGGGGTTTGAGTTGATAATATTGGTTTGATTTAACTCGCTGATTGCGTATAATGAAAACATGGCGGTAATTTTAGAGGAGAAAAAAATAAGGGCTATAGTTAAAGAAAGCGTCAAAGAAGCGATGGATGCCCAGATGATAAAACTAGGTGCGTTTTTAATTCCGCATATGTCTGCAAAAGAGCAGAAAAATATCGTCAAGCTCTACAAATGGCCTTCACGCAAAGCCTCGCGAAGCTATCAAGTAGAACTGTAATGTGGCGGATAGATTTTTCAGCGCGAGCGGAGAAATTTCTAAAGCAAAATCAAATTTCGAGGGAGAACATTTTTAAATTGTTAAGTCTCGCGATAAAAAAATTTCAAGGTGAAAAAGTGAATATTGATATAAAAAAGATGAAAGGAAAATGGGAGAAATTTCATCGAATTAGAAAAGGCGAGATGAGAATTATCGCCAGTTTTGATTTTGACAATTCATCAGTTTTCGTCGATGTTATTGATTGGCGCGGAAGTGCATATAAATGATTTATTTGTACGACAACGAAGCCGGCTACACGGCTACATTAGTGGAGCATATTAGAAGAATAATAAAAAATTATGAATAATACTTTGGCTGTTATTAAAAATATGTTTTATTTTTTTTCAAGCCTTGAGGGATTGCTTATTTTGATTCCACCCATCGTCGTATCTTATTATTTTTCTTCAAGATTATCCATAAAATGGGTTCAATACACCATATCGCTACTAGGTTCGTTATTGTTGTTAATATTTATTTTTTTATTCTACGTATTGAATACTAATCCGGGAATGGAATCTTTAGGAGTTTTTTTCTATTTTTTAATAGGCTTGCCTTATACAATTATTATTTCTCCCTTAACAGTCTTTTTGATTGATCGACACAGAAATAAATAAATGAAAAAAATAATTTTACTGTAAATAATTATGAAAATCTATATCGGGTCGGATCACGCGGGGTTTGAGTTGAAGGGGAAACTAATAAGCTATCTTAAAGAAAAAGGGCACGAGGTTGAGGATAAGGGAGCTTTTAAATTAGATCCGGAAGATGATTATCCTGACTTCATAAAGCCAGTTGCGGAGGCAGTTTCGAAAGACCCAGAAAATTCCCGCGGAATTATCATTGGCGGCTCGGGGCAGGGGGAGGCGATTGAAGCAAATCGTTTTAAACACGTTCGGGCGGAGGTTTATTACGGCGGCTCGCCGGATAGCGGACTTGAGACGGTTAAATTAGCTCGGGAACATAATAACGCCAATGTTTTATCGCTCGGGGTGCGGCTTATTTCCGAAGAGGAGGCCAAGAAAG
>MFHJ01000029.1 GCA_001778545.1 Candidatus Giovannonibacteria bacterium RIFCSPHIGHO2_02_43_16
GGAGTGGTGGTTCCAATCCCAACGTTTCCTTTCGTTATATTCCCTGAAGTCGTGGTGGTCGCGAAAATGGTAAGGATTGACGTGGAATCGATTTGCGCGGAGTAGCTATTATATAGCCTCGCTGTTGTCGTGGAGCTCGGCATATCTATCCATGAAAGTATCCCGGAATCTTCGTCAAACGCCATCGGACCGGTCGAGAGCGAATCGACTGAAGCGACTCCAGCGAACGAATCATAATTGAAAGCTCCATCATCAAGAGTGAATCCGCCTTTTATGGAAGTGGTGGCTATAGTTGCATTTGAGCCGTTTAAGGCGGTATTGATTCTGAAAATCGGAGTTGCTGTTGTCGAGGTGCCGATTGTCCACGCGTAGAACTGATTATTGGGAATCGTGGAGGTCGCCGCAGCTCTGTAATCTAAAGTCAGCGTTGAGGCTGAAGAAGATGCGAATGTAATTAAATTTGAATCAAGAACAGTATTTCCTGCAACTGAAAGTCTGGCGAATGGCGAAGTCGTCCCGAGACCTAAATTACCAACCGCGCCATCGTAGAAGAAGGGTGAGACACCGGCATTGCCAAAGCGAACGGTTGAAGAAGCGTAAAGTCCGCTTTGGAATTGGATTGCGGTGGTAGTTGAATTAACGGCGGTCGCCCCATAAAAACCTGGAGTCCAAGAAAACGCTCCACCGCCTCCCGCGGCATCATCCCCATCGCAAAGCCCCGCAGAGCCCGTGATCTCTACACAGTTTGCGGTCAGGACTCCGGCTGTGTTATCCAACCCGTTTCCAAGAAAACTTGTATAATTCTCTGTTCCAATCTTGAATGAGCCGAGAGTAGAGAGTGTATTTGTGGCGGTAAGGTTTCCCATATTGACGTTTGAATACATTGTTGAAGTTCCTCCCGTGAAATTCGCGACTCCTTGAATTGCAAAAGCGGTTCCCGGAGTTCCTGTCGCGACTCCCAGATTCCCGTTGATTATGAGATTCGTGCCCGCGTCAAACGTCAATGTTCCTGAAGTGTATGAATCGGAGGCGTCGGATCTAAGGAAGGAAGCGCCTTCGATTCCGTCAAGTGTTCCGGTCCAGTCGCCGGTGGCGTTGAGCGTCAAGGCGCCTCCTGTATTTTGAAGGCCGGTGCCTGTTAGATCAGTGAAGGATTCGGAGTTGAGGTTGAGGGCGCCTCCGGAGATCGTAACTCCAGATGATGTCGCCAGGAATCCCGGTGCAGTGAGGCCTGTATATAATGTGGATGTTGCGGCTTGGAAGTTCCCGACTCCTTGTATTGAAAGGATTGATCCTGGAGTTGTTGTCGAAAGCCCGAAGCGATTGGCGGAATCGTCCCAGAATAGATTCGAGTTGTCTTCGGCGAGATTAGTTCCGTTTGAGAAAATGATCGAGCCCGCAGTGCCTCCCGTGATGTTGGAGAAGGCGCGGTTTGTAATTTGAGTTATGTTTGTAAGCGTGATGTCATCGTCAACTTCTGCGTTCGAAACAACAGAGGAGCCTGCAACCAAATCAGAGGCGGTGAGCGTATTTGAAACCATCGCGTCCGTTATGGAATCATTTGGAAGAGATACTGCTCCGGTTATTGTGAGGCCGCCGGTTGATGTAAGGCCGATGAATGCTCCTGTGCCTGTGGCGTTGATATTATGCAATTTCAAGTCGGAATACATTGTTGAAGTTCCTCCCGTGAAATTCGCGACTCCTTGAATTGCAAAAGCGGTTCCCGGAGTTGAGGTGGCGATTCCCAGATTCCCGTTGATTATGAGATTCGTTCCCGAATCAAAAGTCAGCGTTCCCGAAGTATATGAATCGGAGGCGTCGGAGCGGAGCAAAGAAGCTCCTTCAATAGAATCAAGAGTGGCCGCGTCCGTGCAGTTTGAGGTGACGGCGACATCGTTGGCGTTAATTGTAACGCAGGTGCCAGCGCCAACAGCGAGAGCTCCCGCGCTTTGGGTAAGGCCGGCTCCGTCAAGAGAAGAATAGGAAGTGCTGTTTAATATGAGGTTGCCTCCCGATATCGTGAGCCCGTTCGATGAAGCGAGGCCGGCTGTAGAGATTCCTCCGGCGAAAGTGGAAGTTCCAGAACCTTGTGAATAGATAAGTCCGGTTGCGGTGGCATTCCCTCCGAGAAGAGTATTCCCTGTAACGGAGAAAGGATAAGAAGGGCTCGTGGTAGCAATGCCAACATTTCCGACCGAATCAATAATAAATGCGGTAGAAGTTGCGCCAGCCCCGGTTGAAGAAGCGACGGCGAAAAGTGGAACATTTGAAGCCCCGGAACTGTAATTATTGACAGATAATTTCGCCCACGGACTTGTCGTCCCGATGCCGACGAGGCCGGAGGTTGTGATTCTCATCCTTTCTGCCGTTGCCTCATCTGTTACATCACCGACACGAAAAATTAGAGGTACAGCAGTCCCTGTTCCTGTTTTGAACGAACTTAAATAAGCACCAGTGGTATTAATAAACCAATCTGCCCTTGCGGTATTGTTTATATCTGTTTCTGTACTGAAACCAAATCCAGCTATGGAAGAATTAGATCCCGGAACAAATTCCCAGATTACCGAGCCACTTACGGTGGTAAACCTTGGTCTGCTTGCCTTACTTTTTCCGCCTGGAATGTAAAATAAAGCAGGATCAGAACCTGTTAAAGCAATATTCCCTGCAATATCTAGCTTCTGACTTGGCGCCGCCGTCCCAATCCCTACATTATCCGTTGAATAATCGTAGACCAATCCGCTCGTCTTGATGGCGAGCCCTCCGGCAAAAGTGGATGTGGCCGCCGTTCCTGTCGCATGAAAAGACAAGCCGTATGGCGTGGTTGATGCGATAACATTCCCTGAATTGTTGACCGCGAGCAAGGTTGATGCGCTGATGTTTGAAAGATTCAATGTCGTGCCCGCGTCAAACGTCAAAGTTCCAGAAGTGTATGAATCCGAAGCGTCGGAGCGGAGGAATTGAGTGGAATCGAGAGTATCGAGAGTGGTTGCGTCTCCTCCGCTTGAAGTCAGACAGGTTCCAGATGGCATCTGGAAACAGCCAACGGAGAGCGCGATCCCGTTATTGAATGTCGAAGTTGCTCCGGAGGAAAGATTAATCGAGCCCCCTGTAATAGTTAATCCAGATGAAGTGGCCAAGAAACCTGGAGCAACGAGGCCTGTATATAATGTAGAGGTTGCTGATTGAAAATTGCCAACGCCTTGGACGGAGAAGATAGAGCCGGGAGAAGTAGTCCCGATGCCGACGTTGCCGTTATTTAAAATATTGAAAAGAGACAAATTATTTGAATTAGCAACAAGAAAAGCATTTGTAGCGTCTGTTGATGTTCCGGTAACTGCCAATTTAGCAAACGGCGAAATAGTCCCAATACCGACGAGACCATCGCTGGTAAGTCTCATTACCTCACTACCCAAAGAGGAGTCCGTGCTATTTGTTCTAAATCTCATATAAGATGAACCAAACAATAATTCCCCCGCTCTCCCAGTGGCTTCATTATTTCCAGCGCCTATAAAGTATGCCCTTGACGCAACAGTTGTTCCTATATTATGAAAATAAAATCCATGAAATAAAGAACTTGCTACATCAGTTTTAAAACCATAACCCTCGAGACCCGATACGAGAGTTGTTCCATCTATTAAATAACCTCCATTTTTAACTAATAAGTCTCCTCCGCTAACTTCCAACTTTTTATCTGGACTCGTCGTCCCGATGCCGACGTTGCCCGAGTCCGCTATAAAAATAGACGAAGTCGCGGTAAGGGTTGTGCCCGCCGCGGCATAATATGGAATCTGCCCAAGCGTTCCTGAACCAACTGTCCCCGACCCAGAAGACGAAGAAGACGTTCCGCATCCGGTGCAGCTCTCCGTGATTTCAATTCTTTTAACGATGATGTCATTTACTGGAGCAGAAGATCCGCCTAAGTTATTTATCCGCTGAGTGATCGCAACGGAATTAAAGTTGCCTTGTATCTTCCGGTCCAGAGCTTGTTCGACGGAAGAAATTTTTTCAAAAAGCAATCGCTCTAATTTTTGAAGCTTCTCGTCATCCGCGCCTGAAGAAACTTCTTTTTCGATAATTCGCTCGATAATCCGCGAATTATCGATGACAGTAACTCCTTTCATCGGCGCTTGTTGCGCGCTCTCCGGCCGCACTTTCTTTTCCGCTGAAGGCGGCGGCGCTGAAACTGTTTTAACGGCTCTGTCCGTTTCATAAAACACCCTCGCGATAAATCTGCCAAATTCAACAAAAAACATTCGCGCGTCCTGAAAAACATTAGCGGCAAGAAAGGCATTGTTCGCGTAAAATCCATAAATTCCGCGCGGAAGCGCTTTAACGTCCGGCTTGATGAATTCCCAATCCGCTTTCAATTCGCGCGCTAAACTAAAATCTGGCAAAAAGTCCGAAAGGGAAAAATTGATTTTGCCCAACGCGGAAAGAAATCTCGGCGCGGATTTGAAATCGCTCATAAAATCTGCGAGCGCCGCGCCATTCCTGCCCGCGGATTTCTGCGCCAAAACAATAGCGCTCCTGAAATCTGAAAAATCCTCGCTGGCCTTTATTTTTAAAATTGAAACGCCTTCCAAAAGCCCGTTTCCGCCTTCTCGATAAAAATTTCTCATCGCAAATCCCCCGCGCGCCAAGAGATCGGAACCGCCGTCAAAAAAAGCAAAGATGCGATCATCAAAAGCTTTGCCTCTTTCGTATAGTGGAGATGCCGACTCGGCGATAAAAGCCCCTGACGCGTTCAAACGAGCCGTAGAATATTCTATGCTGCGTACGAGAGCGTTCCATGAAGCATCCATCCCAATAGCGAATTCGTCTGCGGCGCCGGATGAGGCAAAAAGCACAAGCCCAGCCAAAAGGGCCGCAGTCCCGAACTTTAGGCCAAAGAGCATACTCTCATCGAATGCCCTCCCTTTGCGAATTTCTTTAATTTCTCTGGTTTTTGAAAGCGCCGGTAAAAATTGTTCGCTTCTAACCTTTGGCGCGTCCGGGCTCAAATCAAGGTTGTCGGGCTTCAGTAGCGTTTTTTCTTGAAATTGGCCTCCTTTAATTGCCAAAATTTCGTAAAATTCTTTTTCATCCCAATAGCGCCAGCCCATATGATCCCTCTTGGCAAGCGGGATCTTTCCCTCTTTTTCCCAACGCAAAACAGTAGTCTTGCCGACGCCAAGTTTTTTCAATATATCCGCTACGTTGTACTTTTTCTCTTCCAAGGATTAATTTCATAATTGCGCCACAGAAATAAAAAATAGGGAAAGATAGTTCTTTTCCCTATATGCTAATGATATGCCATACCGGTATACCATTAAAGGGGTTCTTGTGGATAAATATGGTTGACGGCGCCCCGATTCCTAAGTATCATTAAAGCAGACTGTAGAGTTCTTTTGGAAAGTACCTTAACGCAAAATTGTTCCTTATTAACGGCAAAGCCGTCACATTTACAAAAAAATAGAATATAGGATTCTTTTCTCTACAAGGAGGGAAGAAAAATCAATAAAGGCTCGGTAACAAAGTGAGCCTTAAACAAGAAGACTTGTTTTGTTACCGAGCCTTTTTCTTATACTAAATTGTTATAAACCTTAATATTTATAGATAAAGTATTGGGTCCAAATAACCTCCGTATGGTAATGAACCACAAACTCTAGAAGACTTTATCTGCACTGTGCGCGCATCGTATACCGTGAAATGGAGATGCGGTCCTGTCGTATAACCTGTATCCCCGCTATAAGCAATCAATTCGCCGCGCTTAATTCCTTGGCCGGAGGAAACCTTACTAACAGACAGATGCGCGTATAGCGTTGATAGATGGTTTGGATGTTCAATTAGTATCCATTTTCCGTATGATCCTCCGGGACAAACAATATCCGAATTCCCAGTTCCTTTAACGATGCCTTCTTCCGCCGCCAAAATTTGCGTTCCGACTGGCGCGCGCAAATCAATTCCATTATGCGAATTTTGATTGTACACATCCGTATTTTTCGCGAAATCTGTTTTGCCGAAATTTTGAGTGATATTCGGATTCAAAACGGGCCATGCTAAAACTCCGGGGCGCGGGGCAGGCAGAGAAGCTGGATCGATAAGCAAGCGCAATTGATCTTCGATTTTCCGTATGTCCTCCAAGATCTGCGCCCGCTTGATCTCGCGCTCTCGCACCAGTTTCTGATATTCCGCTTCTTTGTTTTTCGTATCGCGCAGGAGCTGATCTTTCTTTTTTTTGTAAGTCTCTTCGATAGACTTACGATCCGAAAGCTCCGCGGCTAAATCGACGAGACTTGATTTTATCGACGATTCATCCGCCTCTTTGATCTCAAGATCCCTCTTGAGATCTTTTAATTCCGAGAGTTCTTTCTTGACCGCGCCCTCCAAACTTTCTATATTTCTAATGTCGCTAAAGAAATCGGAAAGATCCTTATGCTTTAGTAATATTTCAACGAGCGATTCATAATCAGTCTCGTTTATGGAACGCATTATTCCGGATAGCGACGCTTTCTTATCTTCTATTTCGTCAGCCTTCTTATTAATCTCTAATTCTATTTTCTCCAAACTGAGTTCGGACGCGTAGATTTTTCCCCGCGTCAATCGAATTTCAGCATTGAGCTTCCCTATCTCGGCGATGAGGGATGATATCTGGTGCTTTAAAGTTCCCGCCTCCAAAACTTTAGCATCAATCTGCTTTTGATACTCCGCGATTTCCGCTTCGATGGACGCGATCTGGTCTTCGCGGTTCTTTATCTGTGACTTTAGATCATCGACTGTCGCGCCTTCGGAATAGCTATGCAACAGAAACAAAATCCCGACCAGCGTAAATATGCCAAATCTAAAGTTTCGAAATTGCATGCCTGATGCGTTTTAACGATTCCTCTTTCCCTAAAACCTCCATAATCTCGATAGGGCCCGGAGAATTCTTAAGCCCCGACAGGGACACTCGAAGAGGCCACAACACCTCCCCCATCCCTTCTTTTTTCGCGTACGCCACCACATCGCCGCTCGAAAATATTAATTCAAATGCTTTTTCGAGACGTTTTTTTGTATCTTCCCTCGATGCGTTTTTCCAAATCAGCAATGCCGGATCATAATCGCCCAGTTCGAAAATAAACTTAGCTTCCGTTGTAAAATCGGATAATTTTGAAATGCGGTCCTGAAAAAGCCTAGCGGCGCCCGATAAATTCTTGTTCCGCCATTCCTCTGGAATAAACGGTTTCAATTTCTCAATAAAATCCTTTCCGTCTAGTTTTTTTATATATTCCCTGGATATCCAATCGAGTTTTCTCTTGTCAAAAATTGCGCCTCCTTTCTGCACGCGCTCCAGCGAAAACTGCTCAATTAATTCCTCTTTAGTGAAAATTTCCCGGTCATCCTCTGGATGCCATCCCAAAAGCGCCAAAAAATTGAACATTGCCTCCGGAAGATATCCAAGCTTTTTATACTCCGAGAGAGCCTCGGCCCCGTGCCGTTTGGACAATTTAGAACGATCGGATCCCAATATCAGCGGCAAATGCGCGTACTTAGGTGTCGGACACCTAAGTGCTTCTTGGATTAGAATTTGCCTCGGTGTATTTGATATGTGATCCTCCCCGCGGATTATATGCGATATTTTCATTTCGAAATCGTCAATTACGGCTGCTAAATGGTAGAGAGGAGTTTTTTCATCTTTTGCAATCACAAAATCTCCCAAATCCTTCGTATCAGTTTCGATATTTCCCCTTATAATATCGTAGAATTTTACAATTCTACCGGGATTTTTAAACCTTATTACATCTGAGACGTAAGCCGAGCCATTTTCTAACAATTTTTTTATATGGTGTGAGTATATTTCTTTTCTGTCGGATTGGCGGTAAAATTCGTCCCAATTCAATCCAAGCCAGCGCATGGCTGCTTTCGCGTCTTCTTCGTACTCCGGCTTGGAACGCTCAATGTCGGTATCTTCAATTCTCAAAATAAACTTGCCCCCGCTTTTTTTCGCAAAAAGAAAATTAAAGATTCCCGCGCGGGCATTGCCTACGTGCAAGAGCCCTGTTGGAGAAGGCGCGAGTCTTGTCCTAATCTCCTCCATCAATGTTCGAACCCGAGGCGGATAATTTCAGACGCAATACGCCCTGCGGCATCCGGTTTCGCAAAAGATTTGGCCGCCTCGGACATTTTGGCAAGCCGCGGCTTGTCGGCTATCAGTAATTTGATCTCGCGCAAAAGAATATGCGGGGTCATATTTTCTTCCTCGATCACCTCCGCGGCTCCATTTCTTGCGTAAGAATACGCGTTTTCCCGCTGATGGTCTTGCGCGGATGATGGAAGCGGAATCAGAATCGAGGGTACGCCCATCGCAGCTATCTCAAATATACTGCCTCCGGAGCGAGCAATTATCAGCGATGCCGCTTTATAGGCGCTCTTATATTTTTCTTCGTCCAGAAAAGTAAAAGGATGGTACCGGTATCTGAATTTCGAAGCTTCCAGAACTACGCTCATTCTTTCTTTAACCTCATTTATATTCCCTACCCCAGTTTGATGAACGACTTGGGTAAATTCCAAAAGATCTTTCAAAATGTCCAGAATCGCATCGTTTATTTTCGCGGATCCTTGAGATCCTCCGAAAACGAAAATTACGGGAACTCCATCCTCGAAACCAAAAAGTTCCTTCGCTTTCTCTATCGTCCCGCCTATAACTTCTCGCCTTACAGGATTTCCGGTCAAAGCGGTTTTATCTTTTGGAAAATACTTTATTGACTCCGGATAAGAAATAGCTATCTTTTTCGCGAATTTTGAGGCCCATACATTTACTCTGCCGGGAATCGAATCGGTTTCGTGTATAATCACAGGGACTCCCAAAAGGCGCGCGGCGAAAAGAAGCGGAAAGCTCGCGTATCCGCCTTTGGAGAATATCACATCCGGGAGATTAAGATATAATATCCAACAAGCCTTAATGACGCCCCAGAGTGTTTTGAAAGGGTCAAAAAGATTTCTAATTGAGAAATAGCGGCGGATTTTCCCGGCAGGAATTTTAAGAAAACGAATCCTGTCCTCCTTTAGTAAAGCTGGATCGTATGGGTCATCGGACGCGTAAATTATATCCAAGTCCGTAATTTTTTTCTCAAGAGCAATATCCCTCAACGCCCTTTCTACCGCGATAAGGGGATAGAAATGCCCGCCGGACCCGCCGCCGGCAAATATAATCCTCATAATTTAATTATAGCAGAAAAATTCAAGTAGTTTTGGAGATGTTTAGAAGTATGCCGGCCTCAAGAAGAGTTACCGCCAGAGAAGAGCCGCCTTGCGATATAAAAACCAAAGGTATCCCAGTTAAGGGAGCGAGCCCTGAAAGAGCGGAGATATTTATCATTGATTGTATGATTATCAACAAGACCATCCCAGAGCCCAAAAGCTTGCCGAAACTATCTGGCGCAAAACGCGAAATATAAAACCCCCGCCAAGCAAGAAGCATAAACAGGAAGATTATTAACGAAGCGCCTATAAAGCCGAATTCTTCCGCGGCAACAGCAAAAATCGAATCCCCGACCGGTTCCGGGAGATATTGGAATTTTTGCCGGCTCATTCCAAAGCCTCTCCCCCAGATTCCGCCTGAACCTATCGCTATTAAAGCTTGGCGCGCTTGATATCCGGCGCCTTGCGGGTCGTATTCAGAATTGCGAAAAACCGCCAGCCTATCGAACCTGTACGGCTCAAGAGAAATTAGGATCCCGAGAAAAATCAGCCCTATTAATATTAAAATTAAAACGTGGGTGAATTTTCCTCCGGCTACGAGGAAAAGGAAAAGCCCGGATATGGCGAGCACTCCAAGAGTTCCGATGTCCGGCTGCAAAACCAGCAAGGACGACGCGACGCCAGTGATGATTAAAAAGGGGATCAATCCATTTTTAAGCGATGAAATTCTTCCTCCTCGCGATGAGAACCACGCTGATAAATAGAGAATGAATCCGAATTTTAGAAATTCCGAGGGCTGAAAACTTAACAGTCCAAGATCTATCCAGCGCAAAGCTCCGCCGGCTTTGAGTCCGAGGCCTGGGATCCAGACAGCGGAGGTCAGTAGAATGCTTCCGAGAAAAACCGCAAGCGCCCACGTTTTCCATTTTTTATAGGAGAACTTTGCCGCGAAAATAAAAAGAATTAAGCCGGCGGCTCCTCCCATGGTTATTTGGCGCAGTATAAAATAATACGGCGGCGCTTTCATGGAAGTAGTAATCCCGATTGAAGCGGAAGCCAATATGAAAAAACCGGTTATAAGCAGAGTTGCTACAATCCCTTTGAATATCGGATCGGTCTTTACTTTAATTTGCGCACCCATTTTTTAAATTTATCGCCCCTCTCCGCATAATTACTGAACTCGTCAAAGCTAGCTGTCCCAGGAGAGAGAATTACTGATTCTCCTTTTTCTGAAATTTTATGGGCTTCAACAACCGCGTCTTTGAGGCCCCGAACTGTTAAATACCGCGAAAATTTGATCATTTTGGAAATGCGCGCGAGCTCGCTTGCGGCGTCCCCAAAAAATACCGCTCTATTGATATCCTTCTTAGCAAGGCGCGTGACTAACGGAACGAGATCGAGTTTTTTATTATATCCCCCGGCGAGAACAATTTTTCTCCCCGAAAAAGCATCGATTCCGCCTATGGCGGATCCGATATTGGTCGCTTTTGAATTATTATAATAGCTGACTCCCTTCAAATTTCTGACAAATTCAAGCCTATGCTCGATGCCTTTGAAATCATTTATCGTCCCGATTATAGCTCTTTTCTTGATCCCGAACAGCTTTGCCGCCTTAAACGCAGCCATCGCGTTTTTATAATTATAAGCTCCGGGGATTTTGAGTTTGAACCCGGCCTTCTTCGCGTTACGATAAGTCGCCTGAATCTTTCTGCCTTGAGATTTTTCAGCGATAGACGATGAATATTTATTATCCGGAAAATAAATAACGGCGTCCGACTTCTTTTGATGCTTCGTTATATTGCATTTTGCGTCAAAATATTCCTTGAAATTTTTATGCTTGTCCAAATGCTCCTCGAAAATATCGAGAACGATCGCGACATCCGGCGAACAGCTCAAATCCTGAAGCTGAAAACTCGAAAGTTCCATTATCACAGCGCTTCCTGGATCGAGCTTTTCAAGATAATCCAAGGGGCTTATGCCAATATTCCCGGCAAGGAATACTTTTTTCGAATCACTCTTAAATATTTTATAGAGCAGCGTCGCGGTAGTTGTCTTTCCGACAGATCCGGTAATGCCGATAATTTTTATATTTTTTTTCTTTCTTGCCTTTTCAAAAAACAGCTTAGTCAGGCTTGATATTCTCCTTCTGACTTTTTTAAGCTCGGGCAGCTTATACGGTACTCCGGGGCTCCGAAAAATCAAATCAAATTTCCCGATATTCCTCAAATAATTCTTCCCTAAAACTTTTTTAGCGCCCCTTGAAATTTTTATGGCCGGATCACGATCCAAAATAGTTATCTCGAGGCCTTTTTTCTTTCTCAAGTAAGCAAAAAGGGCTTTCCCTTCAAGCCCAAAACCTAAAATCGCAACCTGTTTCATCGCTCCGCTAAGCTCTTTTTATGATCCTGCCGCCGAGCTCACCGGACATAACTCCGTTTTTTACTGCCGCCTTGCCGTTCACAAAAACCCAATCAATTCCTTCGACTTCTTGCCGCGATGCCGTGTAATCAGGCGTGCTTTTGACTTTCTCGAGATCTAGAATCGCCAAGTCTGCGAAAAATCCCTTCTCAATTCTTCCACGATCTTTAAATCCCAGTGAGTACGCCGGCTCTTGGGTAAATTTATGCAGGATATCTTCGAATTTAATGTCGTCGCTTTCCTTGGTAAAAATCTGGAGCGCTCTCGGAAAAGCGCCAAATGACCGAGGGTGCGGGAGATCAAAAGGCATTTTAGCTTTAAGATCGTAGCCGACGCCATCTGAAGAAACCAAGACGTATTCCTTGGCAATCAGTTTGTGTAAATTATCTTCCGATATCGCTTCGTTAAAGATGGAAACTTGAAGTTCATTTATCTCCAAAAGTTCCATAATAATTTCCTCTGGATCAAGCCCGGAAGACATCGCGAGTTCTTGAATCGTTTTGCCAACCGAGGTCGCATCTTTAAAAGTAGAAGCTACAATAACTTTATCGTAATGAAGCGTGAGCGATTTCAAATAATCTGAAGTTTCTCTTCGCATCTTTGGGTCCTTAAGCGATCCTAAGATTTTCGCCCTTCCTCCTTCTATTATCCATGGCGGCAGAAGCATGTATAAAAGCGAACCGGTCTTTGTATAAGGAAAGAAATCCAGAGTTACTTTCGCTCCTTCCTGCCTCGCGGTTTCGATCAAGTTTATCGCCTCCGGGAAAATATTCCACGAGCTTTTCCCTAATATTTTAAAATGCGAGATCTGCGTGCGAGCGCCTGATTCGCGGCTAATCCCAATTATTTCAGCAATCGCGGGCAAAATATTCCTCCCCTCGTCTTTAAGATGGTGTTTAGCTAGGCCGTTATATTCCGCGACTATCGCGAAAAGTTCTTTCAGTTCAGCATCAGTCGCGAATTTCGCATGCGCCGCGGCCAATGATGTTGACAGTCCAAAGGCGCCCTCTTCCAAAGAATCTTTCAGCATAAATTTAATTTCCTCTATTTCTTTCCTTGTTAGGTTCCGCGCGTCATCTCCTAGAATTCCGCGCCGGAGCGTACCATGCCCGACGAGCGTGGCAAAATTAACGCCTATCGGGTGCTTCGAGAGTTCCTCGAAAAATTCCTCAACGGTCCTCCAATTCGTGTTTATTTGCGTTACGTCTGCCCATTTATGAATTCCTTCGATATCGCTCGCGCGAACTAGCGGGGCAATGGAAGCGCCGCAATTGCCCCCGAGGATAGTCGTTATCCCCTGCCGAAGCAAGCTTTCCTGCTTAGGCTGGGAAAAAAGAGTCCAGTGCGTATCCGAATGGTTGGTTAAATCGATAAATCCCGGAGAAATATACTTGCCCGTCGCATCCACCACAAGATCGGCATTTTCGCCCGAAAAATCGCCCAAATCCGCTATTTTATCTTTCTTTATGCCGATATCAATACGCTCGAATTTCCGCCCACGAAGCACATTTCCGCCTTTAATCAAAACAGAATATGACATATTTCTATTATAGTTTAGAAATTAGAAATTAGAAATTATCTCCCAAGTATCGCTATAACCATGCCGACCATCGCGCAAACAGCGGCCAATATCCAAGCTCTCATTGTGACTTTATACGAAGGCCAGCCGAGCGCTTCGAAATGGTGGTGCAGTGGCGAGACCAGAAAAACTTTCTTGCCGAAGAATTTTTTTGACGTGAGTTGGATTATTACAGACGCGGAATCGAGAACGAGCGGAAGCGCGATTAATGGCAAAACTGAGACTGCGTCCGTGAGAAAAGCGATTACCGCAAGCGAGGTCGTAAGCCCAAGGATTCCCGTCTCCCCCATGTAAAACCGCGCTGGCGGAATATTAAACCATAAAAATGCCGCGATCGCGCCGACCAATACAGCCGAGAAGGCAGCAAGATCAATTTGGTTTTGGAAAAAGGCTATTCCAGCATAAGCCCCAAAAATCGCAGCCATCACACCGCCGGAAAGGCCGTCGATGCCGTCGATAACGCTTCCGGAAAAAATGGCCAGCATTACTAAAATAAAAAATGGAATAAATAGCCAGCCCAAAAAAATGTTCCCGAAAAACGGGATATAAATATCGTGCTTCTCGAGCGGAAAATAAAACCAGAGCGCTCCGATAATAGCGATTACTATAATCAAAGAAAGCCGCCAAGAAAATCGCATTCCGCCGGCGAGATAATTCCCTTTGCCTAAAGTCTGCCAAAGATCATCGACGATGCCAAGAAGCGATGCAGCGACCAAAGTAAAAAGCGGAAGCCATGTCTGCGAACGGGAAAGAAAATTCAATTTCACAAAAAACGGCGAGCCGGTTAAAGAAAGAAAATAAACCAAATAGATCAAGAAGAGCAAAACTCCCCAAATCAATATTCCTCCCATTCTTGGAACTTTTGTTTCGCGCTCTTCGTGCAATTTCGCGAAAATCGGCGTCCCTCTGCCATCCGGCGCGGTCTGCCTAACCTCCTTCCTCCATAATTTATATTTATACAAATAATGCGTAAGTATCGGCGTCAAAGAAACTCCGACAGCGAACGCGATGCCCGAGAGCCCGAAAACTTTTAAGACGTTCAAAACTGAATTTGTCATACCACCTCCTTAAGATAACACTTCTCGCAATAAACAATCTCCGGCCTTTCCGGGGCATATGTCGTCTCAAAGTTATTATCGCAGCGATTATCGCCGTGTTCATGGGCAATGGTATTAGCATAGACTTGGTTCTCTGATTTAGCTCCCGCGCACATGCATTTTCGTTTCCATAGTTTCAGTGGATTTCTCTGTTTAATGCGTTGGTAATGCCTGCAGTTCGGGCACAAACGAGGTAACGGCAAATTCATCTTTCTTAGAAAATCAAGTTCTTGAGGGATGATTCTATATGCTTCCGTACACTGTTCGTTACACTTGGACACCGAGTGTCCAAGTTGGTGGTGAGCGCATTGGATGATATCGTTTAGGATAGAGTCGGGAACATCTTTTATATGATCTGGTATGCCTTCTGTTTTGAGTGTAATTGTATAGTTTCTTTCTTCAGGGTCTTTCCATGAGTAGCCTTGCCTAATAGCTTCTTCTTTGGTTAATGGGAAGTATTCCTGGGCTATGGTTTCGTTATATGCGAATGGGGAGAGTTCTGGAGGGAAGAATTCTCCATATTTGTATATTCTGCCCTTCTGGTCTATATAGGGCATATCGTTCATGTGTTTGATGATACGAGGGACGAGTGTTTCATATTCTTCTTTGGCGTATTGCTTGTTTAGGATGCAGTATTGTTTATTTCTTGAGTTTGCACAGCCGAAAATATTTGAGGAATCGTAACAATGATCTGCGTAAAAAGCATCGACTGCTGGCCAAGAATCAAAACTAAAAAATGCTCGATATGTGCCATATCCCATCGCCATAGTGTCATAACACATTTCAATTGGGCCGTATGTTGAAAAAACATCCTGCGAGTCTTTGATAAACCATACATCCGTAACATTTTTACAATTTTCTGCGTCATGACAGTTAAACCCACTAACGATATTACGGCAATTGAAAAGCAAATCACCGCTTGAATTAATTGCTTGCGCGTCCTGCCGATATTTTAAGGGAGTTCGAAGTTTTAAATCATATAATTTTTCCAAAAGGTCAGTGGTTTTACTAATACTCAATGATTCGTATTTTTTAATTTCCTTATAATATTCTTCTTTTGAATATGGCGCGTTACCAATGTGATATTGTTTATTTCGAAGATTCACGCAAAGAAAACAATTTGTACAATTGCGGCACTCGGATAAAAAACGAGAAGATAACGAATTCTGCGTATTATAGGCATAAAATACATCATAATTTTTTCTTGAATAAGAATTTTCATAACAGAGTTCGCAGTCCTCAACCTCGCAACAATCCATCGAATCTTTGCTACGAATAAATCTCCTACCATACATGCAGTTTTCAGCTTCTGCGGTACCAAAAACCAAATAACAATTTTTTATATTTCCTGTCTGATTTACAAATTCACTGTTGATTGCGTTTTTATTATTTAGTGCGAGCCGAGGTACTCCATTTTCTAATTTCCCATATTGGCTAAAAAAAGTTTCTGAAAAGTTGTATTCCATCCCGTAATCAAGCGCATTCCATTTATCCGACCACCAGCATTCGTGGCAATAAACCGGAAATAATGTTTTTGAGGGATATATTGCAAGAATTTCTTTCTTACATAAATCACATGTGCGACGGTATAGCGAGCGTTCATTTCTCCAGATCATCTTTCTCATCAATCTGCACTCCGGACACCACGTCGGCGGCGGGACATGGATTTTTTCGTAAAACTTAAAATCCTCCGGTTCGATCCAGAATTCTTTTTTGCAGTTTTGACAAGTTCTTGATTCGCGGTTCATAAATTTAACTGTGATGATATATCATAACGATATTGATCCGCATAATATTTAAAAATCGCTTCAGCGATTTTTTTCGCGTCTTCGAATCTCCCCTTTTCCGACGAGCCAAGGATGGAAACGACGATAGGGTGATTAAACCCGGTGTCGAAAATGAAAGCAAGATTTCCGCCGGCGACCATAGTATAGCCGGTTTTTCCGGCGATAATCTGCGGAATGTCGCCGAGCGCTTCGTTGGTATTCGTTGCGTTTATTGTCCTTCCGGCAAGAGAAGTTATGCTGATTTCCCACTTTCTAGTTTTCGCGAGAATATTTGGATAATTTTCGTAAATATATTTAAGCAAGAGCGATATATCCTTAGCGTTGCCAAAAGCGCCAGAGAGCCGGGACGAAGGAATTGTAATATCAAGCCCCGTCGGATTTGAGAAATTTAGGCTCGAGAGGCCCAGCTCGCGGGCTCTTTCGTTCATAAGCAGAGCAAAATTTTCAATATCCCCTCCGCTAAGATACTCCGCCGCCGCCCAAGCCCCGTCGTTCGAAGAAGAAGCTAGCGTGAATTCTTCGAGATCTTCTTTTTCGAACCTGTCTCCCGGCTCCATCCCTTCGCTATGCGGCTGCAAGACCGCATCTTTAGAAATGGGTATAAAAACCCCATCACGCGATTTTTCCTCGAGCAATAAAATTGTCATGAGTTTTGTAAGGCTCGCGAGCGGGAGCGGGTCGGAAGAATTTTTTTCGTAAAGCATCTTATTTTGAGATATGTCAAAAATGAATACGCTCTTTGCTTCAATATTATTTAAGACAATCTTTCTATCTTCTCTTTGGTTTGGAATAAGCGGCGCGAAAGTTCTAGCCACTTCCCGAGGAGCGGGCACTTTGAGAGTCATTAGAATCAACAGAAATATCGCGGCGAGTGAAATTTGTCCGATCATTTTTGTTCCGCTTCTTTTGTTTTTCTGTTTAATAATCCTTCGACCTCTTTTTTAAATTCATCATACCCCGCCAAGTTCTCGATTTTATCAATCCCCATGAATTTCAGGAAATCAAAACTTGGGGAATAAAGCCAGGATCTCGAGTCGTTTGGATCCGTTTTTCGCTCGATCAATCCTCTGATCATTAAATTCCGCACCGTGAAGCTCGAATTGACCCCGCGGATATAATCTATCTTAGAGCGCGACAAAGGTCCTTCGTATACTATTATAGCGAGCGTTTCCAGAGTTGAGCGCGAAAGATCTTCTCCTAGCTCTTGTTTCATGTACTCCTCCACGGTCTTTGAAAGCTCTGGCGCAGTCACAAGCAGATATTGATTTTTATTTTCTGAAAGTCTAATTCCCGCTCCCGCAAGACTTTGAGCAAGATTTTCGAGAGCTTTTTTTACTTCCTCTTTATCTTTCTTCAAAAGTTTCGAAAGTCTATCAAGCGAAATCGGTTCTCCGGCTACGAATAAAAGCGCTTCTATTTTATCGCTTAATTCCTTATTCATAATTCTTATTCTTCTCAATCTCTATATTCCCAAATCGCTCGTCTTGCCGGACAGCTAGCGCCCCTTCCTTAACCAGCTCTAAAACGGCGAGAAAGCCGATTATAATATCGAGCTTGTTTTTCGCGCCGACGATATCGTGGAAAGTAGCTTTTATCCTTGCGGTAAGCCTGCCGACAAGCTCTATCATTTTCTCCTCGATTGAAATCACCTTCTCCAAAGTTTTCTCCGGAAGCTCCGTGACTTTCGGAAAACTTTTGACTAGATTTTCCAAAGATTTAAATAAACTATCGGCCGTAACCCCCTTAGGTTCGATAAACCCGAATTCGTAGCCTTTTAATGCCTCTCTTGAAAACATCGGATGCCGCATCCATCCGTCTTTTATATTTTTTGCGAGTTCGCGAATTCGGGCGAGCAATTTCAGCCGGTATTCCAAATCTTTAATATCGCGCTCTTCTTCTTCTTCTAATTCAAGACCGGGAAGGAGCGAGCGCGATTTGATAAGCATCAAGGTCGAGGCGACAACAAGAAAATTTGAAACCTCGCCTAAAGGAAATTCTGAAAGAGATTTGATATACACAACATACTCATCAGTTATCTTCCCCAAAGAAACCGCAGTTATTGAAAGTCTGCGAGCTTCAATCAGGTCCAGAAGAACATCAAGCGGCCCTTCGAATTCCGTGTGTTTGAAAGAGTAGGTCATTTTTTCTTTTTTATTTCAATGCCTAACTCTTTCAGTTGATCCTTCGAAACTTTCGAAGGCGCTCCCATCATAAGGTCTCTGCCGTCTCCGGTTTTCGGAAAAGCAATTACTTCGCGGATATTCGGCTCGCCCATGAGAATCATTACAAAACGATCAATGCCGGGAGCAATTCCCCCATGCGGGGGCACGCCATACCTGAAAGCTTCGAATATATGTCCGAATTGCGCTTCAATATCTTCGGTTTTATTGCCGAGCGCCTCAAAAACAGCTCTCAAAAGTTCCGGGTCGTGAACGCGGATAGATCCCCCTCCGATTTCGTACCCGTTCAAAACAAAATCGTATTGATCCGCGAGCATCTCCCCTGGCTTTTCTTTAAATTCTTGCCGAAATTGTTCAACGTTCTCAACTCGCGGTTTCGTAAACGGGTGATGGGTCGCGTCCCAGCGTTTCTCGGTCTCTTTCCATTCGAACGCGGGAAAATCCACGACAAAAAGAAAAGCAAGTTCATCTGGATCATTTTTATCGCGCCTAAGATCCGGCCTGTCCGATTTATATTTTTCCATAACTTCGCGGTACGTCATAGCTGGAATTCTCCCATCGGGATCAAGCGTTAATTTCTTTTCAGGGTACAGTTTTCGAACTAGAGAGAGGTATAATTCCTCAGTCAGCGCTAGAATTTCTTCGCGACTCGTAAAACTCATCTCCAAATCGAGTTGCGTGAATTCCGGCTGGCGATCGCCCCTGGTGTCTTCATCCCTGAAACAGCGCGCGATCTGAAAATACTTTTCAAGGCCTGCCACCATTAAAAGCTGTTTATACTGCTGCGGCGATTGCGGCAGGGCATAAAAATTGCCGGCGTCTACGCGCGAAGGGACTAAATAATCCCGCGCGCCCTCTGGAGTTGATTTCGATAAAATTGGAGTTTCAATTTCAATGAATCCGCGCTCAGTTAGAAAATCACGGACAAATTTTACGACTCTGGCGCGCTCGACTAAATTTTTCTTTAACCTCGGCCTTCGCAAATCCAAATATCTATATCGCATCCTTGACTCTTCGTTTATCTCACGGCCATCTGAAGCAAGATCAAAAGGCGGGGTTTTTGATTCGGCCAGAACTTCAATCACAGAAACTTTGACTTCAATTTCGCCCGTCGGCTCGTTCGGGTTTTTCATATTATCCGGCCGGGCTGTAATTCGTCCCGCAACTCGGATAACCCATTCCGGCCGGAGAGTCTCCGCGATTTTATGCAAATCTTGATCGCTCGGCGTAACCACCAGCTGAACTTTCCCGGAGCGATCCCGCAGGTCAAAAAAAATAAGCTTGCCGTGGTCGCGCCTGACATCGATCCAGCCGAATAACTCAACTTCCTTATCTAAATATTTCGGTGTCTCTATAAGGTCAATTTTCATATTATTTTGCGCCTCCCTTACGCCACTTTACCGCTTTTAACATAGGCGCGTAAAGATCGTCGTTGATACTTATCCTAAGCTCGCGGATCTCGCTCGCCGAAGGGTCGCGCTTCTGAAATTTCACGAACGGCATATCTTCCATTATAGCTAGGGGCGTCTGCTCCGATCCCTCGCCCATAACCAACACGGCCGAAGCGGCCAACGCGTCCATTATATTCGCTTTGGTCATCTTTAATTTACGCCCAAAAACGTCCGACGTGCCTATATAATCCTTCAATGCTGCAAACCCGCTATGCGCGATTGCAACACCACTCGTCCCCCAGCGCAAAGGCGTCGTTTTTGAATCCGTGATTATTACGCCAACTTTTTTTAATCTAAATTTTTTCTTAAGATATTTTCTAATTTCGTTCGCCGTCTTCTGCGGATCTCTCGGCCATAAAACATAATATCCATCCGCGTTGGATTCGTCGATCCCGGCAGACGGCGCCAAGATGCCGTTTTTTATCGCGAAAATTATTTTATACCTGCTCAACTTTCTCGGCAAAAAAAATTCCGCCTCTCTCTTTATTAATTCATCTTTATCAACCTCGCCGATTTTTATGACCCTCCCTTCGCATAAAGAAATTATCTTAGACGTCACCGCCAAAACCGAATCCTCCGGCATTCTCCGGACGTATTTGTCCAAAATAAAAAAAATCTCGTGCTCTCGGGCTCGTATTTTTTCGGTTTTAATAGCTTTGATTTTCACTATCCCTGCGCAAGGATATCTACGCCGAGTTTTTCTTTGAGAACTTTCTTAATCTGATCTACTTCTGTTTTTAGAATAATGAATTCATCTTTATAATCCGCCATCTGTTTTAGAAATTTATCCAAAGTCGTAGTTAGGCGTCTAATTTCTGACCTCAATTCAGACATTTCTTTTTCAATTTTCTGAAACTTAAAATCAACGGCTTCAATGACCGCGTCTTGGTAGGCGACGAACTTCTTATTCAAAAGGCTTTCAATCGCGCCTAAATCCTGCTTTGTCAGTGCCATGAAGAAATTATAAATAACGCCACGCAATTCCACAAGAGGTTAAATATGTACGGGCACACGCACCCAAAAAGTGCTTCCCTTTCCTGGGCCGTCCGAGGTCGCCCAAATCTCACCGCCGTGATCCGTCACTATCCTTTTCGCGAGATAGAGTCCAAGCCCGAGCCCGCTCGTATTAACCTTGCTCCCGCTCTCTCCGCGCGAAAATCTTTTAAATATGCCGTCGAGTTCTCCTTTAGACATTCCGACTCCGGTATCCGAGACAGAAAAAAGTACATTCCCCTTTTCTTTCTCCTCTTCAATTTTAAGCGTCACCGAGCCCTCTGGAGTATATTTGACCGCGTTATCAACCAAATTCATTATTACCTGCTTGAATTTGTCCTTATCTAGCATGGCTTTCGCAAGCGGAGTCTCCGGATTTTCGTAACGAAGTTCGAGCTTCTTTTCTTTGACTACCTCCATAAATTCTTCAAAAACGCTCTGGATTATTCCCTCCATCTGCGTCGGCTCGAATGTATATTTCATCTTCCCCGATTCGATACGCGAGAGATTCAGGAAATCTCCGACCAAATTTATAAGCGTTTCGTTCGAGATATAAATTTTTCGAAGCGCGTCGCTAAGCGGATCCGCAACCTTCCCAAAACTCCCCTCTTGGATCATAGATATATATCCTTTGATAACAGTCAAAGGCGTCCTCAACTGGTGCGACGCCAACGAAACGAATTCCGATTTCATCTGATCCAATTTTTTCAGCTCCGCGTTCGCCACCCTCAAATCCTCCGCTAATTTCGATATCTCCTCCCTTTGCCTAACTTCGTGCAAAACAGAGCGGATCAGAAGAAAGCTAAACATGATGACTCCAAGAAGAACCAAGCCATTAAATATGAATTCTTCGGGAGATGTGGATCCAATAAATCTGATCAATATGATTATGTTTATTAAAGTGATGAATATCTCCGTTGTAACTACCCGCGTGTTCAGAAGATTATGGCGTGTGATGGCATAAGCAATAGATATTGCCATCGCAACAATACTAACTTGTCCGAACCAATTTAGATAAAAAATTCCAAATATTGGCAGAAGCATATTTGAAGAAGTTGCTAGTATTGTAGAAAAAAAAGTCCCTAAAAATACAAATTTTATCTGGGCTTTGGTTTGTCCTGAAGATTCAAAATATAGCTTAATCAATCTCAAATAAGCCAGTGCAAAATATCCCCACATATAGGCCGCATACGCGTATTCGGCGCCTTTATAAAAAATAATTACAGGCTCACCCGACCCAGCAGAATTCACTCCAATTATTAATTTATCCCAAAATATCATCCAAGTTATTATAAAAATAGGGATTGGGAGAAAAATTTGGACTATTTTTGAAAATTCTTTAGTTTTATCTTCAGGAAAAGCATATGTAAAATATATAAAAATATATGGAACCATTATGGCCGCAAAATATAGCAATTTTACCCAAAGTGTAATCTCGTCTCCGTAAGAGCTCCTATAAAAAATCATTGCTATCGACCAAAGTATTAAAAAGAACTCCATAATAGCAAAAATACTATTCTGTTTTTTGCCGGAACCTTTGATTGAAATAACTATACCGAGCGCCGCATGGATAACGGCAACAAAAACTATTATTAAATTTTTAGCGTCGAAAAGAATCGGGAATTCTATCATATTTTTTTAATATACTTGTCGTAAAAATTATTTAAGTCTTGTCCCGTGTAAACTTTATTAAAATTTTGAAATTCTGCCCGTCCGAAACCCAAGGCTTTCCCCAATTTTCCAATTTCTTGAATTTCATCAACGCTTGCGTAGTCAAAACTTTTTTCTCTGATCCTATGGTGCGCGGCGAGAACCATAACTTCCGCTAAACACGAATATACGTCATTTCTATGTTTAAGATCTAAATCAAAATTTGTATTAATCTCTTTAGCCTCAATAATACCTGCACTAATTACCAATATATCTTCTCTCTCTAATACAACTTGAGCATCAACGTCTGAAGGTTGTGCATCATCTAAAATAATCGTTCCCGTGGATAAGTGCTCGCTTCTTATTAGAGCCTCAGGAGCATTTGTTGCAGTAATAATGAATCTGCATTGTTTTAATTCAGATAGCTGCGAAGTTACCCTGAACGAACCACTGGGATTGATTATTTTGAATTCCTTAATTAGTTCGTGCACTCTGTTATGCTTTCTGTCCAAATCTATTAATATCCAATTTTTTATTCCTTTCGTGAACAAAAATCTTATGACCGCACTGGCAATCCCCCCGGCTGCCCCCACAACTCCAACGACGACATTATTATCAAGCTTGAAATGCTTTATCAAGTACGAGATAAGATCGGCAACGTTAAATGACGTGTATCCAACTCCACTCGTAATTCCTATATCCAACCTTGAAGCGATATCTTCAATATCGCGACCTCGGTAAGTCACCGACGCATTAAGAGCGCCCAACCCAACTACATTAGCCCCCCTGCAATATGCAAGTTTTATCGCGCGCTTAATCATCTTTACTGCTATTTTTCTTTTGGAAATTACCTGTTCGGCAGTAAGAGGTATGCTTAATATCCAACCTCTTATTGGTTTACCATTTTTTACAGATCTCAATCCTTCTACCTCTGATAATATAACGGGCCAAAAATGTAGCAAAAACCATTCCAATAATTTGGGGCTGATAACTCTAGTGAATAGATATTTGTGATATACATCAGAAATACTTCTTGGATGTACAATGAAAGCAAAAGCTGGTTCTGAACGATCTCTTTGAAAAAGCCAACTTGGGGAAATTGGCCACAAAAAATCACGAAATGCTTCAATTAGAAGCTTGAATGCCAGCATCTATACCCAAATTATGCCACAGAAATCGGAGAAAAATAAGGGGAAAGCTCCTTACGGTACATAGACTTGAAAATTGGGAGATAATTTGCTATACATAATTCAATCTTACCTTGTCAACTGAATATAGATGTAGCCAAAAATGGGAGGTGTTTATGTCAGAAATAATAAGGGTTCTTTCGGGTATCAGGGCAACTGGGAAGTTGCATTTTGGGAACTTCCTAGGAGCCGTTCAGAACTTTGTAAAATACCAGGAAAAAGAAGGAACGATATGTCTCTATTTCATCGCCGACCTTCACACATTAACCACGCTCGACGATCCAGAGGAATTGAGGAAAAATCTCATTGAAATTGTGAAGGATTACCTAGCCTCCGGACTTGATCCGGAAAGATCGATCATCTACACGCAATCCAGCGTGCCGGAAATACCGGAGCTTTGTATCTATCTTTCCATGCTCCAACCTCTGGGCGAACTTCAAACCATCCCGACTTTCAAGGAACTCATCAGAAAATTTCCAGAGCGAGTAAGCCTCGGGCTCATAACTTATCCGGTGCTCATGGCAGCGGATATTCTCGGCCCTAAGTCATTTCTGGTTCCGGTGGGCGAAGACCAGGTGCCAAACGTTGAGTTAGCGAGGGACATAGCGAAGCGGTTCAATAATCGATATGGCGAAACTTTCCCCGTTCCGAATATGATGCAGGACATGGTGCGCGTACCAGGCCTCGACGGCCAAAAGATGGGCAAATCTGAGTCAGACAACGCGATTGATATCAATATGCCCTTGGAGGAAATCCGCGCACGCTATCTCAAAAAAGGCGTCACGGACAAAAATCGGATCCGCGCCAGTGATCCTGGCGATCCTTACAACGGTTGCAAATCGGTTTATTCGGTACATGAGCTCGTCAGCGAAGGAGAGATCGAAACGCGCAAAATCGCCAATGCGTGTCTGGCTGCTGCGATAGGTTGCGCTCAGTGCAAAGACGTTCTCGTAGAAAACATCGGAAAACTCCTTATTCCGTTTCAGGAACGGAGACGAGAACTTGCCGGGAAAGACGGATACGTTCGAGAAATTCTTCACGAAGGCGGCAAAAAGGCGCGGGCTTTAATATCGGAAACTGTTTCCGAGGTCCGTGAAAAAATGGGGATAGTCATTTACTGAACGGCTGTGCCATAGGAGGTTAAAATGAATAACAAAATGACCGATCTCGTAGGACTTGGAGTAGCTTTGCGCAAAATTGACAAGCTCGTAGTTGATCTTTTAGCTCAGCGAATGCGAGTCGCAAAGCAGGTTGAAGAATTCAAACACGACAGACAGCAACCTATTTACCGGGGCGAAACTGAGAGCGAAAGAATGAAACAGGCACACGTCTGGGCGTCCGGAAAGAAAATTGGGCCATCTTTCGCCCCATTTGTGCGCGCACTCTTTTACTTCATCATCGGAGAGTCTTGTAAAACACAGATGATTCAATGGCAAGACGCGGCTCATCATGCCGAGAAGCCAGAAGACGAAGAAGCTTGGTACGCCAAGCTGAAAAATAATCTCATAGCGCTGGCTGAACAATGGGCTCCGATCTACGACGCAGAATACGACAGAGGGTTTTCCGCAACTCGTGCATATAAAAGGTTTGAATCTGATATCCTCTCTGCGGAAATTGCTCTCATGAAGGATCGCAAGGTTTCGCTTGATATCGGCTGCGCGACTGGCATCCAATCTTTGCGCCTCGTGGAAGAATATAAATTTGGCGAAGTCATTGGCTTCGATATCAGTAGCGCGATGATCCGGCAGGCAAAAGAAAAATTCGACTATATTAAGTCGGCGAAGTCCAGATTCGAAGTTAGAGATGTGGAAAATGGGATACCGCTTGCTGATAGCTCCGTGTCCCTCGTTCTCATGAACTTCGGCACCGCCAGCGATCTAAGGAAGGTAGACGAAATTCTTAAGGAAGTGCGGCGCGTGCTGATTCATGACGGCATCGCATTCCTCTCGTTCTACAATCGGGATGCTCTCCCATATAAGATGGAGTTTCTCCCTTGGGACACTGGCCTCGTGGCTGAAATCAACATATCAAAAAATTGCCTCGATGTGCATGCCCCAACCGGCGAATTGCTTTCGATATACGCACGCCCGTACACCACAGAGGAAATCGAAGCTATTATGCCAAGTGGCATGTCGATTCGTCGGATGCTCGCCTACCCGGCAATAGCGTCCATCCTGCCAGATGAAATCTTCGAGGACGAGCTGGTCCAGAAAACCGTGATAGACATCGACAAGCAATTAGCAGAAACTGGCTACATGCAAGGAGCTTACTTGATCGCCATCGCGAAAAAAACATCCTAAACAAGTGCGAGCGGTGACGCCAAACAGAACAATGCGCCTTCAGGGATAAAAATTATCCCTGAAGGCGCATTTTGATTTTGCAGATTTAATTACTGAATTCCCTTCAGCGCGAGCTAATTATTCAGTCCATACTAAAATAGCTTTATATTTTTTTGCTAGCGTTGAATACATATCTCCAATTATTTTTTTGTGTAGTTTTTCACTTCCGCTCCCAGAGGGATCTTTAATAACCCTGTGATCTATGGTTAATTCTGAAAAGTTATGAATCTTCTCGATGTACTTCGGGAACTGCTTTTTTAGAGAATTTTTTGCTCCCGAATAGACTTTATTATCCATGGCAATAATTACGCTCGCTCTTTTCATAACACTTGCTGAAATCTTTTGAAAATTGTGCCTACTAATATCAATACCGAGTTTCTGCAAGGTTGGTTTCGCAGCTTTCCATTCTTTTGGATATTCTGAGAGTCGCTTATGCTTTTGTACATCAGTGCCTTTTGTGCCTTGTAATCCGTAAGACTCAATTAAAAATTTTGATCCGATTCTCCGTTCTTTGAATATTTTTTTTAAGCATTCAGCGGCGATAACTGAACGATGGATATTACCGTTGCAAATAAATACGATAATTTTTTTCATAAAATCATTTTACAATAAAAAAATGAGGGTGGAAACTGATGTTCGGTCTCCACCCTCGTGCCTGTTTAACGACGCTTTAATCGATAACGATGATTTGTTGCGTACCGCAGTCCAGAACGGCGGAATGAGCCGCCGCCAACTTTTGGTATACACTCTCACCGCAACCGATGCACGCAGGCATTTGTAGCTCTATAGCCCGAATGCACATGTGTGA
Source organism: Candidatus Giovannonibacteria bacterium RIFCSPHIGHO2_02_43_16 (assembly GCA_001778545.1). Lineage (GTDB taxonomy): Bacteria > Patescibacteriota > Minisyncoccia > JACPKW01 > UBA11713 > 2-01-FULL-46-13. The sequence goes on from MFHJ01000029.1 coordinate 26,649, forward strand.
TGCCGGACCTCCAACTTTGGTAATGATTCCTACTGTACCAGAATGAAATAGGAAGTCATACCCTGGGTCTGCATTTGGCAAAAGAACGAGTGCTCCCCTGACATCGGCTTTCACGCCCAACTGATCCAGAACACACACGCGTGCTTTTACAATTGAATTGGTAATATACGACGGCATGGCTTCACTGAATGTGATTACTCTAAGGTCCGTTAGACCAGAAACTATCACGTCCGGTAGCAAAACGGGAGGCTCATCTTCCACGCAGCTACATCTCAAGGGGATTGAGTTGTGTAGGCATGAGCTCAGCTCATTCCAATTCACTCGAGAGGCGCTGTATTCGGAGATTCCTCGTTGTGCGAGTTGGTGCTTGAGTTTTGTCGCGAAGAGATGCAACGACTGACTGAACAGGAACTTCATGTGTTCACGCGCTTGCATAAACGTTATAACGTGCTTGAACTCAACCGTACCCTCAAACGCATGAGTCCGCTTTTTGGCTTGGGCTACTTCTACCTGCCTCATTCGAGAGAACAGATAAGTATTCGGATCGTCCGCGTAGGATTCGCCAAATACACTGAACTGTCCAGGTCGCAGGTGCCCATACCGCTCAATAATTTCCCTTCTGGAGATCATGCCGTTTCGACATGCCACTAGATCAGAATATAACTGTCCATTCACTGAACGAATATGTCCTCCGATGAGACTGTTTAAATTCTCTTGCGGATGCAGTTCCTCGAACCTGTTCTTCCAGTAGAAAGCGAGTCGTGCGACACGAACGAACATTTCCGTGCCGTTCGCAACATGTTCGAGAATATCGCCCAACGAAGCATCGCCCATAGATCGGGTGTGTTTTTCGTAGTCGGTAGCGAACGCATCGAAAGTTTCCGCTTGCGTTTTAGATACTTGCAAGAAACCCGTATCAATGCGTAGGAAAGCTTCTCGAACGATAGACTTCTCATCATCATTGAGCTGCGCTTCTTGCATCACCCTCTCGAGTTTTTCACCGCAACTCATGGCGTACAGATCGAATTCCACTCGACTTTGAAGCGCTTGGTTTTTCACGAGCGCGTCTCGATAAACGCGAACCATCCGCTCGTAAATCCGGTTAGAGATCCCGAGCGGACGAAAGCTGAACGCTGTAGCCCGCATTGAGGCATAAGGTTTTCCCTCTACCACTCGGAGCAGTCCGATATCGAGAGGATCATACCCCATGTCTCGCCGCACCCGCTCTACAATTCGGTCGGCAAATAAGTATCTGAATATCGAGATGTCGAGTGGTGTTGGTGCCGTTCCAAGTAATTCTACTGGGTTGATGTCAATCATGTCGCCAATCACATCTCCGCAGAAGCGGGACGCAACCGAGGTGTTGACCGACTTGATCCGCTTGAGCAACTGTGCTTCTGAAGCTTGATTCATCTCTGCTTGCGTAGTGGTAATTGGTCGGCATTGCAGAATGTAAAGTACCTCATTATGAATGGCAAACTCAACATCCAGACTTGATGATCGGAATCGCCGCTCTATGGCTTTCATAGCAACGATGAGCTTCCTGAGCCAAACATCTTTTATGTTCCCGGGTTTTACTCCACGAACAACCCGGACGAGCTTACCATTAGCGATGCCTCCCACGATGGTTTCCCCAATTCCACTTGATACCGATACGGCATAGTAACCGTCGGGCTTAACAAGGTCGTGCGAGAAGATTACGCCACTCACGTCAGCTTCAATCATTTCTTGTACAATGACTGATATTTCAGAATCGATAAATTCCAACCCCCGATGCTCGATATAGTGGGTTACAACCTCTTTTTTTTGCGTTCCGGAAGACCGAACCTTCTCCACGGCAATCCTTATGTTCTGAATGGTTGCCGGAACGCGAAGTTTAGTCGCGTACATCCCGGCGAACGATGCGCTGTCAGAATCTTCTTGTGTCGCGCTACTGCGGACCGCTACTGTTTTTCCGCAATTCTTTTTCAAGAAGTTACAGATAACTTTAGTTTGCTCGTCCTCGGACATACCGAGACGTAGAACGACAAACGGAGGAACATTGATCCCTTGAATCGTTGATAGAGTGCCGAGATTTTCGGCTTTGCCCCTTTTCATAACCGTCTCCTTTCTTGAGTTTTTGCAATCTCCATTATTAAAGATCTTTGGAAAGTTTACAAAAAAACTTCCCGTTCTTTCGGCGCAAATCAAAATTGCGCGGAAAGGACGAGAAGCTTAAAATCTCGCGGTGCCACCTTTCTTGTCCGACGCAAGGTCGGACCATCTTCGAGCGCTAACACGCTCTATCCCATGGTTACGGAGGATTCCGTGCTTCCACTAACGCAGAAGTCGCCTTGTCTAAAAGACGATTCGGGCCCAATCCTCAAGAAATATCTTGAGGGCCTAAATCAAAGGCTTTGCGTTATTAAGTGATCTAAGATAAGGTTAGCAGACACGCTTATCGGCTGTCAAGCTAAAATTATGCCACAGAAATCGGAGAAAAATAAGGGATAAATTAGTGTGCAAGATATGCCAAACTTTTTTGCATAAAATTACTATCAAGGCATTTGTCTGAATTTATCCAGATGGTTTTAATTTCTTTGAATTTATTTTCTAAACTCGGGTAAAACAACTTCTCCTCTTTTTGAAGAATACTCCTGAATTCTGGTTCGTTAAGTAAAATTACATTTATTATTTCGGAAAGCTCCCATAAAACTCCGCTGTTTCTATCTAGAGATTCATACTTCGCTGGAAGTAACTTTTCAAAATAATCAAAAAATGTGAAATGGGTTATTTCGTGGAAGCAGACCCTAAGCTTGTCGAGGCCACTTTTTTCATAAAATACTTGGAATGATTTGTCGTCGACGAATCTGGGGTTGCAGTCAAATATGGAAATGTAGCCCTTGTAATTCTCTTTGCTGTAATCTACGCCAAAATACTTCTTGATCGCAGTAAAATATAGGTCAGATTTTTGATTTATAGTACCAGAAAGTTCTGAAGTTGAAATTTCTATCGCAGCCCCATTTTCTTTGTAGAATTCATCAATATATTTCTTATAATTCTTCAAATTTATATCCGGGTGATTTTTTTTTATCTGTAAACCAAAATCAACCCCCAAAACGCTGAAATCGCGAAATTCGGCATAAATTTGATAATCGAGTTTAATATTCAAAGCAATTTTTATCATGTAAAAATGATGTAGCCTCCCCACCCTAAAAGCAAGGAGGCCACCATAATCCGCGACTTTAAAGCCGTGAAAATAAATCCCATACGAGCCACTCCAAAGTCGTTCGTGAATGGACGCAAAATCGATCATCGACCGACCAAATGCTTCCGTTCCTTAGCCAAGAACCATAGGCGCACCCTCCGCCACAAATGCCCAAAGCCGGACAATCGTAACATTGAGGCATATTTAGAGGTGTTCGCTGTTTCCACTCTGCAATGACGGTGTTCTTATGAAAGTCAAAATCCTTATCCACCGTGGCAAAGAAGAATTGTTTAATCCCTGTCCCTTCGTGGCACACACCCAATTGTCCGTCCGGAGAGCAAACAAGTTGCGCTCCCAGAGCCTGGCAATCGTAAGCATGGATCTTCTTCTCCACAAAAGATTTGGTTTTTCGCATCATTCTATCTTCGTAAACTCCTTCCTCTCTCGCCAAAGTAAAATATTCAATCATCCTTTTCGAAACCTTCCACATGTATTTCTTACTGACTGGATCTTTAGCGGTGTCTACAAGAGGATTTAAATTGATCGATGCGAAGCCATACTTTCTGTGTAGGTCGAGTAGGGAAGGAAGCTCATCAATATTATGATCCGCAATGGTGCAAGATAGAGATATTTCCTTTTTGCCCTCTTGTTTTAGAATCTCTAGCCCACGAATTGCCTTTTCGAAAGACCCCTTGCCATTGATAAACGGCCTTTTTTTGTTGTGACTTTCCTCTTGGCCATCGAGCGAAATGGCTATGTCGAAGTTGCCTCGCGCCGCAACAAATTGGGCGATCTCTTTGCTTATTAGCGTACCGTTGGTCACGATTGACATTCTGAACTTTTCGCCCATTTCGCTTATCTGATCCTTATATTGGTGTTCGAGATATTCCACAACTTGCTTGATAAGCCGGAAATTAAGTAGAGGCTCTCCGCCATAGAAATAAATGGTCTTTCTTAGTTTCTCATACCCTAGCGGATTTCGAACAAGATTCCTGAAGTACATATCTATAGCCACCTTTGCTGTTGTGAAGGACATACGCCTTGAACGATAATTCTCAGGCATATTGTTCAAGATGAAGCAGTAATCGCAGGCAAGATTGCAATCATCGGCTACGATAAGATAAAGAGTTTCCAGGCCAGGAGGAAGCACGTGAATCTTCCTTTTTTCATCAAGCAAGGTCAAATCATCATTTTCTACCGGCACGACCAAACCACAGCGCGATAATTCAGCTATGACCTCGGCGATTTCTGCCAACTTTTCAAACTTCCGCGTCAAAAAATCTAAGGTTGTGCCAAGGAAAAGCAGTTCGATCATCTCTCGAAACTTTTGTTCGAGAAAAACAACCTCCAGATTTAACGAGTGAAAAACTGCGAAATAACCATTCTTCCCAGAAAACAATTTAGCCCAGCGGCATATTCTGATATTCTGACTCATAAAATCCTCTTCCTCATATTTTCAAGGCTGGACTTATTAGGTCCAGCCTTGTTTCGATAGCCCAGATTTATCAGCATGACCCGGTCAGCACGAGCAACCGCAGGCGCACACGCTCAGAGCTATCTTCTTTAGGTCGATTTTACCGATCAGCGCTTTTCGCTGATCAGCGCGAGCAACTTTCATCTGCCCCACCCCCTTTCGTTATTAAGCTACAAAACATATTAAATATAACAAAATGCTTAATTAAATCAAGTACCCAAATTATGCCACAGAATTCGGAGAAAAATAAGGGGAAAGCGCTCCGGCTTAAGACGGGGCGGGATTACTAAAAATAGCGTTTATTTTACTGAAAATAGCGCTTTGGATTGATGAGCAAATTCCTCGAGCGCCTTCAGATTTTTCGAGAAAGCATCAAAGCTGAATTGATAAAAACTTACCTTAACTGCTCCGCCCCCTTTCCCGTAATCAATCACTACATTGCCGTGAATATCTGAATCAACGCTTTTTTCCGCCTTAAGCTCTATTTGAAGCACCTTGCTTTCTTTGTCGTAAGAAATTTTTGGTTTTTTGCTTTTCATAGTTATAAATATTTTTTAACTTTTGATGTATCAATTACTGTAATGACTTTGAAAATTTCCTTTTCCATTTCTGCCACTATCAATAGCAATCGTTCCTTATCTTTATTCTTATATAACTTCTTAAATAATAACCTATTATCTACATCATATAACACTCGGGTGGGATTGCGCAATGCATCTACAATCGCGCTTGTCGAAATTGATCTCTCGGCCATCCTCTCTTTCGCATGTCTAGTAAATACAATTTTCATATCCCCAAATTATGCCACAGAAATCGGAAAAAAAATAAGGGGAAAGAAAAACAGCCTTGGCTCACCTAAGCCGAGGCTGTTTTTAAACAATAAATAATAAACTATTTTATACCCGCAACGTCTTTTAGTAACTCTACGTCGGCCTCCAGCTTTTGTATGCGCCGTCTATGATCAACAAAAATCGCGCTATCC